>PWTU01000222.1 GCA_003562775.1 Ignavibacteriales bacterium
CTGAGGAGGGAAGACCCATTCGGGATGCTAATCCGGCTACTTTTTACAGTGCTATCAGTAATATTAATTTTCACATCAAAGATGGAAATCACGCTGCAATAGCTGTACGTTCATTCTTTGCACAGCATAGTTATATTGCTCATGTAGATTTTTTTATCGGAGAAGGAAGAGCAGGAGTGGAACAGGTAGGAAATGAAATTGATAATTGCCGGTTTATCGGAGGGGATTACGGTATAATTACAACAAAACCCTCGCCCAGCTGGCCCTTTTTAATGATTGATTCTTATTTTGAAGGGCAAAGAAAAACAGCAATTTCTACTGAGGAAGGAGGTTTGACTCTTGTAAGAAATCATTTTAAAAATGTTCCCCACGCAATTGTTGTAAACCCCGACCGCGCGGAAGAATTGTTTATTACAGATTCCCGGTTTGAGAATATTGCCGGTCCCGCAGTCGTTATCAGTGATGAGTATAATGCCCGCTCCCAGTATAATTTTAAAAATATTGTTTGCAGCAATGTTCCGGTACTGGCTGAGTACAGAAAGAGCGGCCACAAAATAAAAGTTGACGCACCGGTATATCTTGTAGAAGACTTTTGTCATGGAATGCAGATAGATGATCTCGGGGCTGATCCTGAGGTAAAAACAACCTTTGATTGGGTTCCTCTTAAACAGGTACCTCCTCCGGTTCCTTCGGATATATTTTCGCTTCCGCCCGCACAAGACTGGGTGAATCTCAGGGAGCTTGGAGCAAAAGGAGACGGAGTAACGGATGATACGGAAGCGGTACAAAAGGCCATTGAACAATTCAACACAATATATTTACCAACCGGACGGTATATAGTAACAGAAACAATCCGGCTGAAACCGAATACGGTGCTGATTGGCCTGCATCCTATGACCACTCAACTGGTTTTGGCGGATATAGCCCCCGGATTTGAGGGGCCCGGTTCTCCGAAGCCATTGCTTGAAAGTCCCCCAAAAGGGGAAAATATTATAACAGGAATAGGGCTTAATACAGGCGCTTACAACAACCGGGCGGTTGCAGCCAAATGGATGGCAGGCGAAAATTCAATGATGAATGACGTGAGATTTGTTGGCTGCCATGGTACCTATAATGCCGATGGAGCCCGTGTGCCGGTTTATGATCAATTCCGGGTGACCAATCCCTATCATGACAGAGAGTGGGATTCGGAATACTGGAGTTTATGGATTACAGACGGCGGAGGCGGTACTTTTAAAAATATATGGACGCCTAACTCTTTTGCGCAAGCAGGAATATATATTTCAAACACTTCTACGCCCGGAAGAATTTATGCGATGTCGGTCGAACATCATGTTCGGAATGAATTGATTATAAATAATGTCTCCAACTGGAAATTATATGCAATTCAATTCGAAGAAGAAAGCGCTGAAGGTCCCGAAGCGCTGCCGGTCAGGATAGAGGATTCAAGTAACATCGAATTTGCGAACCTTTATTTGTATCGTGTGATTAGAATGAAAACATCTTTCCCGTACGGTGTCTGGATTAATAATTCACATGACCTTCGATTCCACGGCATCCATCTTTACAGCCCGACGGTTTATTCATTTGATAATACGGTATATGATAATACCCATAATTATCAGGTCCGGGAACGGGAAATAGCCAGACTCACCATTTCAGGGAATCCGCCGAAAGAAAATAATAAAGATATGTTTCCATCAGGTATTGCACTTTCCACAATGCCTGAAAAAGTAGCGGGAGGGTTTGAATGGATTGCCGGACTTACTTCCGACAGTGAAGGTAATGTCTATTTTACGGATTCACGGAAAAAACATATTTACAGATACTCAGGCGAAGACGATGAGCTTAAACTTATTGCCGATGTGCCTTTTGAGCCTTCAGCCTTGGTTTTTGATCAGTCCGGTAATCTGCTTGTTAGTACCCGGCAGGGAGAGTTGGCGGCATTTAATCCCGAAATCGGGCTCATTGATTTATCTCCCCTTCCTGAAGTTGCTGCTGATTCTCATGATGGAAGAATCGCCGTGCTTCCCGGACATCTGTGGCGGGACGAGCACGATTTTCTGGATATAACCACTTATTCAGAAAGCAAACCACCTGTGACATATTCATCCTACCAGCGGTATTTTAGGGAACAATCCAATCCGCTTGAAAACCATTTCATTGCAACGGACGGCATCACGTTCATTCCCCATTTCAGCGATTTAAGACGGACTGTTTCTTTAAAAAGAGCTGTTCCGAATACCCACTATTATATTGCAGATGAATTCGGTCAAAAAACCTATCGTTTTGAGGTTCAATCAGATGGTTCGCTGAGAAATCCCGAACTGATTGCAGAACGGGGTGAACTCGATGCGGCAGTAGATGTTGAAAGCAATGTCTATATTCCTGCCGGGCATATCTATGTTTATGATACACACGGTAAAATGATCGATGTCATTAAGATTCCGGAAAGGCCCGCATGTGTCACCTTTGGTGATGCAGATAATAAAACATTATATATTGCTGCCAGAACATCTCTATATAAAATAAGAGTCAAATATCCGGGCCGGATAATGACCATCGATTAAATTGCCGAAAGCCGGATTCCAATATCCTGATCTCTGACCTCCGATCTCTCTTTATCAACCCATTATTGCATCACTCCCCATACATCTCCGCAATCTCCCCCAACCTCGCTTCTATCTCCTCTTTCGACAGCCACGTGCCCCGCACTATCACACCTTCGACTTTTTCGACGTTTGCTATGTCGTCCAGCGGATTACCGGAAAGTAAGACCATATCAGCCCATTTGCCCTGTTCGATTGTGCCTGCTTTATCGGTGATTTCTAAGAAACGGGCTACATTGGTTGTTCCTGTTTTTAACGCTTCATATGGCGTCAATCCGGATTCAACATATGATCTAAGCTCATGATAGAGAGCAAAGCCCGGTACGACCCACCATTGCGGCGTGTCAGCGCCGAGTAAGATTCCCGCTCCCTCATCGTTCAGCGCCTTTATCAATTGCCGGCGGATGTCGATGAAACGGTCCACCCGTTCTTGAGAGTAGTCGGGCCAGCTTTGAAAATTCCGGGTCACATGTTTCCAGTGTTCAAGCAACGGACGGGGAACGTACTTCATCTCATGCCACCGTGCCATTTCCTCGGGGTCCTTTCCGCTGAGCATAAATTCAATAAGGACTTGTGTCGGTACGTTCCAAACGCCCGACTCCTTTGTGAGTTGGGCTGCTTCTTTGATCTTCGTTTCATCTACATAATCGATCAGTGTAAGACCAAAGAACATACTTGCCGGTAGATCGTCGGCATCGTCGGCAATGATTATCTCGATGTACCCGTCAAGATGGTCTATCGTTAAATAGCCTGTTTCCAGAGCGCGGGGTACCCCGACTTCCGCCGAGACATGCCCCGCATACCAGAAGTCAGCTTCTTTTGCCGCTTCATACAGCGCTTCATATACTTCGCGTTTTAGTCCCGGAAGTATCTTAATTAAATCGTATCCGGCAGCTTTTTGCTCTGCGGGAATTTCCCGCGCCTGCTCGACGGTCTGGACGGTGTTTCCGCTGATCGGAGGACCGGACGTCCATATCCGCGGACCGATAAGCTCCCCGCGTTCAACACGTTTTCTCAGCTCGAGATGCATCGGATCTCCGTACATGTTGCGCACGGTTGTAAACCCGGTTGCGACATACAAGAATAGTACATTTTCATCCCATTTATGAAAAGCTTCCTTATCCCACTCGTCGGGTAGAGTTTCCAGCGGCGTAGGAATGTGCGCATGCATCTCTGCAAGTCCCGGCATAAGATATTTCCCCGCACCATTTATACTGATAGCTTTCGTAGGAATAGTGATCTGATCGGATTTTCCTATCGCTCTTATGATGCCGTTTTCGATGAGGACGGTTTTATCAGTCAGTATGCGTTCTGAATCCATCGGTACGACATTCACGTTGACGATGGCGATGGTTGAGTCATCAGGCAAAGTACAGCTGAGATACGGGATCAATAAAAATATGAAGATGTAAAGAATGCAAAGTCGGTTCATGATAGTTCCTCTGTGAAGGTGGTTAAATGTATTTTGTAGATATAAATTCTGAAGTTATATTAAACTACAAACGTTGGTTTATCTATGTAATGTGTTCGATTAATTACGTTCATTATACATATTTACTATCTCTCTCACACTTTTCTCTTCAATTAAGTATTCGTTGGATTCCATTCCGTAAAACCATTCATCTACGAATCGTGATACTCCACCATGCGGTAATTGTTTTATCATAGCAGTAAGATTGTGCGTAGAACCTCCGGTTTCATAATACATATCGTAATAATTTCCTATAAGATTCGTAAATGCTTCTTTACCGATAAGTTCGTATAAAACATGAAAAAGAACCATGCCTTTTGTATACGAAAAATCCCACATCAGTGTTTTACCATAGTCAATGAAGGGTGTTTCTAAGCAATTCGGCGTATTTATGCATTGATTAATAAATTTTTGCTGCATTGCCTTACTCATTCTGTCAACCAACCCCGGTCTATCGTCTAATTCTTGGGCGGCAAGATATTGAAGGAATGTTGCAAGTCCCTCATTCCACCGGCAGGGTGGAAAGGGCTCGGTCTCCATAGGGTGCCAAAGATGAGATAACTCGTGGTAGAGACGTATATTGAAATCCTGCATTGAAAAAGCCTCACTACTCAAAAAAATACTCGTAACATCAGCCTGTGCGCCGTAACCTTCGGGAATATCTATAACGGAAAAATTTTGGAAATCTTTTAAGGGCCCAAACCATTCTGTAAATAGATTCAAAGCGCGTTTGATCAAACTCATGGCACGGCCGACTTCCTCTTCAGTGTTGGAGAGGTAGAATATCCTCAATCCATTATCTTCTCGCAGTTGGTAAGGAGCAATGGCAAAATCCATTCGCCAGGCAGGTTTGATATTTTCGTAGGTATACGATACCTGTCCATCGTGAACGGTTTTGTTGAGAAGTCTCCCTCCGTTGGCGACGACTAAATGTTCAGGAACCGTAATCTTTACCTGGTAGTCATAAGAATAGAAAATAAAAGCAAACAGCGTTTGTTGTGTTGGATGTCCGGGGTTTGGGTAGGCAAACGATTCATACCGGAGTATCGTAAAGGGCTCTCCGATTCGTTCCCGGTAAGCGGCTCCTATCGCTTCGGCATAGCCGAAAATATATCCTTCATATGAGAGACGCATGGTATAGCGTTCCTTTGGAGCAATCTTTTCAGGTACATTGACTTGTATGGCGTTAACTTGTAGTTTCGGAAAATCATTAAATGTTGTTACGTTTTGTTGAAAGGAAAGTTCGTTGTTGTTTTCATCCGTTACCGACGTAACGCGTAACAGTCTGTACAACATTAATGGAATTTCCTGTACCGGTTTGCCGGTATTGTTCATTATCGTTATTTTACAATCGGCATATAATTTTTCTGAATGAAAATCAATTCGGATATTCATATCGTAATATACGGGTTTCCAATCGATTTGAATGGATGAAGCGTTTGCCGGTATACCGATAAGGATGCCGCAAAGTAATGCAACAATGGAGGACAATATTCTATAGTTCATTTCGAAATCCTTTCCGGTTATCTAAGGTGTATTGAGAAGACGAACAGAATAGTTTTAGGACAGACTATTATACGGATTTAATATATAGATTGTTGCAGTCTTCGAATTGGTGTATTGGAGATACGATATTAAATATTCAGTTATAAATTTTGGGCCTACGATGACTTTAGGAGAGAAAAGGATGGCGTGGTCGAGTTTTTATCAGATCCGATGGAACATTAAAAAAGACCTGGAATGATTTTGTAAACCAACCCGAATCAGTTTTGAGTTTTCGGGCTATATGGCTCCACAGGCCGACCTACGTCCGTTTCACGGACTTCGGTGGGTAAACAGGATCCCGCGTGACAAACTATGTCGGGATAACAGCCGATTGTTCTCATTAATAAACAATAAAATAAAAAAGCCAGACAGTTATTTCTGGCCTTTTCTTGCTCCCCGACACGGACGAAAACTCTAAACCCTTCAGAATAGAAATTCCTGTATTTATGCGAAATAGAGCGCATAGGGAGGTTGTCTGGAGTATTGACAGGAGGGAAGGATACAAAAAAATAGATTTATCTCGTGATGCCGAACGCCGGTTAACAAAATTCTTTGAAATTCCGGAGGATTTGGTTCCTGTTAGGATTCATGCACGGATAGATCGGCTTTCACTTGCCATTCGATATCGTGAGTTAATTCAGCAGGGGTACGTAAAGAACCAGGCTGATCTTGCCCGTCATCTTGGAGTGAGCAGGACCTGGATTACGAGGGTGATGAATGAGTTGAAGGGGGGAAGAGCACAATGATAGACTACTTTTTACTTCCACGCTTTTTCTTTGGTTTTTCATCCAACCTTTCCCGGAAGTACGGTTATCGCCGGAGAAACGTATCCCGATGCTCTGCGAAATGCAAAACTATACATGATCTGACGCGAAGAATCATCATTACCGATGCTCTGGAGCGGGTTTATTATGATCGGGGTGTAAAGTATATGTAAAACCCTACCGGCCGGTTGATTATTACGAAGCTAATTTGTACTTTCTAATAAAGAGATTCTGCCCGGTTTGAAGAGATCCTTTGAAAAACCCGTCCAGACCACTAGGTGCTATTGTGAATAAAAATGAACACAATATCGACCTTCTCTACAATCATCCCGATAAGTTTATAGAAACACACCAGTCGACAATCGAAATAACCGCAGGCAACTTTGTCAGAAGCGGATTATTACGCTATTCTGAAAAAGATGATATGGTTCAATACGTGAACGAAAAGTTGATCGGCAGTAAAATTAAATTAATGCAACAACATTATGACCGGTCGTATTATCTCATAACGTATTTATCAACGGTCATTCGGAATCTCTGCCTGGAATATATAAGCAAAAAAACGGAATTAAAGAAAAAGGAAGTAACGGTCAACGTGCTCGATGTGGATTTTATCAGCGACGATTCTCCAACGACAGATATAATAATTAACGAAGAATTAGACCGGCTCGATGCAGTGCTCCAATTGTTTCATAAAACGAAGCCGAAATTACAACTCTGTCTGAAAGTGTTGATAGGAA
>PWTU01000366.1 GCA_003562775.1 Ignavibacteriales bacterium
GGGGCGGATGTATAATTCGCGCTCACTTTCTCCAGAGGATTAAGGATGCGTACGATAAGAATCCGTCGCTGAAGAACCTGTTGCTCGATCCGTATTTCAACGATGTTATTAAGAAAACACAGAGCAACTGGCGATGGGTTGTTGCCGATGCCTCGCGGATGGGAATTCCGATACCGGCATTCAGTTCGGCATTGAGTTATTACGATTCATACCGGCACGAGCGTCTCGGCGCAAATCTGCTCCAGGCACAGCGCGATTATTTCGGCGCACACACCTATCAGCGTGTTGATAAAGAGGGTGTGTTTCATACGGAGTGGATGAAAATTTAATTCCTAATTTACTAAACTGTAAATCCTAAGCAATCTCAAATGATCAAAACCCAAATTTCAAAACATGTCGGCCGAAAGGTTTTGGTAATTCTTTAATTTGAATTTTGATATTGTTAGGATTTAGAAAATTAGGATTTAGGATTTTTTTGAATATAGGAGATAGAGATGAATACCAAAAACGTCGTCGTCGCCCAATCCGGCGGACCCACACCAGTCATCAACAATTCGCTCCGGGCGATCGTTGAGACCTGTAGGCTGTATCCAGAAACATTCGGATCGGTGTACGCCGGATTTCACGGTATCGAAGGAGTTTTAAAGGAAGAATTGATCGATATGTCGGCGCAATCCGCCGAAGAAATCAGTTTGCTTCGTACAACTCCTGCAGCCGGTTCGATCGGCACATGCCGGTATAAATTGAAGAAGCATCAGGAAGCGGATTTCGAGCGCGTAATCGAAGTATTTAAAGCGCATGATATCGGATACTTCTTCTATATAGGCGGCAACGATTCCATGGACACCGCAAATAAGGTAGCAAAGCTCGGTCAGGAAAAAGGTCTTGACCTGGTCGGCACGGGCGTACCGAAGACGATAGATAATGATGTAGGGGATTCGGAATTCAAATTGATCGATCATACGCCCGGTTACGGAAGCATTGCACGATACTGGGCATTGAACATACAGAACGCGAACGAAGAAAACAACGGCTCCTGTCCTGCAGATCCGGTTTTGGTTGTTCAGGTGATGGGACGGAAGATCGGCTTCATTCCCGCCGCGGCACGTCTTGCCGATCCGCACAGGGAACTACCGCTGCAAATTTATATGAAAGAATCGGATGTAACTCGGGAATATATGACCGACTCCATTAACGAAGAAGTACAGCGATCCGGCCGGGTCATAGTCGTTGTAAGCGAGGGATTTCCGATGGGAGATATCGGTGAGACGAAGGATTCGTTCGGGCATACGCAGTTCTCGGCAAGTAAGATAACGGTGGGACAGATGCTCGTGAATCATCTGAACGACAACGGTATAAAAGCGCGGGGCGCCGCGAGAGTGAACGTACCCGGAACGGATCAGCGTCATAACATGATATACGCCTCGGCAGTCGATCTCGAAGAGGCATACCGCGTGGGACAGATGGCCGTAGAAATAGCGAAAGATGAAGGATCTGGTTATATGGCGACCATCTTACGGCGTCCCGGTAATATTTATATGGTTGATTACGACAAGGTACCGCTTGAGAAAGTAGCAAACTCCGAGCGGGAATTCCCCAAACAGTGGATTGCCGAACACCGCTACGATGTAACCGATGCTTTCATCCGGTATGCCCAGCCGCTCATCGGCGAAGACTGGGTGAGTATCCCGCTTGTAAACGGACTACAGCGGTATGCCCGCTTAAAGTCGATATTTGCCGAGAAGAAATGTAAGGAATATGTACCGCAGGCATATAAAGCAGTAACATAACGCGGTTTACCGGATTGCACTGTGGTTAACAAAGCTTGTAACGCGACTCGCTGACTCGCGCAGTAGATAAATCTGATTAAATTAAATAAACTTGTTGAGGTATATATGAGTCAAAGTGATATATTCATCACTGAAGATTTTCTCCTTGAAACTGAACCGGCAAAGAAACTATATCATGAATATGCGAAAGATTTGCCGATCATCGATTATCACTGTCATCTCACGCCCGATCAGATTGCGGAAGATACGAAATTCGATAATTTAACACAGATGTGGTTATATGGTGATCATTATAAGTGGCGGGCAATGCGTACCTGCGGTGTCGATGAAAAATATATAACCGGCGATGCAGATGATTGGGAAAAATTTAAAGCATGGGCTGAGACCGTACCGAAAACTTTGAGAAATCCGCTTTATCACTGGACTCATCTCGAGCTTAAACGGCCGTTCGGTATCTCCGACCGGCTTTTAAATGGTGATACTGCCGAGGACATATGGAATGAATGCAATGAGAAACTGGCTGCTGATGAGTTTTCAACTAATGGTATCATCAATCAAATGAATGTAGAAGTCATTTGCACCACCGACGATCCCACCGATTCGCTCGAACATCATCAAAAGATACGAAGAGATTCTTCATATAAAGTAAAGGTCTATCCAACATTTCGTCCCGACAAAGGGATGGCGGTCGATCAACCGGAGATCTTTACGAAATGGGTTGAGAAGCTGTCGGAGGTAACCGATATACAGATAGATAACCTCGCCGATTTTCTCACGGCAATACGGAAACGTCACGATTATTTTGCAGCGCTCGGGTGCAGGTTGTCCGATCATGGGATCGAAGAGATATACGCTGATGATTATACCGGTAAGGAAGTTGAAACTATATTTCAAAAAGTTATGTCGGGTAAGTCGATTACGAACGAGGAAATACGTAAGTTTAAATCGGCGATGTTGTACGAGTTCGGTGTAATGGATCATGAAAAAGGATGGGTGCAGCAATACCATATCGGAGCGCTGCGGAACACCAACACGAGAATGTATAACAAACTCGGACCCGATACGGGATTCGATTCGATAGGCGACTTCGAGATGGCCCGGCCAATGGCAAAGTTCTTCGATAGTCTGGATAAAGATAACAAACTTACGAAGACGATCATATACAATTTAAATCCCCGCGATAATGAATTGATTGCAACAATGATCGGCAACTTTCAGGACGGCAGCGTTCCGGGTAAGATGCAGTTCGGTTCGGGGTGGTGGTTCCTCGATCAGAAAGACGGGATCGAAAAACAGCTCGAGACGTTGTCGAACATGGGCTGTTTGAGTCAGTTTGTCGGAATGCTGACCGATTCAAGAAGCTTTCTCTCGTTCCCGCGGCATGAGTATTTTAGGAGAGTATTATGTAATGTGCTGGGAGGAGAGATGGAGCGAGGGGTGCTACCGGGGGATTTTGAGCTGGTAGGTGGATTAGTGAAGGATGTTAGTTATTATAACGCCACCAGATATTTCAATTTTCTTCAGTGACTAAAGAGTGAGGAGGATTTATAATGAGAGGATTTTTACAAAATGTTATTCCGTTAGTCATTATTGTTATTATTACCGGTTTAATTCTTCTAAGCACGGAATTTTTATATTCCTCTGTGGCAGATGCAGTTAATGCAGGTGAGGATCATTCATATTTTATTAGACCTCTGCCGGAACCAATGGGATTTGCAACAATGGGTGAAGGTATAACCGGCGGTGAAGGTGGCACGGAAGTTACCGTTACAAATGCATATGATTTACTCAGATATGCCACAAGAGATGAACCATATGTGATTAATGTTGTCGATACTATTGAGATCATTCGCGGAATCGGCAATTACGCTGAACGTAACGGAGCTTATTACATTGCTTCCAATACGACAATACGGGGTATCGGTCCGAATGCTACTATTTTATACGGAGCTTTTCGTTTATCGGGTATCAAAAACGTCATAATTCAGAACCTGACGTTTGACGGAACATACGATCCGGATGTTCACGATTATAAACATCAGCTTGAGATCGGTGAACGCGGACCGGCCAACGATGCAATCGAAATTACCGGCGGTTCCGAAAATATCTGGGTTACGCAGAATACATTCAAACGGTATTCCGATGAATGTTTAAGTATTAACAATGCAGCGTCGTATGTAACGTTATCGTGGAACCGGTTTGACGACCTTATTACAGGACAGCAGGGCATGATGATCCTCATCGGGAGCGGAGACGGACAAACCCAGGATATCGGTCGCCTGAATACAACGTTACATCATAATTATATGGCATCGCGAAGCAGACATCCACGTACTCGTTTCGGGAAATTTCATATTTTCAACAACTATTACCACAATATTACATCCTATGGAATTGCATCAACGATGGATGCCCAGGTTTTGGTAGAGGGTAATTATTTTGAAAGCGTAAACAACCCCTGGCATATCGGATTCGGAACAAGTGCAGAGGGATATCTTGTCGAACAAAACAATATTTTTGTCAATACCGCAGTGCCGGCAACAAAGGGGACGCTCGGAGAAGAAGTTTTCCTCCCTTCGGGATATTATGATTATGCGCTCGATGACCCTGAGGATATTCCGGCGATGGTACTTGCAGGTGTCGGAGCTGGTAATTGGGATTATACGCAAGGATCGATGCCCGTACCGGAAACGGTTCACAGACCGGTTAGTCCCGGATGGGGTTCGAAAGAATCAGTACAACCCGTTTTTATATGGGAAAGTGCCTTCCTTGCCAATGGATATCAATTCCAGCTCGAAAATGTGGCAGGGGACGTACTGCTTGATATGAATGTTACGGACACGGTTTTCACATACCCCAGCGAATTGGAAAACGGTAAAAGTTATTTCTGGAGGGTAAGAGCATTTAACGAATCAGGTGCAAGTGCATGGATGGAAAAGTATTTGTTCTCCGTATCAATACCATCATCGATTGAAGAGGATGATCATAGTGCGATACCGCCGGAATACATACTGGATTTCAACTATCCGAATCCGTTTAATCCCGATACGACTATTCGATATGCATTAACCGAGAGGTCATTTGTTGATTTACGTGTGTATGATCTTGTTGGTCGCGAGATATCAGTATTAGTCGATGATGAATTGCCGGCTGGATACCACACAGTTACATTTAATGGGAAAAATCTCTCTTCAGGAATCTATGTGTACCGGCTTATTGCTAAACCGTCAGTAGAATCGGAAAAAGAAATATTTATACAACATCGCACAATGACGCTTATTAAGTAAGTAATTCAATCACACTCATCACCTGTCTTACGAGGTTAATTATGGCATTATACATACAAAAGTTTCAAGGAATAGGTGAACCTGTATCCATTCTCACGATAATATTTCTTTTAATCATAGGCTGTTTTGTACCGAATACACCGGTACATGCAGGTGAGGTACCGTATGACATAGCTCCAATAACTGCTCCTTTCGAGATGCCTCAATTGGAACGCCCCGTATTCCCCGATCGTATATTCGACATCAAAGAATTCGGTGCCGTTGACATGAATGAAGATCCATCATTTAAAAATACAGATGTTATACACCGCGCTATTGAAGCCGCACATCAAGCCGGCGGTGGTAAAGTCCTCATCCCAAAGGGAGAATGGTTAACAGGTCCGATACATATGATGAGCAATATAAATCTTCACATTCAGGAAGGTGCGATTGTTTATTTCAGCACGGATAAAGAAGATTATCTCCCGGTCGTAAGACAGCGCCACGAAGGTGTCGAAGCATATAACTATTCTCCGATGATATATGCGTATGAATTAAAAAACGTTGCCGTTACCGGTAAGGGAAGATTGGATGCCCGGGGCGAACACTGGTGGACATGGTATCGTGAATACGGTCCGCCTCCGCGTGCGATAGCAACAAAAGTTCCTCTGTCGAGAAGAGATTTCGGGAAGGGATCGGGGATGGAAGGAATGCGTCCTAATTTTGTTGTCTTCTGGAAGTGTGAGAATGTCCTTGTCGAAGGCATTACGCTCGACGATTCGCCGATGTGGAATGTTCATCTTATTTATACAAAGAATGCTATTGTCCGGGATATTACCGTCAATAGTCTCGATGCACCGAACGGTGACGGCGTTGTCATCGACTCATCGAGGGATGTACTTGTAGAATATAATCACTTTGAAACGGGCGATGATGCGGTGGTGTTGAAATCCGGGCTGAATGAGGAAGGGCTTATGATTAATATCCCCACGGAGAATGTGGTCATTCGTAACTTTGAAGCTATTGATGTCAGGACCGGCAGCGGTGGTGTGGTCTTCGGAAGCGAATCTTCCGGTGGAATAAGAAATGTATATGTGCATGATGCATATTTTGAAGGGAGCGACAGAGGAATCAGATTTAAAACCGAGCGCGGCCGGGGAAATGTTATTGAGAATATTTATATACGAAATATTCGGATGAAAAACCTAACCTATGAAGCAATCAATGTAAATACATTCTATACAGGACCCCGTGCAATCGGTCCCGCTCCTTTGATCCGGAACATCCGAATCAGCGATATCGAGGTTGACGGGGTACCTACTGCAATATCATTGATCGGCTTACCGGAGAAATGGCTTGAAAACTTTACCTTTGAAAATATTGTGATAAAAAATGCTGAACGCGGTGCACGGATAGACCGGGTAAAAAATCTGAACTTTAATAATGTAGAGATACATTCTAACTCCCGCGCAATGGTTGCTAAAAATGTATACGAATTTACATTCGATGAAGTATCTCTCCGGGATTATAGCGGTGGAAAAGCCCTCATATTCGAGGGCGAATTTACCGGAGCGGTATTCATAGAAGGGTATCCGATTGATAACATCGAGTTTGGTGAAGGACTCACTATAGATATTATACTTCAAGAAAGACCTGTTCAAGCTTGGTAAATGGAATCCCGTCGATTTTCGTTGAATTTGGGGTAAATTCAGTTAAACAGGGCTGTAAAATGAAAAAAAGATTTTTTTTCTCAAGGACTTGACAAAGCTTTAAAAATATAATATACTTAGTATATTAGGTATGGCGACTTAGCAGATTATTGATAGTGAGCGACCTATCCGATTTGCTGATAATTTCTACACCGGATAACGACCTCATTCCTAAATATTATACCGGTTATTAAAATGACTTACCAATCAACCCTTAATAAATAGGTCTGCAATGCTTATGAATAAACTCACGCAGAAACAACTCACCTGTACTGCAACCGGATCACGGGTTTCAGCAATGTATTTCATTCCTGTTCTTTTGTTGATGCTTCTGTTTTCCGGTACACTCTCTGCACAGAATGTCGGAAGGATTGCCGGCAAGATAACCGATGTAGAAACCGGACAGCCGCTTCCGGGTGCAAACGTTACCATAGTCGGTACAATGATGGGTGCTGCCGCAGACGGAGACGGCGAGTACTATATCTTGAATATACCGCCGGGACGATATGAATTGCGTGCGAGTATGATCGGTTACGAGGCATTGGTTGTCACGGACGTTATCGTCAACGCCGGTCGTACTACCAATATCGATTTCGAACTTATCGACGAAGTGTTCGAATTGGGCGAGGTTGTCGTCCAGGCAGTACGACCCGATGTCGAACGTGACAAAACATCGACCAGCCACATCGTTCGATTTGACGAAGTGGAGGCGATGCCGGGTATAAGAGATATCAGCGATGTGATCGGTCTTGCCGCAGACGTTATCGACGGGCACTTCAGAGGCGGTCGTCTTGGAGAGGAATACTATACTCTCCAGGGAATGGGCATTGTCAACCCTTTGGATAATTCCTCCGCATTTATGCCCATCATGAGTGGCATTGAAGAGGTAGAAGTAATAACAAGCGGTTTTGGTGCTCAGTACGGTAATGCTCAGTCCGGTGTTGTCAATATTTCGATGAGAGAAGGAAGGAGAGATGCCTGGAGTACCCGGCTTGAAACACGGACGCGGGCACCGGGGCGCAAACACTTCGGTCCGAGTGTTTTCGACCCCGATGCAAATGAATACCTCCGGCTGCTTCTCGATGATGATATCTGGTTGAGGGGCGACCCGGGCGCTGATGATCCGCAACCTTACTACAATAGTATGTTGGGAGTGACGGGCGTTTTTGCAGAGGATACGCTCACATCCCTTGCCGCTGCCCAGGCGCTCTGGAGTCAGGCGCGGCGGGATATCGGTCGCTCATACGGAGATGATATCGATTACTCTGTTGAAATAGCATCGGGCGGCCCGATTAACGACAATATGAGAATGTTCGTGGCTTTACGATCTGATCGCCAGTGGCCGGCTATGCCGACCGAACAACCAAACACCGAATACCAAGCGATGGGGAATATCGTAACAGACCTGGCAGCAGGGACCACACTCAGGATCAGCGGCGGTTTAGCGCACGAGAGAAATAATGTATTTCCGAGTTCGAACAGCGTGAGCGGTTATCAGCAATGGCTTTGGGACAGGATAGTCGGTATTCAATATCAAAAACGTATGAATGCACAACTTGGTGCACGGTTCACAAGAGTGCTCAGTCCGAGCACATATTATGAGCTGCAATTGAATACGCTGCATACCAATAACTATGTCGGTTCAACTCCTGTTCCCAGTTTCATTCCCCCTTCGGAAACGTTCAACTGGCCTCTTGACGTGCTGGCATTCCCGAACACAAATGCTCCCGACCGGTTTAATTATATGATCGGCAGTCATTCATTCAGCGATCAGAAAACCAGAACTATTTCGTTCGATGGATCATTTACCAGCCAGGTCACAAATGCTCACTTAGTCAATGCCGGCGTCCAAATCAATTCATACGAGATTGATGTTTCAAACTATTTAAGTGTTCGCAGCGACAGACACCAGGAAAATTATATCGCAAACCCGTTTGAAGCAGCAGTGTTTATACAGGATAAGATGGAATTCGAGGGAATGATCGCGAATGTCGGGTTGCGTTTTGATTTATGGTATTCCGGCGTCGATTACTTCACCGATTTATATATACCCTTTGGAAGTCCTGAGGACGGAGTGTATAATCCCGAAAAAGTGGAACGTGAAAGTCCGCCGATTCATGCACGTCTGCAGCCCCGTATAGGATTTTCATTTCCGATAACCGAAAGTACGGTATTCCATCTCAATTACGGTGCATTTATGCAGCGTCCATCTTTCCAGTATATCGTATCGCAACGGGTCGGACAGGTTCTCAATGAACCCCGGATTCTCGGGAATCCCCGTTTGAAACCCGAGACGACAAATAGTTATGATGTCGGTGTTGTGCAGGCGTTAGGTGAAGGATTTACCATTGAAGTCAGCGGATACTACAAAGATGTAAAAGATCTCATTCAACAGGCAAACTTTTTAGATGAAAGAGAAGGACATCAGGTAAGTTCATATTTCAATCTCGATTATGCAGATATTCGCGGGTTCAGAGTAGCGTTGAATAAGAGACGAGGCACATTAACCGGTTCAGTCAATTACCAGTTTGGATATGCAACCGGTAAGAGTGCGACAGCAACCGCAGCAACACCCACATTCCACCGTAATCCGGATGGAGAGATTACTACCGATTTGACTAATGTTCCGACCCGGGATATTTTGCTTGATTTCGATAGAACACACAATATCGTGATGACGGCTGCATATTCAACCGGCAACCGATGGGGACCTTCTATTTCTGATATACATCCTTTTGCGAATATGTTCTTCTCAGTTTATTCTACCATTCGCAGCGGCAGACCATACACATCCCCATCCGATATACGACTGATTAATGTGGAACGTGCACCGATGCAATATAATACCGATGTACGAATAACAAAGCTGGTTGATAACTTCTTCGGCACGCCTGCAAGTTTTTATCTCGAAGTATTTAATGTGTTCGATAACAAGATACTAAATTACAATTTTCTCTTCCGGCGGCCGACGGCTACTAACCCAAACCTTCCGCTGCAATACTATGAGGAATTTGATATTGATGATCCAAAGGACGGCGTCCGGTACTGGTATGATAAAGGAAGACAGGACCAGTTTGCGGTCGATCAATCTTTCTTGTTATACAGTAACCAGCCGAGATCGTTCAGCTTCGGTGTGGTACTTGAGTTTTAAACATCTATACTATAAGGGTGGAGTTATTATGAAATATTTAGGATTTATTGTTCTTCTTTTTTTCGTATCTCTGATTCAGGCGGACGCGCAGCAGCGTGAATGGGAAATACATTCACGGGGTGTACTGCATCAGACGGTATTCAATACCGGAGAATTAGGAAGACCATATAATGCCGGTGGAACGGTGCCGGAAGGTAGACCATCGATGGAATGGCCGCCGTATTCCCGGATGATCCTTGATCGGGTAAACTATCCCGGACATCACAATTCATTCGGCAGCGGTATCTGGGTGGCTGCAACAAGTTCCGAAGGAAGACAATATGCTTTCTGTGGAGCCGTCTCCAATAGCAGCGGTGAACCGGTTCCCGTGGTCGGAGTTCACAGTATACCGAGTGAAGTCCGGAGGATCGAAAATTTTCCCGTTCTTGAAGACGGTGAACTAAATCCGGCCTATGATCCTAATGAAGCTGAGGAGATCATTATAAGCAGTTGGGATACACCGGTGGGTATCCGGGTCACGAGAACAAGCCGTGCCTGGAGCTTCCCGGGATATGACAGTTTTATTATTTACGAATATGAATTTGAGAATATAACAAACGAAACCCTCAGGGATGTTTTCATTACGTTCGCAAACACGTTTGCCCCGTCAATGTTCGGTTATATGCGTAATTTTGGTGAATGGACTGAAGGTTCGTTTCGTGGACAGCCGCCGGACGGAGTTGGCGATCACTTTGCACGATTTGATCTCAAACGTTGGATGTCGTATAACCACGAACGGGAAGGATTGCCCGAACAAAGCCTGCTCTTTAATTCATGGTCCACTCCCGGTAACCGGGGCGGGTTGAACTCACCGCAGGCTGTCGGATTGATGGTGTTGCATTATGACTATGATCATTTGAGTACAAGAGATGAAACCGATCAGGTTTTCGTCGTGCCTGCCGATAGTTCGGGAATGTGGGATGTAAATAATAAAGCAAAACAGCCGTTTCTGCTCCGTTATGAAAACGGTAACCTGCCCGGTGATACAAAGACCGGGGCCTGGATGGATCCCACTCAACGCCGTAAGACCAGTATATGGGAAAGTCCGGATGATTCAATCAGGTTTACGGAACAATTCGAACCCGAACTGTGGGATTACTGGAGAGGTAGAACCAGCACGTCGGCAAATTTATCGTGGTGGCAACCCGTATCTCGGGGATATGGATTTTTCCCCTATGCATTGCCTCCCGGTGGGAGAATGCGATTTACTGTAGCCGAAGTTGTAGGCTATGGTCCCGGTTCTGAAGGCGATAGTCAGTATGCCGACCTCGGCGGCACTGTCCGCGCCGGAGTCGACCAGGGACATTGGTTTAATCCCATTCCAAGCTGGTATGAACGATTGTCATATCCTCATCTCGGCAGCGAAGATTTTATTGGGAGTACATATTTGCAGGATAATCCTTTACCATGGTACGTTACACCGCCGGTTATATCGATCAGAGACGTAGCGGATCGTGCAATTGAAATGTATACCGGCCGTGAGTTAGCGAAATATGATACACTTCAATATGAACCGTTAGATGCTCCACAGACGGGACTATATAACACAATCCCGATTCCATTTCCTGCACCTGCTATCCGGATTGAGAATACCCGGGCAGCATCGAATAGAATTATCTGGGGCCCTCAGGTGGAAGAGTTTGATACCCCGCGTCTCAAAGCGCCGTTAAGTCATTATGAAGTGATGCGTGCTCCCCATCCGCTCGGTCCGTGGACGATGATAGACAGAGTGGAGATCAGAGACGTGAGGTATTTCGAAAACGGAGAATATTCTATTCTCGATCCGGACAGCGATCTTGGGGAAAACGTTGCATATGCCGTCGTTTCAGTAGATACGGAAGGCGGCAGAAGCGGAAAGACGAATCTGATTCGTCATGAAACCCAGGCACCGCCTATGGAAACACTCGAAAGAGTATATGTAGTCCCGAATCCGCTCTTTGTAACAAGCGGACTATCCGGTTCCGATCCGCGTGGCGAGATAACCGATAGGATCCAGTTCATGGGACTTACTAAGCGGTGTACAATACGTATTTTCTCATACACAGGCCAGCTTATCAAAACGATAGAACATGACAGAGAAACGTATGGTAACCCATGGTATCAACTTTCGATCAATAATCAAATAATCGCCTCCGGAGTTTACTTCTTCGTCGTTGAAGATCATGAAACCGGGGATCGCGCAAATGGTAAGTTTGTCGTTATTCATTAAAAGAACGAGATAGATATGAGTTCAGTAAAATTTATAGGAAGATTTCTTCTGTTGCCGGTGCTGGTGGTATTGCTTGGCACATCCGGTCTGTATGCACAGAAGGTAGGAAGTACTTCAATGCAATTCCTCAAGGTATTGCCATCGGCACGGGCGGCAGGATTGGGTGAAGCCTACAGTGTATGGGCAACGGGAGCCGAAGCAATTTTCTGGAACCCGGGCGGTCTTGCTGCGATTGACAATATGGAATTGTCTTCTACCTATATCGACTGGCTGTTCGATTCACAGCAGGGAGCTCTTTCATATGCGCTGTCAATTCCAGGTTTCGGCGCCGTTGGAGTTCAGGTACAATATGTGGATTTCGGCGAGTTCGAGGAAACGAGTATTGAACGACCCTATATTAACGATCCCGATAATCCGGGTTTAACCGGACGTACATTCAGGCCTTTCAGTTTTGTGGTCGGCCTCTCATATGCACGTTACCTGACAGACCGGTTTTCGGTCGGACTTGGAATGAAGTATGCACACGAATCGCTGTATAACGGCAACAAGGTTACCGCGATGGTGCGGGAGAATCAATATGAAGAAGTCGAAACGTGGGCTGATGGACTCCTGTTTGATTTCGGTATCCGGTATAATACCGGCTACCGTTCAGTTCATCTCGCTGCGGCGGTGCAGAATTTCGGAGCGGATGTTCACTATGCGAGAGAATCCAATCCGGTTCCGTTGATGTTCCGTTTCGGTGTTGGTGCCGACCTGATCGGATTGAACGGGCTTATTGCAACCGGTCGTGAGAATGACCGGCTCGGTGCTGCAGTAGATCTTTTCCATCCGAACGATTATGCGTAACAGGTACACTTCGGAATGGAGTATGAATTTGCCGGAACGTTCGCACTCCGCGGCGGTTATAAGTTTAATTACGATTTTGACGGTATAACGCTGGGTGCCGGTATCAAACATAACCTAGAAGGTGTCGGGTTATCGGTGGACTATAGTTATGGTTCGATGGGCACGTATCTGGGTAATGTCCAACGTCTTAGTTTAGGAGTGATAATTCCATGAAGGTAAAAAATATCATAACAACTGCTTTCATTCTATTTCTCTTTATGACCGCAGCGAATCAATCGCTTTCGGCGCAAGGATACGGCGGACCGTTGGATGTCCACGGGATTGATAACGTTACCCTTCATTCGGCTGCAGTACGCGGATTCGGAGGTGTTACAATCGGAATTCAGAACGATATTGGTTTAATGTTTCATAATCCGGCTTCCCTGCAATCTCTCAGTGGTCTTCAGATTTCTATCGGTGGTTTACAGCAATCTAAAAACATCACGCAGGAACAGCAATACGGGCCGGTGAGAAATTACCCGAATCTGAGTTTATTACTTGAGGGGTTGACAGATGGGATCCCCGATCCCGTTGAGAGTGCGCGTAGACCTACTGCGCAGGATACGGTTCAACGTCCGTATGATGATATCCAGCCTAACTGGGCGAACTCGAACAGCCGTACGCTGCCCGTTCAGGCAATGGTTGCAATTCCATTTTCGATCGGTGGATTTAACATGGTTGCTGGCGCGGGATTTGTAGAATATGCAGAACTCAATCATTATTTCCAGAATAACAATGTTCTTTCTCCCGATATCATGTCACATAGATCTTTACCGTATTTCAGACCCACCGATGATAATCCCGAAGAGGTAGACTGGTATCAGTCGATCCGTTCCCGGGAAGGATCCGTCTACGGATACGGAGCCGCATTGACCGGTGTAGTCGAACGGTATAATCTATCGGTGGGTGTAAGCGGAATGGTTTTAGATGGTAGTACCGATGATTTTGAACAGCAAGTTGGACGAGGCCGGTTAACGTTCTTTTCCCGCGCGTTTCGGGTTGACTCGGTGTACAGCATTATTACCCGGACCGGTACCTCGGATTACAGCGGATTTGAGTTTACCGTCAGCGGTATACATTATGGCGAGTATGTAAGTATCGGATTCTCAATTAAACCTCCTAACACCATTACAAGAACATTCTCAATGAATGTCGAGACCGATACAACCGGTACCCCGACGACAAGTACGCTGTCGGGTGAAGATGAAATTAGACTGCCGTGGCGGGGCAGTGCAGGTATTGCAATCAGACCACACGACCGGTTGCTCTTCGCACTCGAATATGAGTTGCGGCCGTATGACTCGGCTCGTTATACCGATTCAGAAGGAGATGAATCGGAACCATGGTTGTCTTCGCCGCTGGTACGCGCCGGTGTAGAATACGGGCTGACTCAATGGCTAATGCTTCGTGCCGGTATTCGCGGTGAAGCAGAAGTTTTTGAAACGGAAGGTAATCCGATCGAAGGCGATCCGGTTACCCATACGATTTATAGCGGCGGTGCCGGGATTTCGTTTGCGAACGTTCGCCTGAACGTTACCTATGAAAACTCGAACCTTCGATATGAAGATATATGGGGAACTGCAGTGAGTAAAAACAGAAATAAGCGCCATACGATAGTTGCAGATATATCGTATACGATACCGTGGCTCCGGTAAGTAAAGATCGGGTTTAAATAGTATGATTCACCGGTTTCAGTAGGTGTTTGATATAATGTAATTTATGATTAACTGAGTATATATATTCATTATCCAAAAGGAGGTAATCTATGAAACATATTGCAACGATTTTCTTATTACTGGGGATGCTATTGTTCATCGCCGGACCTGTAATTGCACAGCTGGAACCGGAAGAGGGAGATTATCGAACCTTCGAGTCAGGAGATTGGAATGATGCAGCGATATGGGATGTGTTTAGCGAAGGTGACTGGCAAGCGGCAAATGTTCCTCCGAGCGGTAGCGAGACGATCACCGTGCTTGAAGGTGACTCGGTCTTTGTCAATGTCGAAGTTACGATTACCGGACAACTTGTCGATCAGGGAAGAATAGAAAGTAATGATAATCTTATAATTGGCGATGGGGGAGTTTATCAGCACGACCAAGATGCGGGTTTTATGCCGTTGATAGTTTGGGAAGAAGGGGCGACTCTGCTTGTGACCGGAGTTGAAACCGAAGCCCCGGCAGATCGTAATCAGAATTATCATCACATCATCTTCGATACACCGGGTCTACTATCGAACCTTAATATGGATCTGGACGATGTTACCATTGGCGGTGATATCAGGGTTGTAAATACCGGTCTGGCCCGATGGTATTTAACCTCGGCACTCGCTACCGATTCGTCGATCGTTACGATAATGGGAAACGTATTCGTTGAAAGCGGCGCCTTCTCGGTGCAGGGTACAAGCAACGCACAAACGACCTTCATTGTCCACCATTATGGTAATATTGAGGTAACGGGGGGTAACTTTTCAATAAGCCGCGGCTCACAACCCGGGGGAACAACAACCTGGTACTTGTATGAAGGTGATTTCTCAATGTCCAATGCAACCACACAAAGCTCCACTACTACAGTCGGCGGTGCAAAATTTGTTTTTGCAAAGGACGGCATCCAGACATTGACATTGGGTGAAGGTAATAATATAATGGCTTTACCCATTGAAGTTGCAAGCGGTACGACTCTGCAAATGGGTGAAAGCGCACTGGCAGGAAGCGGCACGTTCGATTTAAACGAGGGTGCAATACTCGGAACTGCACTTGCAGGAGGCGTAGCGAGTATATTTGCAGACGTGGTTGGAGTGGTGAATCTTGAAGCAGGCTCCGGATACGCCTTTAACGGAACCGATGCCCAGTCCACAAGCGCGATGATGCCCGATACCGTCGGCGATCTAATTATAAGAAACCCTGCAGTCGTCGCACTTTCGCAGGAAACTCACATTCTCGGTATGCTCGGACTTGGCAACGGAGTATTCGATAATTCCGCTGGATTTACGCGAGGTGAAAATTTCATGCTCGGTACCGGTCATCCGGATGGCATCAGTGCAGTCGATGGACAACTAACTGAACCAGTGGATTTCAGCGAAGTCGAGAATTTCGCGTTCATCGGGACTGAAAACCAACTTACCAGCGATGCTATGTCTGCAACGGTGCAAAACCTTACGATTGACAATCCGGAGAGAACAACGCTGTCGCAGGCAACCACTGTGAACGGGGTTCTCCGTCTTTTGGCGGGACTGTTGGATATCTCGGCAGGTTTGACGCTTGGACCGGAAGCCGAAATCTCATTTGAAGGAGGAGATACCACTACGGTTCTGGTCTCGGTCGAAATCATATCGCATGATATACCGGAATCATTCTTCGTTAGTCAGAATTATCCTAATCCGTTCAATCCCTCTACAAAAATAAGATTCGGATTGTCAACATCATCGCATGTCGCTGTCAAGGTATATAATATGCTTGGACAAGAGGTGGCGACATTGGTCGATGGCTGGAAGGATGCGGGTCAGTATGAAATAGTGTTCGATGCCGGTAACCTGAGTTCGGGCGTGTATCTTTGCAGGGTACAAGCGGGGGATGCCGTGACTACTAAACGTATGATGTTGATCCGGTAATTTTTTTCATTCCCGAAAGGATAATTCATAAAAATCGGTTTTACATGATATGTAATTATCCTTTCGGGATGGTCTTGTAATATTTTTTTTTCGCACATTTGATATACCTAATATATTCAATGCATTCTACTCAGAAGGAACCCAGATGATCCAGCGCATATCGTTTCTATTAATAATCCTTTCTTCCTTACTCATGCAGAGTTGTATTCCGGATGGCGCCACAGAGGAACAACCGTTATCGGTTCAGGTTATCGAATCGTTCCTGCTCCGCTATCCGGATACAATCCCCTACGATGGGAGAAGATGGCAGGAGCACAGGTGGGGATACGAACAGGGGGTGATGCTTGAAGCCATCCGACGTGTTGGTAATCTTACCGGCGATCAAAAATATTTCGATTACATCGAACGTCATATGGACAGATATATTCTGGATGACGGTTCTATCGATACATATGTTTTCGAATCATTTAACATCGATAACATACCACCCGGAAGGCAACTATTCTGGCTCTATAAAGAAACCGGGGACGAGAAATATCGATTAGCATTAGAAGTATTACGGCGGCAACTTCGCGAACATCCCCGAACGAATGAAGGAGGATTCTGGCATAAACAGATATATCCATATCAGATGTGGCTCGATGGGATATATATGGGACATCCGTTTTATGCACAATATGCACATGAGTTTGGTGAACAGGAAGCATATGATGATATCGCCAATCAAATAATCTGGATAGAGAAAAATACCCGCGATGATGAAACCGGTCTATTATACCACGCGTGGGATGAGAGCCGTGAGATGAATTGGGCGGATCCCGAAACAGGGCAATCGTCTCACTTCTGGGGCAGAGCAATCGGTTGGTATGCAATGGGAATTGTCGATGTACTTGATTATTTCCCCGAGACTCACTCGCAGTACGAAACTATTGTAAATATTTTCCAGCGGTTAAGTGAAGCTCTCCTTAAATATCAGGATAATGAAACAGGTATCTGGTTTCAGGTTATCGATCAGGGTGATCGACCCGGCAACTATCTTGAATCTTCCATTACGGCAATGCTGTCGTACTCTTTCGCAAAAGGTGTACGGTTGGGTTATCTGGATGATCGTTTTATGGACTCTGCGCGCAGAGCATTCAACGGGTTAATTGAGCATAAAGTAGTAATCGACAGGTACGGTATGGTTGATCTGCACGATGGAGCTTCGGTCGGCGGACTCGGCGGCAGGCCGTATCGCGACGGAAGCTTTCAGTATTATATAAGTGAACCGCGAAGAACAAACGATTGGAAGGCGGTCGGTCCGCTTGTCTTTGCAGCACTGGAACTGGGGAAATAACCTAAAATGCACTCTATCGTTGTATTAAAGTATTTTAGATTTGCTGTAACAAATAAACCGGAAATAGATAGCAATAACAATAAACCACTAATCTCAACAACCATAATAAAATATAAAGGAAGGTACTATGAAAATCACAAGGTTTACAATTATGGTTTTGGCACTCATTGGAATATTTCTATCCATGCACGCCTTCGCGCAAGACGATGGAGACTATCGTTCCGCGGGAACGGGGGACTGGAGCGATGCGGGGATATGGGAGGTGTTTGATGGAAATGATTGGGTTGCTGCAACCTCGGCGCCCGATGGTTCCGAACATATCACGATATGGGGCAGCGACTCAGTTTTCGTCGATGTCTCAGTTACTGTATCGGGTAATGTAAAAGTTGAAGACGAAGGACGGCTTGAAGTGGACGAAGAAGAACTCGTGTTCGCAGATGGTAGTACATACGAACACGCAAGAGATGGAGGTTCCGTTCCGACGGCGACGTGGGAAGAAGGATCTGCATTTTATCTTACCGGCACATTTTTCGATGCCCCGGGAAACAGGAATCAAAGTTACTACAATATTACGGTTGAGGCCGATAGCATGCTCTCGAACATCGATTTAGGCCTGAATGATGTAACCATCGGTGGAAATTTGCATGTGCTCAGTACCGGTAGTGCGCGATTGAGATTGACATCTGCGTCGGCGGGAGATACATCAATCGTAACCATAATGGGAGATGTGATCGTAGAAGGAGGTTCTTTTGAAACACAGGGAACCGGTAATGCAAACACTGGTTTTTATGTGCATCACTATGGGAGCATTATAGCGACCGGTGACAACTTCTCGGTCGCACGTGGATCTCAAGGTAATGGTTCGGGAAGCACCATCTGGTATCTGCATGAGGGTGACTTTATAATGGAAAATTCGACGACGCAAAATTCCAATCCTGGCGATTTAGGAGGAGTTGCAAAATTCGTTTTTGCAAGTGCGGATACACAAACTATTGCACACACCAATGTTAACTACGGTGGCGGCAGGTTTAATATTGATGTGTCGGATTCAACGGTGCTTGTTGTCGATGAAGAAGAACTTATCGTTGACGGTGATCTGGTAAATTACGGCGAAATTATCGTTGAAGGGCTGCTTACAATGGATGATGGTGGTGTTTACAACCACGCGCGTAACGGAGGCAGTGTCCCGACGGCCAACTGGACAGAAGGTTCGACTGCATTGTTTACCGGTATAACTACCGACGCACCGGCTAATAGAGGCCAGGATTATTATAATCTCACTCTCAATACTCCTAATCTCACGAGTAATCGTGATTTGAGTTTGGATGGCAATACTATCAGTGGGGACATCCACGTTATCAGCACCGGCACTGCACGGTGGCAAATGGTCGGCGGAGCGTCCGGTACGGTAGCTATCATGGGTGATGTCGTGGTGGAGGATGGTCAGTTTGCAGCACAGGGCACAGGAAGTAACACAGAGGTTATAGTCGATCATTACGGCAGTATCACCGTGACCGGTGGTAACTTCTCTATCGGCAGAGGAAGTCAAGGCGGTGAAGCCGGAACCGGAACGACTCGTTGGTATCTCCACGAGGGTGATTTCTCAATATCCAATGCTACAACCCAAAACTCAAATCCCTGGCGTGCAACATTTGTATTTGCAAAAGATGGATTGCAGACTATGGTTCTCGATACGGTTTCATACGGCGGTGGTGGACTACCCGTTGAAATTGCAGACGGTGCGATTCTCTATATGGGTGAATATGCAATCGAAGGAAACGGTGCGTTTACCATTAACGACGGTGGTATTCTTGCAACCGGTCATCCGGACGGTATTGATGGAAATCTTCTAACTACGGGAACAATTACCTTTGCGGATAGCGCAGGATTTATGTATAGTGGAACCGAAGCTCAGGTTCCAGGAACGATGTTACCGGATATGGTCGGGGCGTTGATAGTTGCAAATCCGGAAGGAGTGACCTTTAGCGATACCCTCCGGAGTGCCATATTGGGTGTAACCGAAGACGGTGTAATGAATGTTGATACGCTCGCGAGCGTGAGTGTTGGAGGTGGAAGGGTTGACGAGGGAACCATTGTAAACTACGGGGTTCTCTCCACCGATGAAGCATTGGTATTCGGAAACGGATCCGTTTATAATCATGCACGTGACGGAGGTAGTGTGCCGACAGGTGAATGGGAAGAAGGATCGACATTCCTCGTGACCGGTACCGTGGGCAGCGCACCCGGAAATCGTAACCAGGCATACTACAATATCGTCCTCAATACACCCGATATGCTGTCGAATGTCGATCTCAGCTTAAACGATGTAACGATTGGCGGCGATTTGACCGTTCTGAATTCCGGCAGCGCACGGTGGAGATTAACCTCGGCATCAGCCGGCGATACGGCAATCGTTACAATTATGGGAGATGTCATTGTGGAAGACGGCTCATTTGAGACGCAGGGAACGGGTAACGCATTGACTGTCTTTGAAGTCCATCATCACGGTAATGTTGTGGTAACCGGCGGTAATTTCTCGGTTGCAAGGGGTTCTCAGGGTAATGGTTCAGGCTCGACGCGCTGGTATCTCAATGAAGGTGATTTCTCTATCTCCGATGCGACAACGCAAAATTCAAATCCGACGAATGCTTGGTTCGTATTCACAAAAGACGGTGTTCAGAACATCGAGTTATCGTCGGTCAACTATGGCGGCGGCGGTTTAGCGATAAAGGTTGAGAGTGGTACTACGGTTGACTTCGGCGTCAGTGAATTGGGCGGTAACGGCTTATTCACACTGAACGAGGATGCAACCCTTGCGACAGCTCACGTTGATGGTGTGGCAGGAACAATTCAAACTACGGGTGAAGTTACACTCGAAGAAGGTTCGAGCTACACATTCAACGGAACCGAAACACAAATAACCAGCGAGCTCATGCCGGTCGTGGTCAATAACCTCACTATCGATAACGAAGCAGGTGTTGTGCTGTCACAAGAAACTACTATAAACGGGACCTTGCTGCTCCAGGAGGGTGAATTCGACAATACTATAGAATTTACACTCGGACCCGATGGCGAGATTGTGTTCGTGAACGGAACGCTTAAATTCCCGGTCTCGGTTGAAGAACTTCCGGGTCTGCCGACTGAATTTGCAATGTCGCAGAATTATCCCAACCCATTCAACCCGTCAACCACCATACGGTTTGATGTACCGGAACAGACATACGTTTCGATAAAGATATATGATATAACCGGACGCGAAGTGGCCGAATTGGTAAGCGATGAGTTCAGTCCGGGTATCTATACGGTAGAGTGGAACGCACAGGGTGTTGCAAGCGGTGTTTATTATTACAGGATTACGGCCGGTGAATTTACGCAGGTGCGTAGTCTCGTATTTATGAAATAACACATAGATTAAAATATGGAAGCACGGAGGCAGCGGAGGAACCCGATACAGCGCGGGTTTCTCCGTACCCCTCCGTGTTTTTTTATATGATTGAATCACAATATATCTGAAGGGCTATAAATAAAAGCAAGAAGAGAAGAGGATTTAGAGTCGGATATTGTGTATCTTAGAATGAAAGTGTAAAAAGAATGATATGTGATGTAGCAATACAAGGGTAGGATAAATGAAACACGGAAAGAAATTGTGGGTTGCAGTCATTTTGTCACTGGGATTATTGAGTCATACAATAGCAAATGATGACGATCCAGGTTTGAATGTTTATTACACTGATATACCCGAAGGCGACCGTACATTTTTTATCGCTCCGGATGGTGATAACGATAATCCCGGAACCGAGGAAGAACCGTGGGCTACTCTTGACTATGCACTCACACATATTCAACCCGGAGATGTTTTTGTGATGCGCGGCGGTGTATATTATCATAATGAAAGAATAAGTATAACGGGGTTTTATGAGGGGAACCCGGTTACGATAGTAGCCTTTCCCGGGGAGGTACCGATTCTGGATTTTTCTGCAATGCAGAAAGATCATACAAATACAGATTACATTGGCATCCGGATTACCGCTTGGTATGTGCATATAATCGGTATTACCGTTCGCTATGCAGGTAATAACGGTATTCGTATGGACGGGAGTCACAACATTCTGGAACAGGTGACTGCGTACGGAAATAACGATACCGGTATTCATATGGCAGGGAATGCATCGTATAATCTTATCAAGAATTGTGACAGCTTCCATAATTTTAATGAAACAGGGAGAGTCGGAAACAATGCGGATGGATTCGGTGCAAAGTTCGATATTCTGCCTGGTAACAAGTTTTACGGTTGCCGGGCATGGGAAAATTCAGACGATGGCTTTGATTTCTGGAAAGCAGCAAATACGATAGTCGTCGAAAACTGTTGGGCTTTCGGAAACGGAGATGCTTCGGTTTTCGGTAATCCGGAGAATTTTGAAGGGAACGGAAACGGTTTTAAACTTGGCGGTGATGGTGTACGGGGTGATCATATTGTTATCAGGAGTGTGGCATTTGATAATATCGGGATTTCCAGCGATGGAAGCTTACGTAATGCCAAAGGATTTGACTTCAACAACAATCCCGGCGCGATGACCCTTATTCATAATACGGCCTTTAACAACGGGAGAAACTATGTGTTCCCGATTCAACCCGCGGATGAACAATCCTTCTTTATCAATAATTTAAGTGTGCTTCCGGTAAATGTTCACGTTCAATTGCCTCTGGATGCCGTCGTTGTAGGAAATAGTTGGCAATATGATACTGACGTAGCCGCGGATATGTTTTTAAGTCTCGATACCGAACTTGCCAAAGGCCCTCGCCAGCAAGATGGTTCTTTGCCTGATATCGATCTTCTTCGCCCTGTATCGGATAGTTTTATTGTGAACGGCGGTGTCCCTATAGCAGAGCCGTTTTATGGTACCGCGCCTGACATCGGTGCGTATGAATATGTTGACGGCGAATTGGTTGATCCGTGGATTACGAGAGGTTCCGGAGCTTATATCAGCGATTTGATTATATATGACATGGAGAATGCGGATAGTTGGGATATCGTGGCTGATTTTGAAACCGGCATGAAAGCTTTTGGAGACAGGGACTATGTCATTTCATCCATCCCGGGTATGATGACCGTCTATGAATGGTTACAAACATCGATGCAGTCGAGAACAAAGAATTATCTTGAGGTGACTGCTGAGTTCGAAGTAACACATAATTCCCATATTATTATTGCCCATCCGGATAGGGTCACTACTAAACCTTCGTGGCTTTCGGAATATAATCAAACGGATATGAAAATCGTTATCTCGGAATCCGAAGAAATAGATCGTGAACTAACGATTTACTTCCGGGAAGCGGAAGCGGGAGAAATAATTACACTCGGGAAAAATTCGA
>PWTU01000458.1 GCA_003562775.1 Ignavibacteriales bacterium
CGCCTCCTATGCCGACCCGATCCGGATCGACAAGTCCTTTATCGATAAGATAATCGATGCCGTCGAGCACATCCTGAAATTCCTTGCCTGCCAGATCGCGATGGTTCCCTTTCGCAAATTCTACTCCCCGCCCGGTGCTTGCACGATAGTTCGGGAAAAACACCAGTATGCCACGTTGTGCAAGCAGATGAGACCAACGGTTATAGGTAGTATTCCAGCCGTCCGTATAAGCGGCTTCGGGACCGCCATGGATCTGTGCGACAAGCGGATATCGTTCTCCCTCACGGAAACCTTTCGGCTTCAAAAGAAGTCCTTCGATAATCCAGCCGTCTTCCGCTTCCCATACAACAATTTCATAGGGACCCAACCAAACCTCGTCAAGTTCGGGATTGCTATTGGTATGGCGTGTCACCAACCCATCATCGACGGTACCGGAAAACACCTCATTCGTATGATTGTGAGAACTTGCAGCCGCGGCGATGACGTCTGTTTCAGGTGAGTAACTGAGGGATGAGAAATTAGGACCGGCTGTTACAACCGGCTTCATCACACCTCCCTCTGCCGGAATTATCCGCGTAACGGTATGCTGTCTCTCTTCCGAGGTAAATAAAATCGATGTATCATCGAGCCAGGTTATCCAGGTGACCGTTCCTTCATACCCCTCTGTGATGTTCGTTGCGGTGCGTTCATCTACCGATACTACAAATATACTACCGTCCGTCGGATCGTTTAAAGCAGTAGCGCCCATGTAGGCAACTTTCTTTCCGTCAGGAGACCATGCCATTGTGCCCAGCTTGCCTTCCGTCTCAATGAACTCTTCCATTTCACCTCCGTGGGAAGGCAGTAAATACATTCTTTTAAACATAAAAGAGTCGTCGACGGTGGGGCGATCGCTTGCCTGTACTATCAATGTACTGCCATCGGGCGACCAGGTAAAATCCCAAACTGCAAGATTCTGTTCGTTCAGTAAGACCGGTTCTTTCGTCTCAATGTCGATGACGTAAAGCCGATGATAACGAAGATCCTGGTCGACCACCCGTTGATTAAAACCTCTCTTACGCACCTGTTCTTCCTCATCGGTGAACGGATCGGTTGCTGTATACGCTATCCTTTTCCCGTCGGGCGCCCATTTAAAACTTCTAATACCAGTCGGTGACGAAGTTAAGGGGTACGGCTCTCCACCTTCGGTCGGCAGCAGATAAATTTGGGTTTGTCGATTATGTTCCGTACGTTGAGAAAGAAACGCTATGTATCTCCCGTCAGGAGACCATGCAGGTGAGCGGGATACCATACCTGAAACTGTTAATTGACGCTTTTCCTCTGTCATCCTGTCCAAAAGCCATAACTCGGAATAAGCCGATCCAGGTTCATCATCGAGCGAACGCGGTACGCGAATACTGTATACGATTTGTGTGCCATCGGGCGACAAATCGACCGCCGTGACCGATTTTAGACTAACAACCATCTCCGGCGTTAGTACTTTATCCTGTGCCGGAAGTATGAGTGTGAAAAAAACGATCAGAAATATAGATAAAATGCTTATTTTATAATAATTCATAAAATCTCCGTTTTCTTTATCGAACCTTCGAGAATACCTAATTTAGGAAAAAACGGATGTTATAGCAAACATAAAATTTTCAACAAATAAAATTTTCTTGTATTGCACTATTGCAATATTTTCCATCATATATTAATATACATTATGATTATATATGAATCGGACATACGCGCGGCATTACATAAAAATACTGCTGTGAAAAAAGAACAAAAGCCGGAACACACACGCGCTGCCGTGCTTATTCCTGTCATCGTAAAGGATAACGCTATCGAAATGCTTCTTACCCGCCGCACCGATCAGGTCGAGCATCACAAAAATCAGATATCGTTTCCCGGCGGTGCTGTCGACCCGGAAGATAAAACAATTGTAGAGACCGCACTTCGGGAAACCGAAGAAGAGCTCGGTATCGCCCCCGAAAAAATTGAAGTAATAGGTTCAATCGACGAAGTGACTACCCCCTCCGGCTTTCTCATAACACCGGTGGTCGGACTCTTAAAACAGTTACCGTCTCTCCGGCTGCATCGCATTGAAGTAGAAGACGCATTCACCGTTCCACTGGATTTCTTTACCGGGCAAAACAACGTCCGCGTCGAGCATAGTGAATATGAAGGAAAAAAGCATGATGTGTATTTTTACCGGTACGAAGACAAAGAAATTTGGGGAGTGACTGCGTATATAATCCGTTTGTTTATCCGCTGCATTGCCGGGACTAAGAAAAATAAATTTTAAACTACCTTACGCGCTCCGGTTAACGATACATCAACATCGGGTGTGTATGCTTGTGATCGATCCGATTCGCGTTTTGTCTGTGGAAACACAACGACATGCTCAACTTCCACCCGTACATGCACGCGGGTTCCCGAATCATATAAAAGCGTCGAGGGTTGATCGCTGTGCAGTATAGGTCCCCGGTCGAGCTTCACGACGTATGAGTTTATAGAGCCGCGAAATATTCGTTGAATAATTGTTCCGTTCGTTTCTTCCACCTGAGGTCGTATTGCAACGTCGTCAGGCCGTATCATAACTTCCACTTCCTCCCCGTCGGCGATATGACAGTAACTCGGGAAAAGCCCCAGATCGGTTTCTACAACACCCGGCTGCACAATCTTACCCGGGATAAAATCTGCCTCTCCTACAAAATCGGCAATGAAACGAGTCGTTGGGGTATGGTATATATTTTCAGGTGTGTCGAACTGTTCAAGTTTTCCGTTCTGTAATACGCCAACCTTATCCGCGAATGCAAACGCCTCTTCCTGGTCATGCGTAACGAAAACTGTCGTCGTCTCGGTTGCACGTAGGATGTTCTTTACTTCCTTGCGCATCTGTTCCCGTAAATCTGCATCAAGGTTGCTGAAAGGTTCATCGAGCAATAATACTTTCGGACGAGGAGCAAGCGCACGGGCAAGAGCAAGGCGTTGTTGCTGGCCACCCGAAAGCTCGTGCGGATAACGCGCTCGTAAATCATATAAACCGACCAACGTTAGGATTTCTTGAATTGTACTGTCGTATTTTTGTTTACGCTTGCGGGAATTAAAACTGAATCGCACATTCTGCCAAACATTTAAGTGAGGAAATAATGCGTAATCCTGAAACACTATACCGACATTTCGCTTCTCCGGCGGTATGGCATAATCGGGACTTGATACGGTTTTTCCGGCCAGACAAATCTGTCCCGCCTTGTGATGTTCAAAACCGGCGATAAGCCGGAGTGTCGTCGTTTTACCGCAGCCGCTTGGCCCGAGCAATGCAAGTATTTCACCGTATTCAAGAGAAAATGAAAGATCCAAAACGGCAGGAATCTGTTGTCCGGGATATGTTTTCGTTACATTCCGAAGTTTTAAATAATCACAACGATCAGGAACGTGCATGGTAACTCTTTGTTTTAATCTGTGTACGGCGCCGGTAATATTTATTTAGACTTAATCTAAATATATAAAAATCACGTGTAGAAATCAAGTGAATTCATCCTTACTCCAAGTGATTTGTTTCCGGCAGGTTACAGTTCAAATTTAATGTAAATTATGAAAATAATGTGGAAATTTTCTAATCTTTTTAATAACTTATAAAGATGAAAAATATATACTTTATATCCGATTGTCACTTCGGACTACAGGATAAACAAAAAGAACGCGAGAAAGAATCCCGTTTATTTTCGTTTCTTGATGAAATTCAGGACAATGCCGGAGAATTATTCATTCTCGGGGATCTGTTCGATTACTGGTTTGAATATAAACATGTTGTTCCGAAAGGATTTCACCGGATTCTGACACGACTCGAGCAATTTACGGAAAAAGGAATTCCTGTGCACCTGATCGTCGGTAATCACGATTTCTGGGTTGGAAAACAATTTGCCGGGGAAACGGGAGTACATATCTATTATGAGCCGGTCTCCGTAACATTCAACGGTAAACGTTTTTATTTACACCATGGCGACGGATTAAACGAGGGAGATAAAGGGTATAAAATTCTCCGGTCCGTACTCCGGAATAAAACCAATATATTTCTCTACCGGCTTATTCACCCCGATCTCGGTATCGGTCTTGCACGGAAATCGTCGCAAACGAGCCGTAATAATCACTCAACGAACGGTCACGTGCAGGAGCAAGATGCGCTTCGGGAATTTGCAAAAAATAAATTAGCCGAGGGATACGATTACGTTATTATGGGACATGATCATACACCGGAACAATTAACCATCGATAACCGTCAATATATTAACCTGGGGGATTGGATAACACATTTCTCGTACGCAGTTTTTAACGGTGATTCCGTTGAATTGAGTACCTGGAAAACACAAAAGGAGATGTTGATCTAAATGAACGATAATTATAGTTCGCAGGATATGGATCGTTATTTCAACGATCCCGAATATAGAAAAAGTTTTTCTCAGAAGAGAAATAGGCGAACGAATCGAGGGATTAAAAGATACTGGAAAATATCACTCATCGCCGGCACACTACTCCTCGGCGCCGGTATGTTCTTAATGATACATCTGTTTTCCGGACTCCCTTCTCTTGATCAGCTCGAAAATCCGAAACCGGAATTAGCAACCCGGGTTTTTTCGGTAGACGGAGAAGTGCTCGGACGGTATTTCATAATTAACCGGAGCCGTGTAACTCTCGACGAAGTACCGGAGGATTTTTTGCGTGCAGTTCTCGTGATGGAAGATAGAAAATTCTACCGTCATTGGGGAATCGATATCGACCGGATAGTCAAGCAGACCGTAAAAAATATAATCGATATGAGAGTTCGCGGAGGGTACAGTACAATTACCCAACAGGTTGCCCGTAATCTTTACCTGACACTGGAGTTTTCCATTGCAAGAAAACTCCGGGAAATGATTACTGCGGTACAAATCGAGCGCACGTATACGAAGGACGAGATTCTCGAGATGTATGTAAACGTTTCTTTTTTCGGCAGGGGAACCTACGGCATCGCATCGGCGGCGCAGGTATATTTCGGAAAAATTCCAGCTGATTTAACGCTTTCCGAATCCGCCCTGCTGGTCGGATTGCTGCCCGGACCCGCCTTGTACGATCCGTTTGTACATCCCGAACGTGCAATGAACAGAAGAAATCTTGTACTCTCGATTATGTACGAAGAGAGGTTAATAACGGAAGAGGAGTATAACGGAGCCCGGAATGAAGAGATCTACTTACGCGAACAAGGACTCCACACGGTGACCGGCATCGCTCCGCATTTTGTGGAATATGTACGCCGTCAGCTTTCCCGCTTATCCGATCAATACGGGTTCGATATGTACCGCGATGGTTTGAACATCTTCACAACACTTGATAGCAGGATGCAGTTGCATGCAAATCGCGCCGTCGAGGAACACCTCGAAGGATATCAGGAAACATTCAACCGACGGTGGAACTGGAATACAAGACGGAATCGTGAAATATTACAAATCGCCCTTGATCGTCACATTCGCGACCGTGAGGATTATAAGCGAGCGACTTCTGCCGGAGCACGCGACAGCATCCGTACAGCACTTATGAACGATACCACGTTTGTCAACGAAGTTAAACGACACACAACAAAGGTTGAAACCGGGTTTGTTGCCATCGACCCGAAAAGCGGGCATATATTATCGATGATTGGCAGTTCAGATTTTCGAACGACGAGATACGGACTGAATCGCGCCGTTCAAATACAACGACAGTCGGGTTCCGCATTCAAGCCATTCGTCTACACCGTCGCGATAGACAACGGATATCCGCCTTCGTATGAACTGCTTAACCAGCCGGTCGTTCTGCAGCTTCCCGGGAATCAACAATGGCGGCCCACAAACGCAGATGGATCGTTTGGCGGACGGAATACCATGCGCGAGGGATTGAAGCGATCTATAAATCTCATTGCTGTCCGTGCAATCATGGAAATTGCCCCGGTTAACCAGGTAATTCAATATTCACAGCGAATGGGAATATCATCACATATCCCTCCCTATCCTTCGATATCACTCGGGACATCGGAGTTATCTCCTTTGGAAATTACGTCTGCGTATGGTGTTTTTGCAAACGAAGGCATTTATGTCGAACCGATATCGATATTGCGCATAGAAGATAAAGACGGTAATGTAATTGCCGACTTTACTCCCAACCGCCGGGAAGTTCTCAGCCGGGAAACGGCATATCTTATGACAAGTATGCTGCAAAATGTAATAGACGGCGGAACCGGTATCGGCGTCAGAAATTTCTTTAATTATCCCGCAGCAGGTAAAACCGGGACGACACAGGACTTTGCCGATGCGTGGTTTGTCGGCTATACACCGCAAATTACCGCAGGTGCGTGGGTCGGCTTTGATGATCGTCGGGTTACCTTCCATGATTGGTCGGACGGACAGGGTGCACGCGCCGCAATGCCGATATGGGCTCGTTTTATGAAGTACGTCTACGAAGATAGAACTATCGGCATGCCAGTCGAATATTTTGAAAAACCGGACGGTATTGTCCAACAAGTCATCTGCAATGATACAAAAATGATAGCTTCGGAATACTGCCCGAGCAGAAGTACGGAAGTATTCATCAGTCGAACTCTTCCGGATACGTGCGATCTACATACATCGCACCGGAGAGACGAAGAACGACGCCGCGGCGCAACAAGTTATTGATTTTGTTTTGCTCCGCTCTTTTTGTATATTATTGAGTTTTCCAGCCCAGATGGCGGAACTGGTAGACGCGCTAGCTTCAGGAGCTAGTGTCCGCAAGGATGTGGGGGTTCGAATCCCCCTCTGGGCACCCCGCAACCAAGTAAAACTAAATTTGGTTACCGCATTATTCATAAATATAACATCCTCTTCAATATATCACCTACTTCATTAAACAAAGATTTGAATGTTTCAGGCATAATACTTAACTTATCCTGTTAACTTGCGCACGAATGAGATGAGGAAGTAACATCATCCATCATACACTTTTTCCCAAACGTGGAGCATAATAATCGAAATGCGAAATACCAGTAAAGTAGCCAGACATCGGTTTTATAATTTATTCCAAAACCTGAAAATGAGTCCGATTCGAACTATCGACGATTTACCGAATGTACCGCCGGTTCCCGGTGCATTTA
>PWTU01000132.1 GCA_003562775.1 Ignavibacteriales bacterium
TGGGATGCAAAGGGTTTGCCAAGCGGCGTGTTTTACGGCGTCCTCCGGGCCGGAAATCACTATACCGTACAAAAGATGATTTTGCTTCGATAAAAATGTGCCAGGCACCTTCCAGCGAAGCGAAAAGGAAATATAAAATTTTTGAAATTTCATAACGACGGGGAGGTGCCTGGCACATTACGTGGCACATAAACAAAAATATAAAAACTATGAATAAACAAATTAAATTCCACATACATAGCAAGCGACTTTTATTCGTTGTTTTCTTTTTTACTGTCGTTTTTGTTCATACAACTCATACTGCTGAACGAAACAAGCTCGCCATTCCCTTCGAAGGCAAATACGGTCAGATCGAGATTGGCGGAAGGTATGTCGGTGCGGAGTTTCACAACAGTTTTCCTCTGCCGAGCAGGGTCAGCTTCTTCTATCCCGTTGCAAACAGCATCGATATCAGCAGCGATTACTGGCGGAGGGGATTTGAATCGCATCCGTACTCCCTTCTCTTGAGCATCGACGGCATTACCGAAGCGATTGGTATGCAGCCGTGGAAATACGAGTGGACACCGTTTTACGCGATGTTTAACAGGGAAGAGGAGCAATACAATGCAACTATAGAGTACCGGTTCGCAGAAGATATACCGGTCATGGTTGTCCGTATGAGGTTCGTAAATAAAACATCGGACTCCAAAGAATTCCGGGTTTTTACGGGGCTATCGCTGAGCGTTCGGACAAGTCACACATTTGCACTTAGAGATAAAGCCGCATTGCTGAATTTCGATACAACCTCTGTCGTGATCGGGTATCCGGACAGGCATGCCGATTCTACGGCGGTATTTGTTTTGAATACAGGTACTGTTCCGGTCAATTGGTCGGGATACGGAATCAGAAAAGATAACGACGATACAGTCATTATCAAACAACCACGGGCGGTATACGACTACATACATTTGCTGGTGCCGGGTGAGGCGATGGAAATCATTCACATTGTCGGTTCGTGCAGAATGAGTGAATGGAACGATGTTGTCGGGGAATCATTGGAAAGATGGGAAGAGAGCGTTAATGCATACGAACAACGGGTGATGGCGTATGCACTCGATCCCGTTTTTGTAATCGATCGCCCGGAGCACATGCAAACGCTTCGCTGGTCGAGGGCGTTGCTTGAAACCAACTTGCACTATATCGACGGTGCGTACGCTCCGATGCCGTGCCCGGCTGAGTACAATTTTTATTTTACACACGATATGCTGCTGACGAACCTCGGCAGTGTTATCTTTGATGTCGAGCGAGTGCGGGATGACCTGTTTTTTTTACAATCTCTTACCGGACCCGATAATATACTCCCTCACGCTTATTACTGGAAAGACGGTGATTACCGCACCGAGTATGCCGGCGCCGACAACTGGAATCATCTCTGGTTTATCATTTTGTTGAATTCATACTTGTTGCACAGCGGGGATGCGGAGCTTTCTGCTTCACTCTATCCGGTTGCCGCGAGAAGTTTACAACTGATATTTGAAAATTACCGGGACGGATTGATGTACGCTTCCCGGCCGGATTGGTGGGATATCGGAAACGTATACGGTGCGCGGTCATATCTTACAATACTAACTGTTCGTGCGGTCGATTCGTTTGCGTCGCTGACGCTCAGACTTGGAGAAGAAGAAGTGGCGGCATCATCATATCTTGAAAAATCCGAAGTGATGAAGCAGGAATTGATAAATTCATTGTGGGATGACGATGCAGGTTACTTGTTAAACATGTTCGATCTAAACGAAGTCGATCGTCACTATTATGCCGGGTCGCTCCTTGCAATCGTTTTTAACAGTATCGACAGGGAGAAACAACGGGTGCTGCTCGAAACCGCACAACGTGAACTGCTCGATGAGAATATCGGCATCCGGAATGTTATGCCGGCGGATTTTCATGAGCTTATCGATGCCTATCAATTCAAAGGAATGGAAGCGGGTGAACCGTTCCAATATATCAACGGCGGCGTTTGGCCTCACGGAAATGCATGGTATGCTCTCGGCTTGCTCGCTGCCGGAATGCCGGATGAAGCCGAGTCCGTTGTTCGAAAGTATATGACGCTGGAGGGTATATCGAACAGCCCGCGCGGACAACCGTCATTCTTTGAATACCGGAATGCCGATAGTAAGTCAGTGCGCTATGGTGAGATTGATAAACCCTCGTTTCTCTGGGCGGGTGGTTGGTATTTACACGTGTTATACCGTCTCGCCGGTGTACGAGAAAATGGGTGGAATATTTCGTTCGATCCTCATATCCCCGCGGTTTTCGATTCCGTGCAATACTCGGTATGGAACAAAGGAGAAAAAGTCGACGTCGGTGTGAACGGTACGGGAAAATATTTTAAAAGAATTGTAGTTAACGGGGAGAGAAGCTATTCGGCGGTATTGCACCGGAATATACGATCATTGTTACTTGAACGCGGTAATCCTGTTACGCCGTATCTCGCCGACGCCGGCTGCATTGTCAGCGATGTAAGGTTCAACCAGGCAGAAATATCGTTACAAATAACCGGGCATGGAGTTACCGGGCAGTCCGTACGATTATCCGTAGTTTCACCGTTGCCGGTGGTTGAGATGAAAAGCTCAGGAGGATCGATTATGGAACGAAGCGTCAGGATCGACGGTACTGTCTATCTTATCGATATCGTATTACGTTTTGATAAAACCGAAAGTATTGTTACATTGCAATTTTATTAACTGTCTATACTATCTCTATATTTTTCAAAAGGATCTATTGCTATATGAAAATTCTTGATTTAACAGGGGAATGGCAGTTTCGCTTATCGAAAGACTCACTTCAAAAAAAATCAGAAAGAAAAAAACTCACACGATGGATGAAAGCAAAAGTTCCGGGGACGGTGCACACCGATTTGATGTCGCTTGATCTGATCCCCGATCCGCACTACCGGATGAATGAAAACGATGTGCAATGGGTGGACGTCTGCACCTGGGAATATAAAATAGTATTCACACTGAATAAGGAATGGTTAAAATACCGGCTGATTGAACTCGTCGCTGAGGGACTTGATACTTTTACGACGGTGAAAGTAAACGGCCGGCCGATTGCCGAAACCGATAACATGTTTGTCGAACACAGATTCAATGTCAGGAATTTTTTAAAGAAAGGTAGAAACACAATAACCATCCTTTTTCACTCGCCCACCGTGCGCGTTAATGAACTGGAAAATCAAAACGGACGGCTGCTTGTTGCAAACGAGCCGGCGCGTGTGTATGCACGAAAGGCGCAGTATTCATTCGGTTGGGATTGGGGCCCGAAGCTTACCACATCGGGGATCTGGCGGAGGATCTATCTTGAAGGACGAGACTCAATTCGTCTGAATGACCCGTATATAAAGACAATATCAATTAATTCAGAGCATGCAGTGCTCGAATGTTATTCAGCCATCGAAGGAAAAGTCGATAAATCATATAAACTTAACGTTATACTGTCGGGGGATGATCGTATTATCGAAAGTACCGTGATGCTTGAAAACAGCTACGGATCGGTGCGGATAGATGTTCCGCAGCCGCGGCTCTGGTGGCCAAACGGATACGGTGAGCCGTATCTTTATCACGCATTGTTTCAACTCGTTGATAAAGAGAATAACGTTATCGATAAGTACGAGACCCGTTTCGGAATTCGAACTGTTGCACTATTGCAGGAAAAGGATGAAACCGGTGAATCGTTTATATTTGAAATCAACGGTAATAAAATATTTTCAAAAGGTGCAAACTGGATTCCGGCAGACAATTTCATTCCGCGAATTCCGGATGAGCGCTACGAGAAATTGCTGAAACTTGCGGCGGATGCGGAAATGAACACCATCCGTGTGTGGGGCGGGGGTATTTACGAGGAGAAAATATTTTACGATTTATGCGACCGGCTCGGTCTGATGGTATGGCAGGATTTTATGTTTGCCTGCGGGGAATATCCGGAAGAAAATCGCTTCGTCGATAATGTTCGTCGTGAAGCGGAATATGTCGTGAAACAGCTCAGGAACCATCCATCCATCGTTATATGGTGCGGAAACAATGAATGCGAATATCTGTTTTGTAATGAAAATTCAGGACGTCAGCCGGATGATATGAAGGGCGCGGGATTATTCAGAGATGTGATCCGTGAGGTGTGTGAAGAGCATGACGAAACTCGCCCGTACTGGCGAAGTTCTCCGTACGGCGCCGGTCATCCAAACGACGAGTCCAACGGCAACCATCATCAATGGGAAGTCTGGAGCAACTGGAAGACGTACTTGAATTACAGCGATACAACGGCGCGTTTTGTGACGGAGTTCGGGTTCCAGGCGCCGCCGCATCAAAAAACGTTCGATAGTGTAACGGTGAAAGAGGACCGGCATTTTCAATCTCAAGTATTGGAACATCATAACAAACAGATTGAAGGCACCGAGCGGTTGTACCGGTTTCAGGCGGCGCATTATACGATTGAAAATGAATACGAGGAATTCATATATCGCGGACAATTGCTGCAAGCCGAAGCATTAAAATATGCGGTCGAGTACTGGCGCAGCCGTAAATTTCATACAGCCGGAAGCATATTCTGGCAGTTAAACGATTGCTGGCAGGTGAGCAGTTGGTCGGTTATCGACAGCGATTTACGACCGAAAGCCGCTTATTATTATAGCAAACGATTCTTTGCCCCGGTACTGGCGAGTATACATCACTCTGACGGAAAATATATATTCCGGATAACGAACGACCGTCTTTCGCCGGTAGCTGGAACAATAGTCGTCGATCTGCTTACGGTACGGGGAGGGAAAAAACAATTGTTTAAAAAACAACTATCGGTGGATGCAAACGTTTCGGTCGTTGTTTTGGAAATGGATTCTTCCGATGTACCGGTGAGCGACCCGGCTGCGGAATATATTCGCATTCGATTCAAAACGAAAGACGAGGTCATTGCGGAAAACAGATACTTCTTTGTGACGCCGAAGCATTTTGTTTATCCCGCAGGAAAAGTAAAACTTAAAATTTCACGTGATGGTCATAAGACTTACAGCATTGAGCTTACAGCACCGGTATTTGTAAAAGATGTGCAACTGGATATCGACGATGGTACGACGATTTTCTCGGATAACTTTTTCGATATAGATGCCGGGGAGCGCAGGGTAATACAATTTTCGTCAAACCGTTCGTTGAGGAGAGTAAAAGATATGTTGTCGGTGCGATGGTTGAGGTAACGTGCCGGGCAAGTCCATCCGGGCAATTCATCAATCCGCTAAATTCTCCGCCACGTTTTTCCTCCGTCGTCGGTTCGGAGAATTGTACCGAACTCACCGATAGCAAATCCGGTTGTTGCGTTTGTGAAGGTAACCGACCATAAATTATTGCCGGTGCCGCTGCTGATTTTCTGCCATGTGTTTCCCGCGTCGGTGGATCTCAGAATAATTCCGTCGTCACCCACAATAATAAGGACATCTTCGCTTACGGAATGTACATCTCTCAGTATAACGTTCGATGTGTTCCTTTGCAGCGACCAGCTTTCACCTCCGTCAACCGATAGGGCGATAATACCGTCTGCTCCCGAAGCGACAATTCTGTTCTCGCTTAATGCAAAAATGCCCCAGAGCCATTGCCCGGTGTCGAGTGAAATGTTTTTCCACGATAAGCCGCCATCGTTCGTTTTCAATATTGTGCCGAGACTTCCAGCCGCGTAACCGGTATGCTCGTTGACAAAATGGATTGCGTTTAACCTGTTCTCAATTCCTGTTGAAAGCCGACTCCATGTTTGTCCGCCGTCCGACGTTTTTATGACAACACCCTCGTCGCCGCAGATAAATCCCGTTGAAGCCGATACGAAATGCATATCCCATAACCAGCTTGATACATTGCTGCGGATGCTGTTCCATTGTTTTCCCTTATCCCTGGATTCAATAAGGGCGCCAAATTGCCCGCCTGCTACGATACTTGTTTGTTCGGGATATGATACGGCGAGAAGAGTAATCGGCGGAATATTCTGAAAAGGTCTCCAGGTTGCGCCGCCATCGGTAGTTTGCAAGAGAGTGCCGCGGCTGCCGGAGATGATGCCGTTTTGTTCGTCGAAGAACGAAATCGAATAGAGCGCGTAAGCGGGTCGCTCCTGTTGCACTATCCAGTTACGCCCGGCATTATGGGTAAGCAATTTTGTTCCTCCGAGCCCAACGGCAATTCCCGATCCATCCGGAGAGAAACTTATCGATGTAACCCGGTTCACGGTGCCGGATGAAACAGACGACCACGTTCGGCCGGCGTTTGTTGTGCGAATGATTGTTCCGTTTTCTCCGCCGGCAATCCCGGTATTTTTATCTAAAAATCTGATCGTCCACAGATCGTTTCCCGTCCCGCTTTGTAACGCTGTCCACGTTGCTCCATGGTCGGTACTCATCAGTAACGTACCTCCCGAACCGCACACAAAAAAAGTGCCTTCCGGGGCGATCGTAACACTATAGAGAATCGATCTCGTGTCGGTCGGCATTTCTTTCCATGAATATCCGCCGTCTTCCGTTCTCAAAACCAAGCCGTTACCGCCTACGACAATACCGGTGTATTCGTCAAAAAAAGCAAGATCGAAAAGATATTCGTTCGTGTTGGTTGTAAGCAGAGTCCAGTCGTCTCCGCTGTTTATGGTTTTCAGTACCGCCCCGTTATCGCCGACGGCATAGCCGATGGAAGCCGACACCAGTTGCACATTATAGAGATTATAGTGAAAACCGGATTGTGCCCGTGTCCACGATGCGCCGCCGTCGGTTGTTACGAATATCAATCCGTTCGCTCCGACAAGTACGCCGTTATCGGGCAGGAAGAAGTGACTACCGTATATAACGCTTTCACGATCGAGCGAAACGGATTCCCATGTATGTCCCTTGTCGAACGATACAAACATTTGTCCTTCGCTTCCGGCAGCGACGAAGGTAGAGTTTGAGAAGTAATTGGATGTATAGAGATGGAAATCGGTTCCGGCGTGGGGGATTGCCGGACGGATTAAGACAAATAAAAATAATAAAGATATAAACGACCGGTTCATCATGGGATTGTCATCTGGTACCGCTAACGGGATTTGAA
>PWTU01000326.1 GCA_003562775.1 Ignavibacteriales bacterium
CGAAACGACACAACGAGAGCCATTCCGGTAATGAATCGGATTTGATAACCTGATAAGCGCGGAATGTTTTTCACGGTAACTAAATTATTATTGCTCCCTCAAGTCCCAGAAGAAATTCTTTTGTCTTTATACCGGCGCTGTAGCCGACTAATGCTCCGTTGGCACCGATTACCCGATGGCAGGGTATAATAATCGGTATGGGATTTGCGGCATTTGCACGAGCCACTGCTTGATATGCCTTCGGATTCCCCGTTTTGATGGCAATATCTTTGTATGACATTGTAGTACCGTAATTAATCCGGCGAACATATCGCCAAACTTTTTTTTGGAAAGGGGTGCCGATTTGATGTATTGAACAATTAAATTTGGTCAGACGGCGGTTAAAATACCGGTTAATTTCATCGATGACCTGCTTATTTCGTGATCGATTCTCTTCAACCTCATCTTCGTCGAAATGCTTATGCAACCACTGGAAAAAATCTTTTTTCGTTTCCTTGGGAATACTTATTTTACAAACTCCGCGTTCGGTAGATGCGAGATAGATGATACCTATTTTTGATTCAAAGGAAGTACAGTATACTTTTGCCATGGTTTAATTAAAATTTACCGAAGCATCCGAAAACAATGAGCGTAAAGGGGATGTAATATACAAAAGATATTGGATTACTGCAAATAAATTTTTTCTGTATTCCGCTTATTCACGGAACTGATGATACTCCGTAAAAAATTGTTTATAGCCGCGTTGAACTATCAACACCGATGATATCATAACGCTTGCAGCAATCATATACATAACCACAATTTGATACTTCACTGCAATAATTGGATCGGTGCCGGATAATATCTGTCCCGTCATCATACCGGGCAAACTTACTATACCCACCGTCATTAAACTGTTAATTGTCGGTATCATCGCAGCACGGACGGCAGAGGCAACGATATCGGATACCGCGTCACGCGAGGTTGCACCGAGGGAAAGGCGGGCTTCAATAAGCGCCCGTTTACCGCGAATTTCCGAACTTAATCGCTCGGCAGCGAGTGCTACCCCGTTCATCGAATTGCCGAGGATCATTCCCATTATCGGAATAATATATTGCGGCGTATACCACGGTTCCACATTTATTATTACAACAATTACAATGAATAATGTAAAGCCGGTTCCCGCCATGAGAGAGAAGGTAATAATCGGAATGATGTTTTTAAACTTTTGACGTTGTCGGCCAATAATGGTATGAATGGCTACGGCGACCATTACCAGCAATACGGGAACAACCGCATACCATTTTTCGATTGAGAACACTACATTGAGAATATACCCAACGGCTATCAATTGAACGAAGGTTCTGATTGCGCCGATTGCAAGGTCTTTCTCAAGCTGTATCCGGGTTATAAACGACAATCCGACGGCTATTACAACCAGTCCGATGCCGATACTCAAATCAAGATATGTAAGTTCAATTATCAAGCATGCCTCTGACAAATTTCAACGTAATTTCATTATCGGGGTTACTGATTATTTTATCAACAGGTCCCTGTTCGACTATCGCACCTCCAACGAGTATAATTGCCGCACCGCCAACCACCTTTGCTTGTTCTATGCTGTGCGTCACCATAATGACCGACAAATTCATCTCATTTTGAAGTTTTTGTATCGTATCCAGAAACCGCAGTGTAGATGTCGGATCAAGCGCCGAAGTGGGTTCATCCAGCAAAATTACTTCAGGATTTCTTATCAGCGTTCGCGCCAACGCTACCCGTTGTTTTTCACCCACGGATAAATCCTCTGCATTATGATAAAGGACGCTATCCGGCACGTTCAGATAACTGAGTAGTTCTCTGCATTTGTCTTCAAAGTTGTTTATTTGCTCTTTCCCATTTTTCATATGGCGTACTGCATATTGAAAATTTGAAAAGACCGTGCCATCGAACATAATCGGAATCTGAGATACATATCCGATACGCGCACGAAGGGTACATACATCGTATAATGTAATATCTTTTCCGTGAAAAAGGATATCGCCGATATCGGGATCGGCAAGACGGTTAAACAATCGCAATAAAGTTGTTTTTCCCGAACCGGAGGGACCTAAAATAAGCTGCGGCTCATTGCCTTGGATGTTGAAATTGAGATCGCGCAATATCGAATCCGCGGATACGGAACTATTTGCGGTCTGAGCCGGTTTTTCCTTTGTTACGTGTTTAATTTCAAAAAGCATAAATTAAAATACCTAACATATTTTTTATACGCAATAACAAAAAGAGGTTTATTATGCGATATTATTACATCCCGATAATTGCATTGTTACTATCACTTTTAACCGGCTGTTCGACTGAGGAAGCCCCACGGGAAACAGACCCGCCGGCAGCGCTGCACGACGCAGCGACAAATTCGGTTGCAGGCCTCATCTGGGAAGTTCCGGCGAATTGGCGGGTTGAAAGACAACGACAAATGCGTGTTGCAACATACTCAACCCCGTCCGCCGAGGAGGACCAGGATATGGGAGAAGTCGCAATTTTCTATTTCGGACCCGGTGAGGGTGGCAGTGTCGAAGCAAATGTACAGCGCTGGTACGGACAATTCGAACATCCCGACTTGACGCCGCAGGAAGCTCAATCGCAGGAGTCAATGATCATTAACGACATCCCCGTTACAATTGTGCGCACGTCGGGAACATACACGGCCGCCGCAGGACCAATGGCGCCGCAACAAGATGTCCGACCGGGATATAAGTTGATTGGTGCAATAGCGGAAGGGCCACAGGGTGCAGTATTTTTTAAATTTACCGGACCCAAAACAACGGTTCGGGAAGCTGAATCCGATTTTATGCGATTAGTAGAATCAATCCACCGGCAATAGTAAACAAGTAGGAGAAGAGTTGTTAGTTTGTCTCTTCTCCTCCGTTTATCGCGTCTACCCGTAGCATCGCCACATATCTAAATTTTGATTCGGCGTGATCCGATAATGGGTACGGATCTAATTGAAGCAATGTGATTTTATACCCCCAGAACTCCTTTTGCCGATGTCTTTGCTTACTGTAGCGATCGACCAGACCGGGAATAGTAACCTCAATAACATCTCCTAATCGGTCTTCACGCTCAAAAGCAACGAGTATGACTGCTTCACCATCGTAGGCACAGAGAGCATCTTCCGGACAGCGTGTATCTTTTTTCAGGTCAAGGAATCTGACCTCCGTCCCATCCTCCAAGCTTACCGTGTGATCATATTCGATCCTGAATTCCTGACCGAATGGTATGCCGGTGGTCCGGTCGGGCGGAGTGCAAGCGTTAAAGTAGAGTATACCAAAACTCAGAATTAAAATTATTGCAAAAACATTAATTTTCATAATCTATTGTAAAGCCGAAATTGCCTCATCTAACGTATCGTAGTGCTTAAATACCTTAATAAGCTGCGTAATCATAAATAAACTCTGGACTTTTTTCGTTACATTAGTAATCACCATATCTCCGTCGTGATTCTTAACAGAAGTAAATGCCGATATGAGCGCACCCAACCCCAAACTATTCATCCACTTCACACCGGATAGATCAAGAATGATCTTTTTCGTACCTTTTTCAAGTGATTCCCTGATTTTCTCCCGGAAAGCACCGGTATCCGGGTCTCCCATCATATCACCTTTAAGTGTTAGGACCAAAATGTCGCCGCGAAGTTCTTCCTTGATTCGCATTATATTCCTCCTGAAGTGAATTTTTCATTAATTATGAGAGTAGCATATAAGACTAAATAATACAACTTTTTCAGCATTTCAGCAAATGTCATAATATGCTGCATGCACAATCTATCTTGATGATAATATCCGTTGATTTTCAAGGTAAATCTTTATACCTTAGTATTATAAACGGAAAGGTGCAGGAGTGGTTTAACTGGCGCGCCTGGAGAGCGCGTGTACCTTCGGGTACCGTGGGTTCGAATCCCACCCTTTCCGCAAGCTGTTAATTTAAAAAATTTCCCAAATTTGAGGGGATGTGAAAAAAATGAAAAAAGCTCTGCTTGCAAGTATTTTTATAGCAATCATTTCGATCCGGTTGGTTGATGCAACTGAGCGTTCAACGGTACACGTAATGAAAATCGACGGCTCAATTAATCCCGCTGTCGCATCGATGATATCATCGAGCATTGAAACTGCCAGAGATGAACGATCGGAACTACTCATTATTCAAATAAACACACCGGGAGGATTATTGGCATCCACCCGGGCAATAGTGAGCGATATTCTTGAAAGCGAGGTGCCTGTTGCAGTTTTTGTTTCTCCAAGCGGGTCCTCAGCTACATCGGCAGGTGTTTTCATAACTCTTGCCGGGCATATAGCAGCAATGTCACAGGGAACAAATATGGGTGCGGCGCATCCTGTCGGTATGGGAGGCGATGCGGATACGGTGATGATTGAGAAAGCTCTTTCCGATGCCGCCGCTTTTATACGGACCATTGCAGAACACCGTGACAGAAATGTGGAATGGGCAGAAAAAGCGGTCCGGCAATCGCTTTCGGTCACAGAATCGGAAGCACTCCGGGATAACATAATCGATCTCATCGCAAATGACGTCGCCGATCTTCTCGCATTAGTCGATGGATGGGAAATAGAAACCAAGCGTGAGACGAGAATTCTTTCGACGGCGGATGCAGAGATTGTTAGCCTTGAAATGAATTGGCAGCAACGTTTCCTGAATCTCATAAGCGACCCGAATATTGTATATATATTGATGATGGTCGGATTTGCCGGGATAATGTTTGAGATATATAATCCCGGCGCCATATTTCCCGGTGTAATAGGCGTCATATCTATTATACTTGCATTTTATTCATTACACACACTCCCGGTAAATTATGCCGGCATTGCACTTATTGCTTTTGCGATAATATTATTTCTGTTGGAAATTAAAGTGCCGAGCTACGGTATTCTTACTATTGGCGGAATTGTATCCTTGCTGCTCGGATCGATAATGCTTGTCGATCCGGATTCCGCACTCGAATACGCACGAATATCCTGGACGGTCATAATACCGGTTACATTCTTTATAACCGCCTTTTTCATCTTCGCAATAAGTCTTGGTATACGCGCACAGCTCCGTAAACCTGCAACCGGTAATGAAGGAATTATCGGTTCTTATGGCGAAGCGCTTGAGGCGCTCGATCCCACCGGCGAAGTAAGAGTGTGGGGCGAACGCTGGTCTGCAGAGTCATTTAGCGGAATAATTAAAAAAGGAGAACGGGTGAAAGTTGTGGGAGTTGATAATATGAAACTAAAGGTTCAAAAAACCGAATAAATTGAAAGGAGATAGTACATGGAAATTCTCCCGACCATCATAGGTATCGGTGTAGCATTTGCCGTTATCATCCTGGCAAATGCGATACGCATACTTCGAGAATATGAACGAGGTGTTATCTTTCGACTTGGTCGCCTCATTCAAGTCAAAGGTCCCGGTCTTATCCTCTTAATCCCCATAATCGATAAAATGGTACGCATCAGTTTACGAACGATCGTCATGGATGTTCCGACACAGGATATTATCACGCGGGACAACGTATCGGTGAAAGTTAATGCAGTTGTATATTTCCGGGTTATCCAGCCAGATAAATCGGTCGTCTCGGTTGAAAACTATTTAATGGCCACTTCGCAATTATCTCAAACTACATTGCGAAGCATACTCGGTCAATCCGAGCTTGATGAATTGCTTGCCGAGCGCGACAAAATAAATCGCGCCCTGCAACAAATAATCGACCATCAAACCGAACCCTGGGGTATAAAAGTAACCGCCGTAGAAGTGAAGCATGTGGACCTCCCGGTCGAGATGCAGCGTGCGATGGCACGTCAGGCAGAGGCAGAACGTGAACGACGGTCGAAAATCATTCGTGCAGAAGGCGAGTATCAGGCAGCACAGCGTTTATACGATGCGGCAAAAGTTATCAGTGAATATCCCGTCGCCTTTCAATTACGCTATCTGCAAACTCTCGGTGATATAGCAAGTGAAAATAATTCTACCACATTGTTCCCTATCCCGATTGATCTGTTCAAACCGTTTCTCGAGTCATATGATAAAAAGGATTCTGCGTCTTCGAAACGTAGCCGGAAAAAATAATTAAAATATCGAAAAAATACACTTCCCCTGTAATCTGTCAAAAATCAAACATATAGGCACGATTTGCAGGGGTTTTTTATATTTTTTAAAATTACTCTTGATTTTAGGCAAATCGAATTGTATATTCGCCTTTAAACTCACAACCCCCTATCCCTATTACCGGGAGGGAATTTCTGTAACTATTTATGAGGTGCATTGTCTTATGGAGCGTGGTACCGTAAAATGGTTCAACAATGCGAAGGGGTACGGTTTCATAAAGAAATCGTCGGGGGAGGATGTTTTTGTCCATTACAAAACTATCAATGGAGAAGGGTATCGAACCCTCCATGAAGGTGAGACAGTAGAGTATGATTTTGAGGAGGGACCGAAGGGGCTTCATGCAACAAACGTTGTAAAGGTCGCTCAATCAAGTTGAACCAGTTATCACAAAAGCCCTCATCGTTTGATGAGGGCTTTTCTAATTTCTATGTTGCTTAACCCAATTCTTAACATAGTCGACAATAGTGAGCGTAGATGCACCCGGGGTAAATATCTCACCAATGCCCATTTTTTTCAGCTCTTTTACATCCTTATCCGGTATAATTCCACCGCCGAATAACAAGACGTCATTCATATTATTTTTCTTCATCAACTCCAATACTTTTATAAAAACCGTCATATGTGCGCCGCTCAGAATACTGATACCGATCGCATCGACATCCTCCTGTAATGCAGCTTCAACAATCAATTCCGGTGTTTTACGGATACCGGTATAAATCACTTCCATACCGGCATCCCGCAATGCAGCGGCTACCACTTTTGCACCTCGATCATGTCCGTCAAGACCTGCTTTCCCGACAAGAACTCGAATTTTTCTATCCATAAGCCCGCGTCCTGTTTTACATTTGGATTGAATATCTTTTTATAAATTGTTTTAAATCTTGATAAACTTTTGCAAGCGGCAAACCGACCACGTTATAATAGCACCCGTCTATTCTGTTCACAAATACGGCGCCGAAATCATCCTGTATGCCATATGATCCGGCTTTGTCTAACGGAGAACCCGAAGCAATGTATGTACCGATCTCATCCTGATCAAGGTCACGGAACCATACACGGGTAATTTCATAATTGGTTATTTGCCGGTCAGTAGGTCTGTCATAAATTGTATATCCGGTGATGACCTCGTGCATGCGACCGCTCAAAATTGCGAGCATATCCGCCGCCTGATTTTCATTTGCCGGTTTTCCTAATATTTGCTTATCAAGCAACACTATCGTATCTGCAGCTAATACGATTGCATTATCCACCGATTTTGCCACGACTGTTGCCTTCTTATGAGCCATCTCTGTAGCAAAAGCAACGGGTTCACGTCCATTGTATTGCTCACTTATGCCTGCATTTTTTATTTGAAACGGCAATCCTATTTGTCGCAGAAGATTCGCTCGTCGCGGCGATGCCGAGGCAAGTATGAGAGATTTCGGTAACTGCATCATATATTATATATCATAAAAAAAGCGATACACAGATATCCGGGTATCGCTTTATGGTAAAATAAATAAAATTACTTAATCATAGAAACTAACGAAACAAAGATTTAATGCTACCCCACGTCCGCTGAACAACGTTGCTGATCTGACCGAGGGGAACGGAATCGGAATAGTATACGCTTCCATTTTCTTCAACGATCGCAATTCGATAAAATACAACCACATTTTCCTGCTTATATACGGTTCGGTCAATGAACTCGTACCTGCGAGACTCGCCGACCGGTACCGGGCGATCGTTAATGCGGGTAAAGTTTTCCTGATCAATTGCCCTTCTTTCAACATTAAAATGTTGCACACCGTTTTGTTCAATCATCTCCCACGAAATTCTAATATCCCTTCCCTCGGTGGTAACAGATAAATTTGTTAATCGTGAACCTGCAAAACTGGCTACAACAATAAGTAATACGGTTAATAATCCTGCAATCGGTTTCATTAATTTCACATTATTCAAAAAATGATCGGTGGTTGATACCATCTTATCACTTATAGCTTTTTAAATATAGATACATATTTCATAAAAATCAACAACCGAGTTGTGTTGAGAGAAAATTTTGAGAAAAAAACTAAAAACCCCATCTTCGGTATTTGAAGATGGGGTCAAATTTAGAATCGCTCAAAATTCGTCAGGAAACGACTATCTTCTCAATTCTTCAAGCTCATATTCGGCATTCCGTCTATATTGCGGATCCTTAGCAGCTTCCTCAAAAGCCCTGATCGCTTCCTGAGTTCTGCCCTGATTTCGAAGCGCAACACCGAGTTCAAAATATTCGCCGCCTTTCCGTCCTCTTTGTTTAAATTCAATTGCACTTCGGGCATGTTCTTCGGCACGCTGATATTCACCAAGCCGGTTAAGCGAGATTGCAAGAAGCAGATGCGCCTGGCTGTGCCGCGGATTCACGTTGACAGCATTTTCCAACAATGCTACTGCATCACGAGGACGGCCCCGGTTAATTGCCTCATTACCCTGGGCGGTATACGCAGCTGCCAGACCGACCCGTGCCTGCTGCATATTCGGCTCAAGTTCAAGGGCTTTTTGATATACTTCAATAGCATCATCATATTGTTGCAAGCTCACATACGTTCCCCCTAATCCTGCGTACGCAACGGCGTATTCAGGATCGAGTTCGACAGCACTCTTGAATGCTTCAACCGCTTCCGTTTCCTGATTATCGCGTCGTAAAGCTATTGCGAGGCGATTATAAAATTGCGGATTCGGAGTTACCTCAATCGCATTTCTGTAATGGTTAATCGCACCGGAGTAGTTCCCGGCGCTAAACAATTGCTCACCCTGTCCCATGTATGCACCTGCCAATCCAACGTGCACTCTCTCCATATCGGCTCCGTGGTCAAGTGCATTCGTAAATGCCTGGATTGAGTCCTCAAAACGCTGCATACGTAAGAGAGCAACCGCTTTTTGAAAGTAATAGCGATGATCTTTAACGATCTCCAGCGCTTCATTGTATTTATTAACCGCCTCTGCGAGATTACCGGCACGTAAAAACGAATTACCTTCATTGAAGATCATATCTGCCTGTACTTGCGGATCGTCGTATTCCTGCGCAAAACCCACCATACTTATAGACAGCAAAAACACCAGCAGTGTTGCTATTCTCTTCATTGGTATCACCCTCCATTTTGTTGTTTTGATTTTAATTTAATTTTGGTGCGGAAGGGGGGACTTGAACCCCCATGCCCTTTCGAGCGCCACCCCCTCAAGATGGTGTGTCTACCAATTCCACCACTTCCGCAGGGACTTCTTGGTGAGGCTGGATGGACTCGAACCATCGGCCACCTGCTTAAAAGGCAGATGCTCTACCGACTGAGCTACAGCCTCATTATAGCGATAAAACATTAATCTTTTAAGATAAAAAACATTCGTTGGATTGTCAACTTTGTGATGTTATATCGCTTTTACTTTTCATCTCTTCCTTCCTCCTGTACAATAACGCTACCGGAATAATAATACAATACCCAATAACCAACAATACAGGGGCTATGACTATCGGCATTACTCCATCAACCGACCCCTCTAACATAAACAAATAACCGATGATAATTATTCCCACACCAACAAGTAAAAGTATATAATTGACTTTTGTTAACGGGAGAGTCCGCTCTCCCGCTCGTCTTCGTTTTGAGCTTTTCTTTTTAACGGGTCGTGCCATCGAATTGTTACACCTTGTTAAATTTCTTTTACCCCGTAACAATAAAAAGCCCAGCGTTGGGGGGGACGCCAGGCTTGACCTTTTGTATTACAACGGTCAGGGGAGAAACCGTCGTAATGGTCAACTATAAATATATGTTTTTTCAAGACAATGTCAATACATGAAGAAAAATATTTTATTAATTTTTGTCGTTAGAATTGGCGATTTTCCCATCAATAAGGCGAATAATTCGATCTGCTTTTTCCGCTAACTCCAAGTTATGGGTTACTATAAATAATGTAATTCCTATTTCATCGTTTAATCTCCAGAGTAAATTGTGTAATTGCTCTCCTCCGCTACGATCAAGATTACCCGAGGGTTCATCGGCAAATAAGATTTTCGGACTATTTAATAAAGCTCTTGCTACCGCTACGCGTTGCTGTTCACCACCCGATAACTCCGACGGAAAATGAGATATGCGCCCGGACAAACCTACCATATCGAGCAATTCCTTTGCTCTTTGTTCACTTTTTGAAAACGATTGGTTGTTAATTAATCCGGGAATCAATACATTTTCAAGCGCCGTAAACTCAGGTAATAGATGATGAAACTGAAATACAAATCCAATCTCTCTGTTACGAAAACGTGCCAATCGTTCATCGGAGAAGGAAAAAATGTTTTCATTACCATAGTATACTTCCCCATCGTCCGGTCTGTCCAGTCCTCCGAGTATATGTAATAACGTGCTTTTTCCTGCACCCGAAGGTCCGATAACGGCAATTGTTTCACCGGCTTTAATATTAATCGAAATGCCCTTTAACACTTCGAGCACATGTCGATTGGCCATCGAATAGTGTTTTTTTAAATTGTGCGCCTGTAATATATAATCATTTTTTTTCATTATCATTCTTTACTCCGATCATTATTCCCATCGTACCGCCTGTGCCGGAAGAACTTCCGAGGCGCGCTTTGCCGGATATAATGCGGCAAGTGAAGATAACAGCAATGCAGCTCCACCGACGGCAAAGAAGTCAAGCAATCGTATTTCAACCGGTAACGCGGGTATGATATACACTGTCGGATCGAGTGGAAAAAGATGATAGTGGATTTGCAAATAACAAACAATATATCCAATAACGCTGCCGAGGATCGATCCGATTAACCCGACGATAATCCCTTCAAACAAGAAGATGCGTACCACTTCGCGCTTTGTCGCACCCATTGCTTTTAAAACTCCGATATCGCGTGTCTTTTCTATAACCGACATCGTTAACGATCCGAGAATATTAAATGTTGCAACGGCAATAATTAACGACAGGATAATATAAGCCGCCCATCGTTCAATTTCCATAACCGAATAAAGATCACGATGCAAATCATACCACGTATTGACCCTGTAATCATCTCCCAGTCGTTTTTGAAGATCGTTTTTAACGCTGTCGGATATTCTGAAATTATGTAATCGTATTTCTACCCCGCTTATTTGTTCCCTCAAATTATACAAACGACTCGCGCTCTGTATTGACACAAAAGCATAATTTGCATCATAATCCTGATTCATCGATTCATAAATTCCCGTAACGAGGTACCGTCTAAGAATCGGTTGTCCGAATCGTAAGAGTGCAGATTCCATCCCCTGTGGACTGATAACGGTAACCGTATCCTCTATCATTACGTTCAACCGGTCGGCCAGTCCTATTCCCAGTACAATACCGTCGGAATCATCGGGAAGCATGAGTTCCAGCGATCCAAGAACAATCGACTCTTTTACACCCGAAACATCGGCTATTTTTTCAGGATCCATACCCCGGATGTTTATTATCCTATTTATATTTCCCACAATAATCATAACCCTCCCCCCTATGATGGGAGAATACGCCTCGATACGCTCATCGGTTTCAATTACCGACCGAACAAATTCATGATCGTCGAGCGTTGCGCCTATAGCCGGTTCGACCCGCAGATGGGGATCGAATCCCACCAATATATCCGTAACAAGACTATTGAAACCATTAAACACCGAAAGAACAATAATCAGCGCAGCGACCCCGACCGTAATCCCGACGACCGAAATCAACGATATTATGCTTATAAATCGTGCCTTTCTCTTCGAAAAAAGATACCGTCGCGCTATGAAGTGTTCAAAACTCATCAGGCAAACCGAATAGTTTTAATAGGATCGAGCCGTCCTGCGAGCCGCGCCGGAATAATCGTACATATAAAACACATAAACAGGGCAACGACCGAGACGATGAGATAGTGCAGTGGTTCAATTGCAACCGGTGCATAATTCATATAATATATCTCACCGGGCAGGGAAATGATTTTGAATTTATATTGAATAAAACTAAGTAAAAATCCGAAAACGTTGCCGGCAATAATTCCAATAACACCGATGATCATACCATCGATAACAAATATTTTTCCGATGCTTCTGCCGGTCATACCAAGCGCTTTCAAAGTACCGATTTGATTTGTTTTCTCCATGACCAGCATCAGCATGGTTCCGATTATATTGACTGATGCTACCAATATTATCAATCCGAGTATTAACGGTATAGGTTTTTTTTGTAATTCAATCCATGTAAACAGATGCCGGTACATCTGGTACATAGTTCGGGGATAGTGGGGATATGCGAGAGAGAGACGAAGCGATTCCGTAATATCGCCGATACGATCAACGGTATCCACTGTAATGTCATAACCAGTAACTACACCGTCCATCCGCAACATACGTTGAGCAGCAGGAAGACTGACAAAAACATAAATATCGTCGTATTCAGCCATTCCGGTAACGTATAAACCTGTGACTATGAATTGTGCGGCACGCGCAAATCCGATTACAGCACCTTCTGCTTGCTCAAGCGCGAAAATTGTTATTCTATCCCCAATTTCTACAGCGAGCCGTCGCGCGAGCTTTTCTCCAATTATTATTCCTCCCCGATTCGGTTCCTGTTCCGATAGATTGAATGATCCGGCAACGATATAGTCCTTAATCAATGTGTTACCGGTTCCGGCCTCTATACCTTTCATTAATATGCCCTCGAATCCCTCCCGCGAACGAATCATTCCTTCACGCTGGATAAACGGCGCAACCGATTTTATCCCGTCTTCGGCACTGATGGTACGCACGGTGCGCTCATAATCTCTCAGTGGTTGATTCTGGAATCCCGTAACCTGAATATGTGATGAGAATCCGACAAGTGTTTCTTCCAGTTTATTTTCAAAACCGGTGATTACTGCAAGCGCCACTATGAGAACAGTCGTTCCGATTGCGACGCCGAGTATCGCGATGAGAGTTATAAACGATATGAATCCCGTCCGGTGCCGGGAAGATAAATAGCGGCGGGCTATAAACGATTCATACGCCATAATAGTATATCAATGTGAATGGCCGAGTATGAGAATAATACCGGCGGTTAATGCTATAATTAATCCTGCAATCGAATGAGTATACCGTTCAAGCGATCTAAGATTGACAAATGATACACCCATTAATGCAATAAAACTTTCGCTCATAAATTTACACTGATTTCATTAGCGATTGCGATCCGAATTCAATGAGATACGCTTTTATAAATTTATCTATATCCCCGTCCATAACACCACGCGTATCGCTTGTCTCGACATTCGTACGGTGATCTTTCACCATATTGTAGGGGTGAAAAACATAGGATCGAATTTGACTTCCCCACTCTATCTTCTTCTTCGTTCCTTCGATTGCATCCCGTTTTGCCTCCTCTTCCTCACGTATCTTTTGATATAATCGTGCTCTTAACATCATCATCGCCCGTTCACGATTCTGATGCTGTGACCGTTCTTGCTGACATGATACGACAATTCCCGACGGCAAATGTCTGATTCGAACGGCGGTTTCAACCTTGTTCACGTTCTGTCCGCCCTTTCCACCCGATCGAAATGTATCCATTTCGATATCGGCCGGATTTATTTCGATATCGACATCGCTCTCGTTCTCAACTTCAGGATATACGAAAACGGAAGCAAAGGAAGTATGACGCCGCGCGTTTGAATCGAAAGGTGAAATACGCACCAAACGATGCACGCCGTTTTCGGCCTTCAGATAGCCGTAGGCATAATTTCCCTTCATCTCGATGGTTACACTTTTGATTCCCGCACCGTCACCCTCAAGCATATCGAACAATGTAGCGGTAAAACCTTTTCGTTCTGCCCACCGGATATACATTCGCATAAGCATTTGCGCCCAATCCTGTGCCTCGGTCCCGCCCGCTCCGGCGTGAATCGTCAGCAATGCATTGCGTGGATCGTCTTCGTGACTTAACATACTCTTGAACTCAAAGTCAACAACGCCTTCCTTGATCCTTCCGAGTTCTGCCTCGATTTCACCCTGCAGCGAATCGTCTCCCGATTCTTCTGCAAGTTCAATCAGCGTTGCAAGGTCTTCGATTTGTCTATTCAAATTAGTCCACGCATCCACCCATTCTTTTCGCGTGTTAATCTCACGCATTATTTTTTGTGCGGTAATGTTATCATCCCAAAAGCCGGGCTCCTGTGTCTTCTCATGAAATTCAGCTATTTCATGTTCTTTCCCTTCGATGTCAAAGATACCTCCGCAGGTATAATATCTTTGATTGAATATCCCGGATTTCAGATTTAATATCTTGCATATTTCTTCACCTCATTAGATTAAACTGTTTCTTCTATTTCAATTTCCATTCGCAGCAAAGCCGCTGCAAACGTTTTTCCCTGGGCATCGGTCATAAGCGATTTTGTGCCGCCGCCGCCAAGCGCTCCATGCAACAAGAAATTTAACGCGCCTAAGTTCGGCAGTTCATACCGCTCGACGTCGCCCTTTACCATTTCACCGAAAAAAGATTTCACCTTCTCGGCGGTAACGTATTTTTTCAAAATTGGAAAATGTATTTCTTCACGCGCAATCAAACCGATATTCGCGGTATCGCCCTTATCCCCGGAACGCGCGTGTGCAATATCGATTAATCTTACTTTCATATCACAATTGCTCAATTGTTATAGACTGTTGTACCGCATCTTTCGCTATCAAAGCAGGCCAGAATGCTATCACCTCACTCGGTTTCGGTCGGCCGCCAGCAAACCCGGTCACGCTCGGGGGACCGGTAAGTATCAACGGTGCGATTTCCTTGCCAAACCGTTCGACCGATTCAAAGTCATTTCCCCGGACACCAAACCGCAACACTACCTCATTCACCGGATGCGGTAGTGCAGCCAGATGACCGTGACAGGCATTGACACCGACAAACTCCGTTCGTATTTCATCAAATGTAAGACCTAAATTCTGAAGGCGTTTACGTAAAATTTTATCCGCTGCACGGGCTTTCTCCAGTGCATCGGGCCACGTATATGTCAGAGTACTTACCGCTGTATATCCTTCGGTATAGGACATGGAAACTTTATATGTATCGGTGCACGGTTTGCCTTTTACTCCGGTCATCTTTACCCGATCGGGTCCGTCATCCGATAATTGAATGGTCGTAAAATCGGCGATCGTTTCAGGAGTTATATAATTTTCCGGATCGCCGATCTCATATAATAATTGTTCCTTTATCGTTTGTTGAGATACCAAACCGCCGGTGCCTTTGTGCTTCGTAATGACGATGCTTCCATCAGAAAATGCCTCTGTTATCGGGAAACCGATATTTTCAAGACCGGGAACATTTTCCCAGCCGGCCGAAAAATTACCTCCGGTAGCTTGCCCTCCGCATTCCATAATATGACCGGCTATAGTGCCTGCAGCCAGCTTATCCCAATCGTCTTCTTCCCATCCGAATTCATAAACCATCGGGGCAAGAGTAAGTCCGGTATCGGTTGTGCGTCCGGTAATCACGACATCAGCTCCTTGCTGCAACGCTTCTACGATTGGGAACGCTCCGAAATATACATTTGCACTTGAAATTCTTTCGGCAACAGTTGAAACGTCTTCACCGGTCTCCATGTTCCGGAAGTCGATTCCCTTTGAACGGAATTCATCGATCCGATCTAAAATGTCATCGCCTGCAACAACACCAATTTTCAATCCTTTGATCCCGAGTTCCCCGGCTTTTTGAAGGATTGCCTCCGCACACGCCTTCGGATTGACGCCTCCTCCATTGGTGATGATCTTTACACCGCGTTCTACACAATCCGGTAATATATCCGCGACGAGCGGGATGAGATCTTTTGCATAACCGAGATTCGGATCGCGACGCTTCTGTTTTTGCATAATGGACATAGTCACTTCTGCAAGATAGTCCATGACAAGATAATCAATCGGTCCTTTTGTGACCTGTATTTTCGGAGCTATCAGCAAATCGCCCCAGAATCCGTGTCCGCTCGCTATCCGTATAGGCTCTTTCATTGTTTATAACCGTAGCTTTAAATGCAATTCTTTTAATTGTTCTTCGGATACCTCAGACGGCGAGCCGTCCATGAGAGATAATCCACTGCTCGTTTTCGGAAACGCAATCACATCGCGGATCGACTTCATCCCGGCAAATAACATTACCACCCGATCGAATCCGAACGCGATTCCGCCGTGTGGGGGTGCGCCGTATTTAAATGCATCCAACAAAAATCCGAATTTTTCCTCAGCTTCCTTTTTACCGATGCCGAGCTTTTCAAACACCAGTGACTGCAGCTCCGGAGTATGAATTCTAATACTGCCGCCCGCGATTTCATTTCCGTTCATAACGAGATCATAAGCGCGCGCTTTTACTCCATCAACGCTGTCCTTCAATTTTTCAATATCGTCTTCACGGGGCGAGGTGAACGGGTGGTGCATTGCATAATAGCGTTTATCGTCTTCATTCCACTCAAACAACGGGAATTCCGTCACCCATAATAAATCGATTTTATCATTTTGTATTCTATCCAACCGTTTACCAAATTCAAGTCGCAGGGTACCAAGTACTTCGTAACATTTTTTCCAGGCATCGGCCACAATAAGAATCAGATCACCGGTACCGGCACCTGTTTGTTCGGCTATGGCGCTTAAATCATCCTGCGACAGAAATTTCTGTACCGGGGATTCATATCCATTCTCCGTTACTTTGACATATACCAATCCCTTGGCGCCGAGCAATTTCGTCATATCGACAAGGTTATCAAGTTGATTGCGGGTATACGATGCGCACCCGGGTGCAACGAAACCGGCTACTGCACCTCCGTTGTTAACCGTGTCGCTAAAAACTTTAAATGGAACATTCCTGACAATGTCGGATAAAGTAACAATCTCAAGGTCAAAACGCCGATCCGGCTTATCGGTACCGTAACGTTCCATTGCTTCCTTAAACGTCAGTCGATCGAAAGGAGCAGCGACTTCAACATTCAGCACCTCTTTCAACAACCGCACCATTAATCCTTCGGAGATTGAGAAAACATTTTCTTCTTCAACAAAAGACATTTCAACGTCGATCTGGGTAAATTCCGGCTGCCTGTCAGCGCGCAAATCCTCATCACGGAAGCATTTTACAATTTGAAAGTACCGGTCGAAACCGGATACCATTAAAATCTGCTTGTACGTTTGCGGCGACTGCGGGAGAGCGTAAAATTTTCCTTTATTGATCCGGCTCGGGACAAGAAAATCCCGTGCACCTTCAGGGGTACTTTTCATAAGGACCGGCGTTTCAATTTCAATGAAATTATGCTCATCGAAATATCTACGGGCCGATTGCGCCATATCATGTCGCATTAACAGGTTGTTTCTCATAACCGGCCGCCGAAGATCGATATAGCGATATCGCAACCGGTGATCTTCGCTTACATCCACGCGTTCCTGGATTTGAAACGGCGGAGTTTCTGCTTTGTTCAGTATTTCAAGCTCCTGAACAATTACATCGACTTCGCCCGTCGGAATATTGGGATTATATGTGCCTTCCGGTCGATGCTCAACCAGACCCTTAACGGCAATAACATATTCAGCCCGAAGTGTATGAGCACGCCGGTAAATTTCTTCGTTATGTTGCGGCGCGAATACTATTTGTGATATACCATACCGGTCCCGGAGATCGATAAAAATGACGCCGCCCAAATCTCGACGCGTATCAACCCAGCCGTTGAGCACAACGGTTTGTCCGATGTGCTCTTTGCGTAATTCCCCGCATGTATGTGTACGCCTAAGAAATGCGTTTTTCACGTTATTTACTATTTTCACTGACTTAATTATCTTTCGGTTATTAACATCGTTGAAGTGACAATGTAAAAACACCGTAAATTTTCAATATACAAAAAGTTAGGCAAGGGAGCAATTAATTTTTCGGGTTGAAAAAAGGGCATCGGAGAGATGCCCTTTTTATTATTATGCCGCTACAACGTGTTTTTCTATCTTCTCTAAAAGGTGCCTCTTCGGCACGGCACCGATTATCTGATCGACCACCTGTCCGTCTTTAAATACAAGTAGTGTCGGAATGCTTCTGACACCGAATTTTCCCGCCGATTGCGTGTTCGAATCGACATCGAGTTTAGCAACTTTAATTTTTCCTTCATACTCCTTTGCAATCTCCTCCACAATCGGGGCAATCATTTTACACGGCCCGCACCATTCGGCCCAAAAATCGACCAAAACGGGAGTGTCCGATTTTAACACTTCATTCTCAAAGCTTGAATCTGTTACTTCAATAGGTTTCATTCATTCCTCCTTCAACTGTATATTTCTGCTAATTAACATGTACTGAATTTTCTCCAAGTAACTTATTTACCTTCTTAATAAACGTTTCGTTGGGACTAACAAGATAGCGGCGGCTGTACCATTTCTTCGGCGTAGATACTTCCATCCCTTCAACGATAAATGTACAGGAGCAGTTCCCTTCGTTCTTCTCGATGATATCCCGTAATTTCTTTATGGTTTCTTCGTTCGTTTTATTCACATCAATCGATATGATAACATGTTTCGCGTAATGTGTATGTGCATCACTCAATGGATAAATGACAGATGGTAATATTTTCAGCGTATCATCGGTCGGCTGTGCCTTCCCTTCAACAATTACCAACGAATCGGGATAGATAATGTCTATATGATTTTTATACGGATCGGAAAATACAATCAGCTCGCCTTTGCCCGTAAAATCCTCCATAGTCACAAATGCCATCGTGTTTCCCTTTCGATCGATCTTAGTCCGCACCGCGGTTATAATACCGCAAACGCGAACATTCGATTCGAACTCTACAAGCTCTGTTTCACCGAATTTCGCAGTAGAAAACGCCTCGACCTCTTTCTCATACTTTTTCAAAGGATGACCGGATACATAAAACCCGAGCAGCGATTTTTCCCGGGACAATTTTTCCGCCTCGCTCCAAGGATTGAGGTCCGGCAATGCAGGATACTGTACTTCGGCGTTCCCTGCGTTGCCGCCAAGATCAAATAAATTTTCCTGACCCGCAAGTTCATATTTCTTTTGAGATTGACCGTACGTCATAGCGCGATCGACCGCAGCAAGCAGCCGCGCCCTGTTCATATCTATGGTATCGAATGCTCCCGCCTGTATCAAGCTTTCTATCGTTTTTTTGTTCACCGTTCGTAAATCAACGCGTGCGCAGAACTCAAATATATTTTTAAACAAACCGCCTTTATTTCTAACTCTGACAATCTCCTGCACCGCACCGGTTCCGACATTTTTAATCGCTGCGAGACCGAACCTCACCCCGTCATCGGATACGACAAAATTCCAATCGCTTTCGTTAACATCCGGCGGCATTACGTTCAGTCCCAGTTTCCCGCACTCATCTATGAACAACACGATCTTATCTGTATTGTTGATCTCGCTTGTCATCGTGGCAGCCATGAATTCCGCCGGATAATGCGCCTTGAGATACGCGGTCTGATACGCGAGCACTGAATAGGCAACACTATGCGACTTATTAAAACCGTAAGAAGCAAATTTATCGATAAGATCGAATATTTCGATGGCAGTTCGCTTTGGAGTTCCTTTCGCGGCGGCACCCGCAACAAATGCTTTTTTCTGCTCCGCCATCAATGCCTTATCTTTTTTACCCATAGCACGGCGCATAATATCTGCGGCAGCAAGCGTGAAACCTGCAATCTGACTTGCGATCTTCATCACCTGCTCTTGATATACGATGATACCGTACGTTTCCTTTAAAATCGGTTCGAGATCGGGGTGTACGTATTGAATCTCTTTTCGGCCGTATTTCCGGTTGATAAAGTCGTCTATCATACTCATCGGACCAGGCCGATAGAGGGCGTTCATCGCAACAAGATCGTTGATTGATTCGGGCTTGAGTTTTTTAAGGTACTCCTGCATCCCTCGCGATTCAAATTGAAAAACGGCTACGGTCATTCCTTTTGAAAACAACTCAAAGGTTTTCGCATCGTCTTTTGGGATAGAATCCAAATCTACTTTTTCATCATATCTTTCCGTGATCATTTCGAGAGTATCTTCGATAACGGTGAGAGTACGTAAACCGAGAAAATCCATTTTCAGCATGCCGGCATCTTCGAGGTCCTTCATGTTGTATTGCGTCATCAGCTCGGTCTGTGGGGTTTTATAAAGCGGAATATAATCGCTGACCGGACCGGGTGCAATGACAACACCGGCAGCGTGAGTGCTCACGTTCCTGTTCATTCCCTCAAGCACTGTTGAAATTTTGATGAGATCTCTTATCTTGGGATCGTTACTCGTTTTAAGCCATTTAAGTTCGGGAATAGTATTTATTGCTTCCTTGACAGGCATCACCCGTCCCTGAAAAACCGGAATTTGTTTTGTAATAGATTCAACCGTGCTCAAAGGAATGCCAAGTACCCTGCCGACATCTTTGATCACGGCGCGCGACGATAACGTACCGAAAGTGATTATCTGTGATACCGATTCCTGTCCGAATTTATCGCGAACATATTGAATTACCTTTTCACGCTTCCGATCGGAAAAATCAACGTCAATATCCGGCATACTAACCCGATCCGGATTGAGAAACCGCTCGAACAGCAAGCCGTATTCAAGAGGATCGACATTTGTGATGCCGAGCGCATATGCAACGATACTGCCGGCTGCGCTTCCCCGTCCGGGACCTACCAGCACGTCCATTTCCCTGGCTGCACGGATAAAGTCATACACAATGAGAAAATATCCGGAATAGCCCATCTTCTTGACGATATCAAGCTCTGTCCGCACCCGCTGCCCTATTTCCGGTGTAATTTCCGCGTAACGCTTCTGAAGGCCATCCATCGTAAGCTTCTCAAAATAATCGTCAAGAGTATCGACGCCGGCATCCGACGGAATGGGAAACATCGGCATATGATTTGTTTTAAGATCAAGCTCTACATTGCACTTTTCTGCAACTTCGAGTGTGGATTCGATTGCTTCGGGCCACTCCTTGAACACCTCGTGCATTTCCCCGGCGCTCTTGAAATAGATCTGGTCCGTACCGTACCGAAGCACATCGATATCCTGTGCATTTGTGCTGTTGGCATCGGGGATTTTCAGCAGAACGTTATGCGGAATAGCGTGATCTTTTTCGATATAGTGAATATCGTTCGTCCCGATAAGCTTCAGACCGAGTTCCGATGCAAGCCGTGGCATGCCTTCGAGAACATTTTTCTCGGGCGTATAATCATGATTTTGTATTTCGAGATAAAAATCGTTGCCGAAGATTTCCTTATAAATAATTGCAGATTTCTTAGCGGCGTCATAGTTACCGTCGACAAGATGAGCGGCAACGACTCCACCCGCACATGCCGATAGGCAAACAACACCTTCAGAGTATTCCTTCAGCAGCTCAACGTCGATGCGCGGTTTATAGTAAAATCCTTCAATATGTCCGAGCGTACAGAGTTTGATCAGGTTTTTATAACCGGTATTATTTTTTGCCAGAAGCACGATGTGATGATACACATTTCGTTTTCCGCTTCGACCGTTGCCCTCCTGCTCCGATTTATCAAAACGGCTCCCCCTGGTCACAATATAAAACTCACAGCCGAGTATCGGCTTTATACCGGCTTTTACCGCTTTTTTATAAAACTCGATTATACCGAACATAACGCCATGATCGGTCAATGCGAGCGCTTTCATGTTATGACGGACTGCAGCGTTGATCAGGTCGTCGATCGTCGCCGCCCCGTCGAGCAAACTGTAGTGTGAGTGATTATGTAGGTGTACAAATTCCGGCATATTATTCTAAACAAAATTAAATACCATTAATTTCAACTCGGTCATTGCCTCAATTGCATACCGTATTCCTTCTCTCCCGAACCCCGAGTCTTTAATCCCGCCGTACGGCATGGTATCAATACGGTATGTTGGAAAATCGTTCACGATCAAACCGCCGACTTCAATTTGGTCATACGCATAAAATATATTCCGGAAATCATTTGAGAAAATTCCGGCTTGAAGGCCAAACGTACTATCGTTGATGCCGTCGATTGCTTCCTGAATATCGCGATAGCGGTGAATGGTTGCGACGGGACCGAAGACTTCTTCGCTGTAAACTTTCATTCCGGGCAGCGTATTTGAGATCAGCGTCGGTTCGATAACCGATCCGCTTCGATTGCCGCCGAGGAGTACGGTTGCTCCTCTCTGTTTGGCTTCCTCAATCCATGACTCGACACGGTCTGCCGCGGCTTCATTAATCATCGGACCTATTGTAGTTTCTTCATCCAACGGATCCCCTTGTTTTAGTTCCTTGACGGCTTCCTTAAAACGTAACAGATAATCATCATAAATATCTTCATGTATAAACATCCGCTGAACTTTAATGCAAATTTGCCCGCTGTATGCATACGCTCCGAATGCTATCCTTTTAACGGCAAAATCAAGATTGGCGGTACGATCTACAATAACTCCGGCATTCCCTCCCAATTCAAGCAATACTTTCTTTTTACCGACTTTATTTTTCAACTCCCAACCAACCGCCGGACTGCCGGTAAAGCTGAGCATTTTAAATCTCTCATCCGTTACGAGCTGTTCTGCTACGTCGATGCCGCAGGGCAATACATTAAACGACCCTGCCGGTGCACCGGCGTCGAGAACAATTTGCGCCAACTGTAATCCCGTCATCGGCGCTTGCGGAGGCGGTTTTAAAACCATCGTATTGCCGGCGGCAAAAGCCGGTGCAAATTTATGTGCAATCAGATTAATCGGGTAATTGAACGGTGAAATCGCACTGATTGGTCCGATCGGGAAACGTCTCGTCAGCGACCACCGTCGCTCGGAATGAGAAGCGAGATCGAGCGGGATAGTTTCACCATATATTCGTTTCGCCTCCTCGGCTGCAATCGTAAAGGTAAAGATCGAGCGATCTACTTCAATAAACGCCTGTGTGACCGGTTTTCCCGATTCTTCAGCTATTGTCGTCGCAATATCCTTACGGTCTTTTTTTATTCGATCCGCAATATCCAGTAGTATCCCGGCACGTTTGTACGACGGCATTTTTTTCGTCAGTTCAAAAGCTTCGACGGAACATGCAATCGCATCTTCCATATCCTGTGATTGCGCCTGGCAAA
>PWTU01000281.1 GCA_003562775.1 Ignavibacteriales bacterium
TCGGGTTTTTTGAATAAATATATAGATTGTGCAATTAACGTGAATTGAGCTGTAAGGTCCTTTTTGATGTGATAGATGGGACTGAGGATGCGGAGCTATGTGAATTCGTACGTTGAAAACCGGTAGGAATGATGATCTCTCAGGCAAAAAAAAATGAGGAAATACCTCGCTGGTATACATTGGCAACAAAATCCCGCCACGAGAAAGTGGTAAAAGAGGGGCTCGACACAAAAGGATATGAAGTGTTTCTTCCACTCAGGACAGTCGTGAAAAGGTGGAGCGACAGGAAGAAAAAAGTCGAGGAACCCTTGTTCAAGGGCTATGTGTTTGTAAAGATGCCGTATCGGAGACGTATCCCTGCTCTTGAAACGGAAGGGGTGGTTCGGGTCGTTATGTTCAACGGTCGTCCGGGGATTGTCCATGAATCCGAAATAAGTGCAATTAAGCAAATTCTCGAAGCGAATCGCCGCCATGGAGTAACCATTGAAACAATAGAAGGAATCAGTGTAGGCGATATTGTTGAAGTTACAGCTGGTCCGCTTATGGGTTTGAGAGGACAGTATACAAAAATTAAAAATGAGAAACGTCTTGTTATTGCAATCGACAGTATAGGAAAATCTCTGGCCGTGGAGGTTCCCGTTGACTGTGTGCTGAAAGTGCCTGTAGATAATTTGACAGGTAGTCGGTGAAATTGTAGATTTTTAATAAAAATAATCGTAAATTTTATAGATTATGAGTTTCTATAGCGGAGATATGAAAGGAAAAAAGGAGTGTCATGAAATATAACAATAATGATAAAAATACATCCGGTAATGGTGCGATGAATGAGGGTGGTGTCCGCGAAATAAACATACGCGAAATATTTGCAACTGTAGTGCGTGGGAAGTGGATCATCTTCATAGTTTCATTACTTGTCTTTAACATTTTTCTTTTCAAAACACTGCTCGAAGAGCCGGTTTACCTTGCTAAAACAACAGTTTTTGTCGGCGGCGGCAACCAGTCTATGCCGTTTGGGTTTATGGGAGAAGGCAGAAGGAATCTTGTCAATGAAATGGAGAGACTTAAATCCAGGAATCTGGCGCGCGAAGTTGCCGATGTCTTGTTGAACCAAATTTATATGGATGAGGATAGCACTCAGATAATTCCGATAATTGCAAATTTCGATGAGCAAGGCAATTTTGTATCTTTTGCGTCTTTGGATGCCATTGCAAGGCGTCTCCAGGGTGCATCATCATTTGCGCAAGTAGCGAACTCCGACATTATAGAAGTGGGTATTCGCAGAAACAGTCCTGTTGAAGCTGCTGTTATAGCGAATGCATATGCGAATACGTATCAACACAGAAATTTTGAAGGGAGTCGAGCGGCATCCCGGCAGCTGAGGGAGTTTTTAGAATCGCAGATGCGCCAAAGGGAGAGAACATTGCAAAAAGCGGAGGAAGAATTACAAAGATATCAGGAAAGACACGGCGTTGTAATACCGGATGCAGAATCAAGGCGAGTGATAGATCAGGTTGCACGGCTCGAGGCGCAAAAAGAAGAGTTGCAAATTCAAATTGATGCCAGAAATAATACTTTGCAGTCGCTTCAAAATCAACTTGCTGAACAGGAACCGGATGTGGCTCGTGGTTTGACTTCATCCGATATGGCATATATTCGACGAATACAGGAAAATATGGCAGAGATCGAATTCCAGCGTGACCTTGCAATATCGCGCAATCCTGAAACAGTAGGAGGTCAAAGATATCAAGACAGAATTCGACAATATGATGAAGAATTGGAAAATCTACGTAGAACGCTGCAAAAACGAACAGATGAATTTGTTCAAACCCTTTCACCGGGCGATGAGGGATATTTACGACAATTAAAACAACGAATAGCGACAGAGCAAATAGAATTACAGGGATTACGTATCCAAAGAAATGCAAAAGAAAGATCGCTTCGGGAATATGAGCGTGAGTTTGAGCAATTGCCTGCAATGAATTTGCAATATGCTCGTCTCGAACGGACAAAGCGAAGCAACGAACAGCTCTACTTAAAAATTGAAGAAGAATTTAATCAGGCAATTATCGCTGAACAATCCGAATTTGGCAGCGTTCACATAATCGATGACGCACTTATACCAAATTCTCCCGTGAGTCCTAATCTTCAGTTGAATCTAATCATCGGCCTATTTCTTGGGCTGGTTTTCGGTGTGGGGTTTGTTTTTCTAAGAGAAGCGTTATCTACAAAAATTCGCACACCGGAAGATATAAAGAAAGAAAACATAGTTAACCTGGCGACCGTTGCAAATATGTACGGTGAGGTAAACAGAATAAGCAATAAAGGATATGTCTCTTTGAAGGGTCGTGTCATTAACGGCTATGTTATAACTATTACAAACCCATTATCGCCTGTGTCTGAATCCATAAGAGCGCTCCGCACAAATCTTCAATATGCGCAGGTTGATAAGCCCGTTAAAACGCTCGTTATGTCCAGTCCGAATCCGGGTGAAGGGAAAAGTACCATTGCTGCTAATTTGGCTGTTTCATATGCGCATGGAGAGAAAAAAGTATTAATTATCGATGCGGATTTGCGAAAACCGACGCTTCATAATGTACTTGATCTTAACAGAAAACCCGGCTTGACCAATATACTGTTTGAGAACCTGGATCTTTCTCAAGGCATCCAAAAAACTGTTGTCGACAACCTATATGCTATATCGTGCGGCGATACACCTGCAAATCCTGCCGATCTCTTAGGGTCGGAAAAAATGAAGAAACTACTTTCTGCATTGGAAGAGCAATTCGATATTATTATCTTCGACACCCCACCAATATTGGCGGCAACCGACGCATCGGTGCTCAGTACAATTTGTGACGGTGCGGTAATCGTTGCGGCATCACGGAGGACCAAAGTTGAGGAGTTGAAAGTGGCGGTAGAGGCAATTGAAAACGTCCACGGTCGTGTTTTTGGAACGGTTCTTAATAAGTTCGATCAACGCGACAGTTATGGAAGTGCATATACGATGCAATATTATAAATACGGTTCATATGGAGAAGCGGCAAATGGTAATAAGAAAAAAAGCGTATTTTCTAAATAACCATCGATCAATTAGAAGGATTTTTAAATGAAAAATTACATTAACATGATCGCGCGGAATTTTATTTTAGCTGTACTGGGGTTGTTTTTAATGACGCTTCAGCAAGCCGAAGGACAACAAATTCCCGAGCGTTTGCAGGATATTTTTACGCCGGGTATTTATGGATCGAGTGTGGCGAATTATTATTACGCTCAACCCGGCGATTTTACCATATTGGTAAGTGTATGGGGTGATGTGAGAAATTCGGGGCGATATGAGGTGCCTGTTGATACGAATATCGGACAATTACTGTCGCTCGCAGGCGGACCCGGTGCGGATATCCGGGGTATTACCGGAGCGGATACCTGGGCGCGCAGGCAAGCTGGTAACACAATTATCCGACTCTCCCGGCTTACGGGGGGTGCGGGAAGAGAGGTAGTTCTCGAATACAGAATTGAGGATTTACTGCGATTGAGAGAACAGGAAATTCCCCTGCAAGAGGGTGATATTATAATGATTGATCGCGTTCGACGGTTCAATTTTTGGGATTTCTTTGCCGTTATAAATACCAGCGCATCTATGATATTAGTTCTTGATCGAATCTTCGGATTTTTTGATTAAGAATTGTAACCTCATTTCATTATTGCAAATTATCTTCCCGCCAAATTCATTGGAAATTAATATTTTAAGACAAATATTTTCACTGGCTCAGGAATTATTACGATGAATCCACAGAATACAATAATTAAACCCCGTTCAGGTTGGGAAACCGTAAATTGGGGAGAGTTGAAAGAATACAGAGATATGTTTTTCTTTCTTGTCTGGCGCGATATTAAGGCGCGATACGCGCAATCCGTATTGGGAATAAGCTGGGCGGTTATTCAACCAGTGTTTTCAATGATAGTGTTTACAATAGTTTTTGGAAACCTGGCAAAAATCGATTCGGACGGCGTTCCCTATGCGATTTTTAGTTTTACTGCCCTGGTGCCATGGACCTTTTTTGCAGGGTCATTAACAACCTCGGCAAATAGTTTGACCGGTATGATAACCAAGATTTACTTTCCGCGGTTAATCTTGCCTATAGCATCCATATTATCAAAGGGAGTTGATTTTTGTATTTCTCTGATGGTGTTATTCGGATTACTGGTTTGGTTCCAAATAGTTCCGACAGTTTGGATACTTATGCTGCCTTTTCTTATTATCCTTCTCATGTTAACGGCGATTGGTTTTGGTATGTGTCTGGCGGCATTATCGGTACAGTATCGTGATATTCGGTATGGTATGAGTTTTGGCGTGTCGCTCTTAATGTATGCTGCACCCGTTGTATATCCTGCGAGTCTTGTTCCCGATCAGTATCGATTGATTTATGCCCTCAATCCTATGGTCGGTGTAATCGAAGGTTTTCGTTCTGCAATACTTTCAACAAACCCTATGCCATGGGACTTGATCGGTATCGGCGCCGCGACTACATTGTTCATCCTTATGATCGGTATATTTTATTTTAAGAGAAGAGAAAAATATTTTGCAGATGTAATCTGATTATTTGAAAGAATAGAATTGTTTATGAGTATTAACGCAATAACTGTAGAAGATCTCTCGAAGCGATATAGAATCGGGGTAAAGGAAAAGTTAGACGGTACTTTATCGGGATTAATAACATCCTGGGTTAAAGCTCCTTTGGCGAATTATAAGCGACTGAGAGGTTTAAGCAAATTTGACGAGAATAGAGACTCGGATGATATTATATGGGCATTACGCGATATTTCATTTGATGTGAAGGAGGGGGAAGTGCTGGGAATTATCGGAAAAAACGGAGCGGGCAAAAGCACTCTCCTAAAGATACTATCGAGGATAACAAACCCGACAACAGGTTCGGTAAAAATAAACGGGAGAGTTTCGAGTTTATTGGAGGTCGGTACGGGATTCCATCCCGAGCTTACCGGAAGAGAAAATATCTATCTCAACGGGACAATTATCGGGATGAGCAAAAAGGAAATAGATAAAAAATTTGATGAAATAGTCGATTTCTCAGGTGTGGAAAAATTTATCGATACCCCGATTAAAAGATACTCGACCGGAATGGGTGTGCGTTTGGCATTTGCGGTTGCCGCACATATTGAACCCGACATATTGATTGTCGATGAAGTTCTTGCGGTCGGTGATGTGGATTTTCAAAAAAAATGCCTTGCAAAAATGCGGGATGTTAGTCGGGCAGGCAGAACCGTCTTATTTGTCTCTCATTCAATGCCTACCATAACAAGACTGTGTCCGCGGGTGATTTTACTTGACAGCGGAAGAATAGTGGATGATGGTGAAACGACAAAGGTAGTTCATGAATATTTAAATAAATCGCATAGTCTCATTCCGATCCGGGAATACCCTACATTGGCAAATGCTCCCGGTGGAGAGATTGCGAAGTTGAGAAGTGTACGGGTTTGTACGGATAAGGGAATAGTCGACGGCTTAGTCGACATACGGTTGCCGCTTAAAGTGGAAATGGAATTTGAATTATTCCATTCCGGATATATTCTTTTACCTCATTTTCATTTTAGTACGCTCGACGGACTTCACATATTTACATCGGTCGATGTTGATCCCGCCTGGAGAATGAAACCGAGACCGAAGGGACGGTATATATCGACTGTATTGATACCTGGAAACTTTTTTTCGGAAGGAACAATACTTGTCTCAGCGGTATTAATTACACTTGAGCCCAAAAAAGAACTTTTCTTTGAAAAGGATACGTTGGGATTTGAAATATACGATCCAATGGAGAAAGATTCTGCAAGGGGCGATTGGGAAGGACAACTGGAGGGGATAGTGAGACCGCTATTCAGGTGGGAAACCCGGTATATTCCTCATAGTATAGAGGAAAGGGCTTCCGTTAATCATTGGTAATGAATGACTATACGTGAATATTTTAAGCGTCGCCTGGTTAATCTTTTCGAAAAAGTCGGTCTTATAGATGAGATAAACCGAAGGATTACCAAAGAATCTACTCTCCCCAAATTCGCGAATAATCCTCACAATGTCAGAATCGACTTGCCCCGAATTATTGGTGATGCCAATAGAATTTATCTGGGGAATGATGTTACTTTTGGCCCCGGTTGTTGGCTGATACCGATAGTGGAATATCCCGGGAAATGGATAAAACACCCCGATCGTAGAATTGAAGATCAAAAGTTTGATCCGAAACTTGTTATCGGGAACAGAGTCACTGCTACTGCAGGTTTACAAATTTTTGTGCAGCAGGAAGTCGTTATTGAAGATGACGTTATGTTTGCTTCCAATATTCACATCAATGATGCTTTACACGGTTATATGGACGCAAATGAACCTTATAAATACCAACCACTTACCAGAATTGCTCCAATCGTGATAAAGAAAGGGTGCTGGGTCGGTCAAAACGTAGTAATTCTACCCGGTGTTACGATAGGCGAATACTCTATAATCGGTGCAAATAGCGTCGTCACGAAAGGTATTCCTCCCCGGAGCATTGCCGCCGGAGTTCCTGCACGCATTATAAGAATGTGGGATGATTCATCAAAAACGTGGACTGACGTCCGGAAGTAGTTTTTTGTATGAATACAATTTATAGTTTCGATGTGTTTGATACGGTATTGACGAGATCGGTAGGTTCTCCCTCCTCTGCTTTTTTACTTTTGGGCCGGCAATTGAACGATAAAGGAATATTGGAAATGCCGGCGGAACAATTCGCAAAATGTCGCATCCAATCTGAAATAAATGCCCGGATGGAAAATGAGAAAGAAGATGTTTCACTGAAAGAAATTTATTCCGAGTTGGCGTCGAGAATTAAATTGAAAAAACATGATATAAATAAAATTCTCACGGAGGAATTAAACATTGAAAAAAATCTGATCCGGCCGGTGCCGGGAATACGTGAGAAGATTGATAAATTGCGAAACCGGGGGTATAGAATTATATTTTTATCCGATATGTATCTTCCTTCGGAATTTATCAGAAAA
>PWTU01000530.1 GCA_003562775.1 Ignavibacteriales bacterium
GCCGGAAATTGGCAAAGGAAACAGTTGAGATTATAGTTCCATCGTATCGGCGCAGTTTCGAAACGGAACGATCTCGGGATAACCCGGAATGGTTTAATATTCCAGGTAACCCGTCCGTTCCGGGTGTTATTCGATAAACGGAGATAACGATAGGGGAGAGATATCTCAACTATATATCCGAAATCGGTTACTTGCGCCGCCGATTCCCACATAAAATCGAAGCTTGAATCATCCGATGTTCCCTGTCCGCCTCGATCGAGACGCATCGCATCGAATTGTACGCCGCGCGCATTGACCGCGATGTAGTATGCGCTTCGTTTATCACCGAAAGTGTCGATAAATACTCCGATGTGATCGTCTTCTGTCCTGCTCCATCTGTTCCGGTCGGTAAGCGTTGCCCTTATTTTGTCCGGATCGGGATCAAGACACACAAAAGCAATATAAAATTCGCTGGAGGTGGATACCATAAGAACATAGGTTTCCGCCGGAGCTTCGACGTTTTCACCGACGCGTATCTCGTACGGCAGTTCCCACACAAGGGCGTCATTCCAAAACGGCTCGCTTAATTTTCCGTCGACGACAATTTTATCGTCAATATGTGGAAGAGCAATCGTATCGTTATGGGATACAATAAATGCTCTTTCTTCGAGTTCTTCTAAAGTGAACGTAATGTTTGAATGAACTTCAGGTTGGTACGCCGCAATACTAATACAAATAAATACTACACTAAGGATAATTCGCATCTACTTTAGTAACACCATCGCTTTAACATATTTATATCCCTCAGAAGGCACGTCTACTACTTGATCACTAATTTAACTCCCATTATGTATAATATAACAAAAATTCACATATTTATAAAGCGGTATCAATTTTTATGTTTGGAATCAACCTTTTTGTTGTATTCGCTTATTATATCGTCTTTTACTGTATACAGGTATTCCAAAGCTGCATCATACTCATTCGGAATTTTGCCGTCGAGAATTGCATCTTCAACTGCTTTTTTTAGTAACCCCACTAATTTACTCGGCGGTATATTGAACCGCTCCATAATCTCGTCGCCTCGAATTGGCGGCTGCCAGTTGCGCAAGCGATCTTTCTCTTCGATTTCCTCCATCCGTTTTACAAGCCGGTTATAGTTGTTTAAATATTGTTGTACCTTCCGGGGATTTTTGGAGGTTATATCCGCGCGGCATAGTTTCATTAAATCGTCGATTTCTTCACCTGTTTCAAAAAGCAGCCGCCGGATTGCCGAATCGGTTACCCCTTCGTCGACAAGCGCCATCGGGCGGAGATGCAGCCGGACGAGTTTTTCGACATACGGCACACGGTCGAGCGGAAGCTTCAGCCGTCTAAAAAGATGCTTAACCATACGCGCACCCAACTCCTCATGGCCATGGAATGTCCAGCCGTGTTGAGGATGAAACGCTTTTGTTTTCGGCTTGGCGATATCGTGTAGAAGCGCAGCTATGCGGAGATAGAGATCGTCGGTGTGTTCGGAAATATTATCCAGCACCTCAAGTGTATGATAAAATACATCCTTATGATGATGCTCATACCGCTGATCGACGCCTGCAAGTGCATCAAGTTCGGGGAATATGATTGCAAGCAATCCGGTTTCTTTCAGAAGCATAAAGCCGGTCGAGGGTTTATCTGCTTGCAGGATTTTGAGCAGTTCATCGGTGACGCGCTCCTGTGAAACGATCGAAATACGCTCTTTATTTTTTTTAATTCCTTGCAGCGTGTCTTTATGTATTGAAAAATTTAAACGTGTTGCAAACCGGATTGCACGCAGCATACGCAGCGGATCGTCGTCGAATGTTTCGTCGGGATCGAGTGGAGTGCGGATGATATTCTTTCTAAGATCGGCTCTCCCTTTAAACGGATCGAGAAGCTTCCCGTATTCCGACGGATGCAGCGCGACGGCAATTGCATTGATGGTGAAATCCCGGCGGGAGAGATCGTCGTCGACGGTTGCCGGTTGAACCGAAGGTTTGCGTGACCGTTCATGATATTTTTCTTTCCGTGCACCGACGAACTCAATATCACGATCGGGAAGTTTTACCATCGCCGTCCCGAATTTTTCGTAGACAATAACCTGCTTTACTCCTATTTTTTCGGCGAATGCTTTTGCGACGGATATACCGTTACCTGCAGCCATAACGTCGATATCTTTCACTTTCTGTCCGAGTAAAAGATCGCGTATGTAGCCGCCGACGATATAGAGAGGGGTATCAATCTGTTTCGATAATTCTGAAAGAACCGGGATAACCGGATCGTCCGGAAGTGCTAATTTCAACCGTCGCTTTTGTTGTTCCGTTGATTTGCTTTTTACCACGGTACTGTTTGTCCCTTAATCTTCTCCATCACTTCAAGCGCAACTTCCAGCGCTTTTTTCCCTTCGTACGCAGTTACAAGCGGGGAAGCCCCGTTTTGAACAGCAGTAATAAATTGAGCGAGTTCATATTCGAGTGCATTGATATCCGGTACTTCGGGTCGTTGGTAAATGATTTTTTTCTTCTGTGCGCCGGCGCCAATCTCGCCGAGCAGCATGGTTAATTCGGGCACTTCACCCCCGTCACTGAATAAACGATATACCTCAGCGAGTCCTTGCAGAAAATCAATAGTAATATAAGTATCCCGCTGAAAGATACGCATTTTGCGCATTTTTTTCTGTGAAATTCTGCTGGCTGTGATGTTTGCAACGGCGCCGTTTTCAAACTGTATGCGTGTGTTTGCAATATCGATAGAATCCGATACGATTGCGACACCATTAGCATCGATTCGTTTCACGGATGAATTAATGAGACTGAGAATGATATCGATATCGTGAATCATTAAGTCCAATACCACGGCTACATCGGTGCCGCGTGGGTTAAATTGTGCAAGCCGGTGCGATTCGATGAACATCGGATTCAGGTCGATTGATTTTAATGACATCAGCGCCGGATTGAATCGTTCAATGTGTCCGACTTGTACAATTCGGTCGCTTTTCTCTGCAAGTTTGATCAATGCATCGGCGGAAGCAACATCGGAAGTTATCGGTTTCTCAATAAATACATGAGCGCCGTTGTTGAGCGCATGAGATGCCGCCTCGAAATGATTGCTTGTCGGTGTTACTACACTTACCGCTTCCACGGCGTTCAGCAATGAGTCGACATCCGGGAATGCTTTCACACCGTATCGCTCCGATACTTCCTTTGCGCGACCGGCATCGATATCATATATACCGATGAAATCGGCGGACGGTATCATATCATACATCTTGGCGTGTAAATTGCCGAGATGCCCTACTCCGATAACTCCTACTTTCGTTTTCGTTTGCATAATAAAGTTCTCAGATGGTGTTTATAATTTATTTTTCACAAGTTCATTGATCCATTCGTGAAATTCATTGATAGATAAAAACCGATAGTGTGTATCAAGTTCTATCATTCTATCGTATGTGAATGAATCCCATAAAACGGCTGCGATGTCAACACCAGCTTCCCGGGATGCCCGTACATCTGCAACGGAATCGCCGATCATAAGTGCGTCGTTGGCGGGAATATTCATTTGCCGGAGAGCGCGCCGGATGCCTTCGCCTGCCGGTTTATGCTGAATAACATCGTGTCCTGTTATAACAACGGAAAAATATTTATTCAAATCCAATTTTTCGAGAGTTATATCCGTTGTGACGCGGCCTTTGCCGGTAAAAAGCCCGAGCGAAATATTTGCAGATTGAAGCTTGTTTAAAACATCGGACATACCCTCGTACAGTTCCGCTTTGTCATTATGATGCTGATTATAATAGTCATAGAATTCCTCCATCGCAGTATTAAAAACAGCTTCACCCACAAGTCGTTGAATGGCGCTATCCTCCGGCGGACCGAACAGAGCAGTTATCTCATCGGGTGAGAGAGTGCGATTTAAATGTTTTTCCGTTATATAATTGAATGTATCGAATATAAGCTGGTTTGTCCGGGTGAGGGTCCCGTCCATATCAAAGATGATGCCGCGATATGATTTTTTTATTGATTGATTAACCGACACGAAGCTTTGTAATTACCTAAAAAAATGTGGAAAGATTATGTAAACTATCAATATACAAATATTTGAAAATCTTTTCAAATTTAATTCTTTGGCTTGTTTTATAAAAAATAGCACATCTACTTGACAATAAATTAATTATACCATATATTTATATAGTATAAATATATGCGAGGTTTTTATGGCAAAAGAAAATCGCTTAACTTCAGCACAAAAGCGCGTTTACGATTGGATATTCGATTACATTAACAGAATGAACATGTCGCCGACACTTGCAGAAATTGCTGATGGATTGGGCTATCGCCATGTATCAAGTATGATTGTACATGTCAATGCGCTTGCAAAAAAAGGATTTATCAAACGACATCCTAACATTGCTCGTGGAATAGAACTTATCCGCCGTAAAGCAGGTGCAATCCCTGTTTATGGATATGTTCCTGCCGGAGTACCTTTTCTCTCCGATGAGAACATAGTAGATAATTTTGAGCTTCGCCGGTACATATCGGCGCCGGCGAATGTTTTTGGTCTTTATGTCAGGGGTGACAGTATGCGGGACGCCGCTCTTTATGAAGGGGATCTTTTATTTATCGACCCTACCAAGGAACCGCAAAATGGTGAAATTATTGTTGCGATGGTAAGCGGTGACCCGACCGTTAAAAGATATTATCGGGAAAACGGAACCATAACGTTAAAACCGGAAAATCGAAGATACTCGCCTATTGTTGTTGATGCGCAGTCGGATCAATTCCGGTTTATCGGCACTGTGATCGGTCTCATTCGCCGAATCGACAAACGACGGATTGACCGTATAGTTACCGTATGAACCTGCGCGTATAATTTCAACAAAATCTCGTTTCTGAAACTCATCCCCGGCTTTCCTTGAATTTCATACTATTTCATTGTACATTGATAATTGTAGAAATAGATAGAAATATCAATTATCAAAAAGATAGTATTGAACCACAATAGTGTTTTCAATAACTGTATATCTGTATGAATCAATCGAAATTAACAACGGAGGAGCGGGTACGACGGATAAGTGAATTGTTGAAGGCGGCAGACCGGTATGTATTGTCCGGAGATTTTCATAAAGCGACGGAGCGGGTAAACCTGATATTTGATATTGATCCAAACAACATATATGCCAAAGCATACCTTAAACGGATAGAAGTTTTTAAACGAAAAAGAGATAAACAAGCGGAAAGAGAGCAAACTCCCTCGGATGTTTCGTCTATACCCGGAGACGAATCCCCTGAATCGAAACAATGGAAAAAAGAAGATTCAACGGAAAAAATTAAACCGGCAAAAAAATTAAGTGCAGACGAGAAAAGAAAAATTGTAGAGGACATAATTTCTGAACAGGCGGATTTTATCAACAGGGGGAAAGATGAAAAACAAAGGGTTCTGGGGCAGGAGGAATATGTACCGGAAAAATATCCTGAAACTGTAAAGCAGGAAGAAGACGAAAAAAAGTATAGGCAAGCACTTGAAAGGTTATGGAAATCCGGCACCTTTTCTGAGAATGATCGGAAAGAAGTCGAAAAACTCAGGGAATTGCTTGGGATATCCCGTGAGAGCCACGATGAAATAGAACGGTCGGTTAAACTTTCCGCGTATGTAGATGCGGTAAAAGATGCGTGGAGGGATGGATTGATCAACCCGGCGAGTGCGAAAGTACTCGAGGATTTACGGGATAAGTACCGTGTCAGCATCGACGAACACCTTATGATAGAATCGCGTATTATGTATGAACTGCATGGTATGCGGGTGAAGGGAGTGGTTATGGTGGTAGATGACGACCCGGAGCTTTCAAAAGTTATTAAATCGATATTACGCGAAGAGGGGTATGCACCTTTTTCGTCGCATAAACCCGAGCAAGGATTAAAAATACTTGAAAAAACGACGCCCGATCTCATATTGCTCGATATTACATTCCCCAAACCCTCAATCAGCGGGTTTACAATGTATGAGCAAATCCGGAAGAGACCAAATCTACGGTTTGTTCCGGTGGTATTTATGAGCGGATTGGATGAAGAGCATATCGTCCAGCTTGGGAAAAAGATGGGCGCGGATGATTATATCATCAAACCAATTTCTGAAGATTTGCTTGTATCGACGATAGAAGGGAAGATCAAGCGGTATAAAGAAATGCGTAAGACCCTGGAACAGATAGATTAATACCCGGATGAAACGATAAAGTGCAGCGGGGTCGAGCATATAGGTAAAATGATTCAACTACAAAATGAAACGGAAAATATTATGTCAGTCATATTTAGCAGACAATGTGAATACGCCCTCCAGGCAGTTTTATATATTACTGCAAAAGGGAGTAACGGATACACCGATATAAAAGAAATTTCCAAAAAACTGGAAATACCGCACCACTTCCTCGCGAAGATTTTACAAAATCTTTCAAAAAGAGGTCTGTTGAGATCACAAAAAGGGCCGAGTGGTGGATTTGCACTCGATGGCGATCCCGACGATATAACCCTCTATCAGGTGGTTGAAGCAATTGACGGCGACGGATTCTTAACCGAGTGTGTACTCGGGTTACCGGTATGCGGCGGTACTAATCCATGCCCGGTTCATGAACAATGGGGCAGACTTCGCGACGATATATATAAGATGCTCTCGAAAAAAACCATCGGGAAGATGGTGGAGGAACTACATTCAAAACCCGGGATTGGTGAAAAAATCTACTATGCCTGACCTCCATTTTGGTGCGGGTATAGTACAGTCTTTGAAAAATCGGCTAAATTGCCTATCTTCTAATCCGATATACTTAATCAGGATAATACACGGGAACAAGAATGGCTACAAAACCACCGCCGGAGGTAAAGAAATATCCGGAAGATTCTATTGAATCAAAAGCGTATAAAAGTGTAGAAGATATTCCAACGCGCGAACCAAATGACAGGAACCGGCTTGGTTTTCATGTTTGGCGTTGGTTGACCGTAAAAAACGAATCCACGCTTGATGAACAGATCAAAGTGTCGGGTGTACGGTTGCTTATAAGCGAAGAAGAAGCGAAGCAAAAAATTATATCAAAATTAAAAGAATTGAATGTTACGTTGCCGCAATCGTGATCGCTTAACGGGATGAAGGGTGGAAATTATATGCAAGACGTTCAGGTCCATAGCTGGCTGCAACAAATATCAAATCTTGAATCATTGCTCGATGCCACCGATACCGGTATCATGATAATAGATATGGAGAGACGAGTGCGCTTTATAAACGAGCGAGCGCAGCGGTTGCTTGGCTACGAGACCGGTGAAGTATATGGAAACCGGTGTAACCTTGTTGCGCGAACTTCGGATTGTGAGAATAACTGTCCGCTGACACGTACACTCCAGACAGGTAACGAAGTCCGCAACGTGGAGATGGTTTACACCAGTAAAGATAATAGACATTTTCAGGCGCAGACCAGCATTGTTACCTTACGGAATGACGACGGGGAGATCATTGCAGGCGCAGAATTATTCAGAGACATAACCGAGATAAAACGGCTTGAGGAACAGATACACGGGCGTTATACGTTCGCAAATATTATCGGTAAATCCCATAACATGCAGGAGATTTATCGCCTCATTGAAGAAGTTGCCCCGACAGATGCCAGTGTATTGATACAAGGGGAATCCGGCACGGGAAAGGAACTGATCGCTGCTGCCATTCACCAATACAGTCCGAGAAAAAATAAGGAATTTATTAAAGTAAATTCCAGTGCATTTCCCGAGGGCTTGCTTGAAAGCGAACTGTTTGGTCATGCGAAAGGTGCGTTCACGGGGGCATACCAGGATAAGAAGGGAAAATTTGAGATAGCTGATGAAGGAACATTATTCCTCGATGAGATCGGTGAAATGAGTCCGCTGCTGCAGGTAAAGCTGTTGCGCGTTTTACAGGATGGCGAGTTCCAACGCGTTGGTGAAAATAAGTCGCGTAGAGTGAATGTGCGGGTGATTACGGCAACGAATAAGGATCTGAAAAAAGCTATTGCTGCAAAAGAGTTCCGTGAAGACCTTTATTATCGGCTGAATGTAGTTCCGGTTTTTGTTCCTCCCCTTCGTAACCGGAAAATCGATATACCCTTGCTGGTAAATCATTTTATAAAAAAGTTCAACCGGATGACCAGGGAAAAGAGTGTCGAAAAAATGTCGTCACAGGCGCTCGATATATTAATGAAATACAATTTCCCGGGAAACGTCCGTGAATTGGAAAATATTGTCGAATATGCGTATATCAGATGTAACGGTTCACTTATTGAACCAGCCCACCTTCCCACTGAACTTCTGGAAGATGATGCAACGAGTGATGAGATAGATATCATTGACCGGATCGTCGGTTCTCAAAAACCTATTGAAAATATGGAGCGGATAATAATTGAACGAATATTGAGTGAAGAGGATTGGATATATCAAAAAGCGGCGCAACGGCTTGGAATGAGCAGAACAACACTCTGGCGAAAGATCAAAGAACTCGAGATTGAACCCCCTCCGGGATCTAAACACTAAAATTGTTTCATAAATGAACATGCGTTTCATTAATGCAACATAAAAAATAAGCGATATGAGCGTTATAATTGGGTTGCGGGGATTTCGCGTTTCATTTTGAAACATCATACTGTTGTGCTGTTTTCATAAGATTAATAATTTCAAGCGTTTATAATAATCGGCACACGTATTGCAGTATTTGTAATAGAAAGACGTTAAAAAAGATATTAAATATAGATCGTTTTTTATATGGATTATCAAGAAAAAATTATCGATTCAAGTCAATTTCGTGAGGTAATGGGGAGATTTGCCACCGGCGTAACAATTGTCACGGTTCAGGAATCAGACGTCCTGCATGGTATGACGGTTAATTCGTTTACCTCGGTTTCACTTGAGCCGATGCTTACGTTGATTTGTCTCGACAAAGGAGCAACTACCACTGAGATCTTAAGAAGAACCGTAAAATTTACAGTCAATATTCTTCATACCGATCAGAAGCATCTTGCCAGGCGTTTTGCCGAAAGTGACAACGAACGCGACCGTTTTGACGGTATAGGATATACAATATCGGAAGAGGGGACTCCGATACTGGACGATGTGTTAGGTTATTTAACCTGTACTGTTATCAATATTGTAGAAGGTGGCGATCACTATATCTTTATCGGGGAAGTTGTCGATCTTGCGTATGCAGAAAATGATCGACAACCATTATTATATTACCGGGGGAATTATAATTCATTAGCAGATGAAGCACAAAGTCGCGGGAAAGGGTGACTATATGTTATTACCGGCAACAGCACAACAACAATCGTTTGTCGAAGAGATGCTGCCACATATGGATTCGTTATATAATTATGCACTCTGGTTAACGAACGAACATAATGCTGCGAACGATTTGATCCAGGATACTTACATGAAAGCGTACCGGTTTTTCGATAAATACGAAAAAGGAACCAATGCACGTGCCTGGCTCTTCCGCATAATGAAAAATTCATATATTAACGACTACCGCAAAAAAACGCGCGAACCGGATAACCTGGAATTCGATGAGAGTGAGTATTCTTATATAAATACCATGCATTCAAGCCGGGATACAACCGATGTTCGGGAACTGCTCTATCGTAACCTGCTCGATGACGATATTAGCGGCGCTCTTGCAGATCTGCCGGAAAATTTCAGAACCGCTATTGTTCTTCGCGATATTGAGGGATTAACGTACGAAGAGCTTGCCGAGTTTTTCGATATACCCATCGGTACCGTTCGTTCACGACTCCATCGTGCCCGGAAAGCACTCGGCGAAAAACTCGTCGGGTACGCGCGTGAACGCGGGTATGATGTAGAAGAATTCATTGAATCGTTGGATTAGAGATGACAGCCACCGTTGTTGCACCATATCGAATTCATCACGTTGCTATAAACGTAACAGATTTGCAGCGATCTATTGATTTTTACAGTAATATTATAGGACTATCCGTAACCGATCACGCCGATCATTCGGCAAAACTTTCCATCGGTGACACCGAACTGACGCTGTTCCAGTTGCCGCCGGATGTAGAGATGTGCGGCAAAGACGACCCCGATCATACCGGGAGACTTAATCACGTTGCCTTTGAGATACCGCCCTCTGCGTTCGATATATATCATAAACGGCTTCTCAATCACGATGTGAAAATAACTTTCGGTCCGGTGAAACGCCGCCACGGGTATGCCCTGTATTTTCTCGACCCTGACGGCAACAAAATAGAAATATTTTACTACACAGCATCACGGAACGTGGCGTAGTGTGGTTTTCTCCTTGCGTAGATTTTATTATCTTACAACCATGCAACCAAGCATTCATGCAACCATACATTCATTATGTAAAATAAATTTAATACAGCTATGAAAGACCTCAAGAATAAAGTAGTAGTCATCACCGGTGCGTCGAAAGGGCTTGGAGCGGCCCTTGCCCGGGGATTTGCCCGCTCGGGCACGAAGATAGCCCTATGTGCGCGCGGCGCGGACGAACTTGAGAAAATCGAACAGGAAATCACATACGAAGGCGGCAGCGTATACTCCCTGCCGATCGATGTCAAAATCCCGGATCACGTCGAAAACTTTGCATCGAAAACGATTGAAAAATTCGGCCGGGTAGATGCAGTCATAAATAATGCATCGATTCTGGGTCAGCGTGTGCCAGTGTCGGATTATCAATATTCGACCTGGAGTAATGTTATTGATGTGAATATTAACGGGGTGTTTTTGGTGACGAAGGCATTTCTTCCCGTGATGATGAAACAGCGGAGCGGTTCGATTGTAAATCTCAGTTCAGGAGTTGGCAACAAAGGAAAACCACGCTGGGGTGCGTATTGTGTTTCTAAGTTCGGCGTTGAAGGATTCTCCTATATGCTTGCTGAAGAAATGCGCGAGTATTCGGTGCGGGTAAACATTGTGAATCCCGGCGGCCTTGCTACAGAAATGCGGCGATCTGCCTATCCGGAAGAGGATCAATCCAAGCTGAAAAAACCGGAGGATATTCTCAATATATTTCGATATCTTGTCTCCGATGCATCGAAGAGTGTGACCGGGGAGCGAATAAATGCACAGGAATTCACCGTACCAAAAATATCATGATTTATGGAGTTTGATCCTGAATGTCGTCCCTTCACCGATTCTTGTTTCTTTGATAAACAGTTTCCCGTGGTGGTATTCTTCAATTATCCGCTTTGCTAAACTCAAACCGAGTCCCCACCCGCGTTTTTTTGTGCTGAATCCGGGACGGAAAATATCCTTGCGGGATCGTTTATCGATTCCTTTGCCGGTGTCCTTGACGTCGATCGTAATGGAAGAGCGGGATTGATTCGCAGTGATGTCTATGCGTCCGGCGTTATTTTCTATCGCGTCGAGCGCATTTTTGATAAGGTTTTCGATGACCCACTCGAAAAGTTCGGCGTTAATTTTTGCCTGCAAATCATCCGTCGTGTGAAACTTTATTGTTACTTGTTTTCGCATTTGCGGTAAACGTCTTTCGATATAATCGATCACCCGTTGAATCGCAGCGTTCAGAGATGCATCCTGTAATTCCGGCCGGGAGCCGATTTTTGAAAACCGTGCGGTAATTTTTCGTAATCGTTCGACATCTTTATCGAGCTCATGCAAGGTTTCTCCGATTTTTGGGTTCTGTTTTTCATGTTCGCGTAAAAGCTCAATCCATCCGATAATACTCGATAACGGCGTTCCGATTTGATGTGCCGTCTCTTTTGCCATTCCGATCCATATATTCGATTGTTCGCTTCGTTTGATGTAGCTGAATCCGGTATAGGCAATAAAAATGAATAATCCCGCGAGTGCGACCTCAATTATGGGCAGCCAGCGCAATTGTTTGATGATCTCCGATTCTCCGTAGTGGAGGTGATTGAGGAGGATTATCTCCCCGTTTTCTTCATAGGTAACCCGTATCGGATCCCGCCGCTGATCCATTTCGTGTATGAGTCTTTTCAGATATTCCCTTTGCTGTTCTTCACTATCATCGTGATTGAGCCGGATATTTTTAACGTTGTGAGAATACGGATGAATGGGTTCGCGGTCGGAATCGCTGAGGATGACCGGGAAATCGATCGCTTTAATAATCTCATCGAAAATGAAAGAAAAATCTCCATCACCGGTTTCACCCGTTGCAATATATTCGAGTGACCGCGCATAGAGATCCGCTACTTCCCGTTCCCGTGTTTGCAATTTTTCGACAATCGATTGGGTATAAATAAGCAGACCGGCGACCAGTAAAATTGCAACTATGATCAGCACAATTTTAAAATTTGCCGATCGCGGCGATGTATTCATTCCGGGCATAAAACTCACACATCCTTAAATACGGTTTGATCTCTTCTTGCTCCGACGGAAATGATCCGGGCCGGAATGCCGGACAATTCTTCAAGCCGCATAATATATTCTTTTGCGCGCCCGGGTAAATCGCCGTATTCCCTGATTTCGGTCAACGGTTGTTTCCAACCCGGAAGCGTTTCATATATCGGCTTAAGATTATTCAATCGTTTTTCATCGGTTGGAAAAGTTTTCAATATCTTATCGTTTAATCGATATCCGGTGCATACCGGTATTTCCGACAGATTGCTCAAGACATCGAGTTTTGTTATAGCCATTTCCTGCATTCCATTTACACGCGCGGAGTATTTTACAAGCATAGTGTCAAACCATCCGCAGCGTCTCGGTCGTCCTGTTGTAGCACCGAATTCGTTGCCCCAGGTGCGGAGCGATCCAGCCTCTTCGCCGAACAGTTCGGTAGGGAAGGGACCGTTCCCGACGCGTGTGGTATATGCTTTTACTATTCCGGTTATCTTTGTAATTGCAGTCGGGGGAATGCCCAATCCGGTGCAGGCGCCGCCGCTTGTCGGGTTTGACGATGTAACGTACGGATACGTACCGTGATCGATATCGAGCAATGCACCCTGCGCGCCTTCGGCTAATATCGTTTTCTCCTCTTTGAGAGCAGTGTTAAGATAATACGATGTATCGGTTATAAACTCGTCAATCTGTTTGTCGAATTCCTGGTATTGTTCAATTATCTCATCTACCTGAAGTTCATCCTCTCCGTAAATCTGTTTTAATACTTTATTTTTCTCCTCGAGGTTTGTTTTTATCTTCTTACAGAGAATATCGCGGTCGAGAAGATCGACAATGCGTATGCCGGTGCGGGTAAACTTGTCGATATATGCCGGCCCGATGCCGCGCCCCGTTGTTCCGATTTTAGAATTGTTCTCCTCACGTAATTTATCAAGTAGTTTATGATACGGCATGATGAGATGTGCATTATGACTGATGAGTAAACGGTTTTTTATATCCAGCCCGAATGAGCGTAGCATTGCAATTTCATCAAGAAGTGCAGCGGGATCGACGACGACGCCGTTGCCGATAACGCAGGTAACATTTTCATTGAATATTCCCGACGGTATTAAATGGAGAATATATTCCTGTTCACCGATAACAACCGTGTGCCCTGCATTCGCACCGCCTTGATACCGCGCAACAATATCGACATTTTCACTCAGATGGTCCACTATTTTCCCTTTCCCTTCATCGCCCCACTGTGATCCCACTATTACATGTACTGGCATGTCCGGTTCCTTTTTTGAAGAAAGTGTAAACGTAAAAAAACTCCGGCAGGATATGGAATCGATCCGTTACCGGAGTTTTACTGAAAAAACATAGAGTATTAAGCTATTATGAGAAACTGTTCTTTGCTTCCTCAATAGAAGTATAATTCGGGAACACCGATTTCAATTTCGCAACCGTAAGCAGCGTTTCGACTTTCGCCGATGCATTAGCGATCTTTAAATCGCCGCCTATATTTCGCATTGCCGTCAGGCCGCCGATTAACATGCCGAGTCCCGAGCTGTTAATCACTTTCACGCCGGACAGATCGAGGATAATCTGTTTAATTCCTTTATCACCGAGCTCGTGCAGTTTTTCATTCAGTTGCAATGCATCGGGACCGCCCATAATACTTCCCTGTAATTCGATTACCGCGGTTCCATCTTGTTCGCTGATTGATAATTCCACGGGATTTTCCTTTTCGTCTGATTCAGGATACTTTTGCAGCTTTTGCTTTAATTTGTGCACGGTTTACCCACTCAATTACAAGAGCGCTTGCGATATAGATCGAAGAATAGGTGCCGATCATAACTCCGATAATCAGCGTGAACGCAAAACCGCGCGTTACCTCACCGCCGAAAACGAACAAAATTATAAGCACGATAAGCACTGTACCGGATGTAATAATCGTACGGCTCAGTGTATCGTTAATGCTTTTATTGATTACGTCATACATACTCCAGCTCCGGTACAGCTTTAAATTCTCACGGATACGGTCGAAAACCACCACCGTATCGTTAACGGAAAGACCGATGATCGTAAGAAATGCTGCTATGATATGCTGTGATATTTCAAGGTTCAGGTACGGTGAGACACCGTGTAGAAGCGATAACAAACCGACCGCAACCAGTACATCGTGAAAAATTGCAGCAACTGCACCCATACCATATACGAATTTAAAACGTATGGCAATGTAACCCAGAATGGCAAATAATGCAACGATAATTGCGGTGGTTGCATCGCGCCGTAATTCCGCTCCAATTGTCGGACCGATTGAATCTTCACGAAGTACGATAGTCTCGTTATCCGGGAAACGCTCTGCGAGTACGCTCAGTATTATATCCCGCACACGTTCGTCTTCACGATCCATTTCAATAGTCCGGATGAGGATATCCTGCGGTGCGCCGAATGTCCGGATAACTGCCTGATCGAACCCTGCCTCCGTCATCGCTGAACGAATCTCGCCGACCGGTACGGCTTCTTCGAATTCAACGACCAATTCGGTGCCGCCGACGAAATCGATCCCGAATTCGAGACCTTTTAAAACGATAGATCCCATCCCCACCATAATTATTATCAGCGAGACGACAAAAAAGGTCCGCCTCATTCCCATAAAATCAATTTTAGTTTGCCCTAATATACGCATCGAAAAAATCTCTCCTTAAAATATAAAATTCTTATCCGAAGCTTACTTTTGATCCTTTTCGCTCGGTAAGTGAATCGAAGACGACCCGCGTAATGACAATTGCGCTGAATAAGCTTGCAACGATACCGATCATCAATGTCAGCGCAAAACCCTGTACGGGGCCCGTGCCGAAGTTATATAGAATTACACCTACCATAAATGTCGTGATATTCGCATCGAAGATTGCACTAAATGCTTTCGAGTAGCCGGAGTCTATCGCCGCGCGAAGCGTTTTCCCGGTTACTTGTTCTTCTCTGATTCGCTCGAATATCAGCACGTTCGCATCAACAGCCATACCGATTGTCAGTATGATGCCGGCGATGCCGGGTAATGTGAGCGTTGCCTGAAACCCGGCAAGCACTCCGAGAATAAACAGAATATTAAAGAGCAACGCAAGATCGGCAATCGAGCCGGCCGTGCTGTAGTACACAATCATGAACATTATTGTTAAACCGAGCGCCAGCACCATAGAGTATAATCCGCGTCGCACGGAGTCTTCGCCGAGCGACGGCCCGACCGTTCTTTGTTCGACAATTGCAACGGGTGCTGGAAGCGCACCGGCTTTGAGAATGATCTCAAGCAACCGTGCTTCCTCAATATTCGCCATACCCTCGATCTGTGATCGCCCGCCGGTGATACGTGACCGGACTACCGGCGCCGAGAATACCGCCTCATCGAGCACGATTGCAATTTGCCGCCCTATATTAGCGCCCGTAATGCGCGCCCACTCACGGGAACCTTCACTATTCATCGACATCGTGACGATCGGTTGGTTGTATTGCGGATCGATTGTCGCCTGGGCATCGGTTATGACGCCGCCGGTAAGTTCGGGAGTTTCATACACTCCGTACAGAATATAGTACTCGGTTCCTTCGGCAATAAAATGATGATTCGCCGAAAATACAAAATGAAAATTCGAAGGCATCAGCTCTCTGATCCCGGGCCGGTTGAGTATTTCCCGCACCCGTTCACGATGGTGTTCGGCAACATAGGACATGCCGCTGCCGTCCTGATCGGGGCGTACATAATAGAGAAATGGATGCTGTTGACGAAGATCTTCTTCAGTAAGTTCCGGATCGAAATCCGGTGTATCGAGTGTATCGGGTTCAACGTCCTCCACTGTTTCAGGATCCTCACGTTCCTGAGCAAGGTGCGCATCGATTCGTTGTATAACGTTCAATACGATATCCGGTTCACGCAGGAGTTTGAATTCGAGCATTGCAGTACCCTGTAATAGCTGCCGTACTTCTTCTTCATTGGTTACCCCCGGCAACTCGACGATAATACGCCGTGCGCCCATGCGCTGAATTCCCGGTTCGGCAACGCCGTACTGGTCGACGCGATTACGGACGATCTGAATAGCGCGATCGATTGCGCCGTCGGCATCGCGCCGTAAATTCCTCAGAATCTGATCGTCGGTATCACGGATACTGCCGTAGTAGCGGCTCAGCCGGATGCCGGCGTCGTGAAATTTCCGTGCGAATACATCGAGTGCCGCTTCATCCGTACCGGCAACCTCGGTCCGTGCTTCTGCAAGGAGTTGTTCGAATTGTTCGTCTTTATTTTCGGCAAGCTCTTCCAGCAGCCGCAAGATATCGACTTCAAGAACGACGCGCATACCGCCCTGCAAATCGAGCCCCAGCTTCATTCGCTGAAGCCGCGAAGATCGAATTTTATCTTCATGCTGTTCAAAGAAAGCTATACTATCTGCACCGGACAGCTCCTGAAGCGTTTTGGTATATTGATAGTCCTTATACGTCGGGTATAAAAAGTACAAAGATAACCCGATTGCAGCGAGAATTATAATAATTTTGGTGCGGTTTTTCTTCACAAAAAAGTTACCTCCCTCTAAACGCTATGAAAGAAAATTAACATTTTGTTGTTAGTTACTATACAAAAATCTAAAATTACACGAAATAAAAATATAATTGAAAAAGCGTCAAAAGTCAATAAAATAATTGCATTTTACCGTTATGTAATTTATATTAAATATTTGTGACAATCTGCTTGTTGCAGCAGTTTTAACTAACTACCGCGAACGCGAAGGAGTGAGAGAGTTATGCCTTTAATGACCAAAATGCGCGACAACATGCCCGCCATATTGATCGGGCTTGTGGTTGCCTTTGTTATAATGATAATTTTTGAATGGGGTATGGATTTCGGAGGTATGCGGGGAGCGCAGCAAAATGTCCTCGGGAAGGTGAATGACCGCGAAATAACGTATCAGGAGTTCTCCGATATACTCAGAAACGTGACCGAGATGCAGCGACAACAATTCGGCGGAGAAATCGATGAGCAATTTATGGGATTTATCCGGGAACAGGTGTGGGATAACCTCGTGAATGAGTTGCTTCTTGAGGAAGAAATCCGCAGAAGAGGAATCCGGGTAACCGACGACGAGATTGTCGATTGGGTCTTTGGTGATAATCCACCGGAATTTCTGAGACAACAGTTTACCGATGAAGAAGGTAACTTTGATCGTGCTGCCTACGACATGGCGCTCAGCGATCCCCGTAACCGCGCACAGGTGATGCAGCTTGAAGAAATGCTCCGGCAGCAGCGGAAACAGGAGAGACTGCAAAGTTTGCTGATGTCCTCAATTCGTGTAACCGAAGGAGAGATTCGTCAGCATTTCAAAGAACAAAATGTGCGGATGGATGTACAATATGTGACATTGGATCCGAATCGAATCGTTTCACCGGAAGAAGCAGCCGTAACGGATGAGGAAATTCAAAGGTATTACAATGCAAATCCGCATAAATTTAAAAGCCCGCCACAGCGAAATCTCGCTTATGTGACGTTTCCATTTGTCCCATCGGCGGGTGACACAAACGATGCAGTGCGGGAAATTGAGTATTATCAACAGCGACTCGAAGAAGGCGATGATTTTCTTGAGCTGGTGGAGAATTATTCCCATACTCCGTTTGCGGATGCATTCTTTAAACCGGGTGAGCTGTCGCCCGAAAAAGAAAGGGTTGTCTTCGGCAACGAACCCGGCGATATGATAGGTCCGGTCATCGATGACGACGGTGCACATCTGATAAAGATTATCGATACAAGAGCGGGACGCGAGGAGTTTATTCGTGCGCAACACATTTTGCTTCGCTTCGATGAGGAAAGCGACAGCGCGGAAGTATGGCAAAAAGCGGATGAGTTGCTTGAACAATTACAGGACGGCGCCGATTTTGCAGAGTTCGCCCGTGAATATTCGGCTGATCCGGGGTCGGGGCAACTCGGCGGCGATCTCGGTTGGTTCGGGAGAGGACGCATGGTTCCCCCGTTCGAGCAATCAGCGTTCGGCGCACGGGTTGGTGAAATAGTGGGCCCCGTTGAATCACAATTCGGGCTGCATATTATCAAGGTGAATGACAGAACAAACAGAGAGGTAAAGTTTGCCACCATTCATCAGCCGATCGAGGTAAGTCCGTTTACCCGCAATGAGATATTCGATGCGGCATCGGATTTTTCATACGTTGCGAATCAGCGTGATTTTTATGAAGAGGCCGACTATTTTGGTATTGAAATACAGGAAACCGGCTTTTTCTCGGAGAACGGCGTCATTCCCGGCGTCGGTCAAAGCGAATCGGTTATGCGGTTTGCCTTTAATAACCGGCGTGGCCGCATCAGCGATGTGCTCGAAGTGAGCAACGGCTATGGTGTGTTTAAGATTGTCAATGTACAGCGCGAAGGCGTCAAACCGCTCGACGAGGTGCGTTCGCAAATAAGAGCCGATCTTGAACGTGAAAAGCGGCGTGAAAAAGCGCATGAACGTGCACAGGAAATGTACAACCAATTGCAGGGTAGATCATTAGCCGATATTACGGAAATCGATCCGGCATTGGAAATACGGACGGCTTCCGATATCGGAATAAACTCGAATGTACCGGGAGTCGGGCGCGATGCAAAATTTATCGGTGCGGCGTTTGGCATAAACCCGGGTGAAATCTCAAAACCGGTTGAGGGCTCGCGAAATATTTATTTAATAGAAGTAACCCGGCGTACGGAGTTTGACGAAGAGAGGTACGCCGAGCAGTATGATAATATAAAAGATGAACTGTTGGAAACCAAACGGCAGCAATTCTTTATGCAGTGGCTTGAGGGATTGCGTGAAGAAGCAACGATTGTGGATAACCGGTATATGTTTTACCGGTAAAAGAGTACCGGGTTGTTTTTATGAAACGGGATAGTGAGATTATTTGTTATCCCGTTTTTTTTATCCTCCTAACCGAAAGAAAATCTGTCGAGATTATATAATATCGTTTATTCTTCTGCTGGATTAATCGTCTTTAATTTTTCAGCTTTTGCCGACTTAAGCAATTATGCTAATTTACTGATTTATCAATTTTTCTGCAATTTTTAGTTAATGCTTTAATATTGTAACAAATGTTTCCTTAATTCCCTCATTTTTTCATATATTAATACCTATGGCGCGGATTAAGATAGACCTACCCGATTCGTTTGTTTTTTCGACAACGATCCCGGTTCGGATTACCGATATTAATTACGGCGGACATCTTGGCAATGATGCTTTGCTTTCGATCATGCACGAAGCGCGATTGCAGTTTTTAACCTATCTCGGTTACTCGGAGATTAATATCGAAGGACGAAGCATAATCATGGCAGATGCGGCTGTTGTGTATAAATCTGAGGCGTTTTACGGAGATACGTTGCGTGTGGAAATTGCCGTTGCAGATTTCGGACGGGTGAATTGCGATTTGGTGTACCGGATATCAAATGCTGAATCCGGGAAAGAAATCGCACGTGTAAAAACGGGTATTGTCTTTTTTGATTACAACGCACGAAAGCCGGTTTCTATTCCTGAGGGATTTCGAAAAAAAATCCGGTGAGAAAAGCTTGCTCCCACTTAATTATTTATTTTTTCATTGGGAGAAAAAAAATACAATTAACTGAAAGGATATTCCAATGCTTATTATACTTTTACTCATTCTTGCATTCATATCGTCGCCGGTTACGGCCGGAGAAGATGAAACGAACGTTCTCATTGTATATTATTCGAAGACAGGCAATACACAGGAAATGGCTTATGCAGTTGCCGAAGGTGTACAGTCGGTTAAAGGTGCAGTGGCGGTTGTGAAGTCTGTGGAGGAAGTAGAGAAAGACCACCTTGTTCGTGCAGACGGCATTATTCTCGGATCGCCGAGCTATTATGCGAACGTTGCCACACCGATGAAAGAGTTTATCGATAAATGGTATTTCGAGTACGAGCTGCCGTTGTTCGATAAAGTAGGCGGGGCATTTTGTTCCGGCGGCAGCAGAACCGGCGGTCAGGAGCTTGTCGTTATATCAATGCTGATAGCAATGATGAACAACGGTATGATTATCGCCGGTCCGTTATATGAAGCGTGGGGTACATTCGGTGCTACTTCAATGACCGAAACGCCGCCGCATGACGGCGTCGATGAATACGAACTTGCCGATTGCAGATTGCTCGGTGAGCGTATTGCGAATGTAGCAAAGCGGTTAAATTGCTCCCGCTAATTATTGGAATCGGTTAAGATCGGTTTCATCTTGAGATCGATTTACAAAACTATCAAGAGACGTCGGCAACCGTTATCAACCACTGTTAACCGTTAATAATAATTATTAACGGTTCGATAGTTTACAATATACAATAAAATATGCGCACTATTATCTCTGTTATGATAATGTTATACATCCTTGCGGGATGTGAAAATCCGATAACATTTGTATGGGATGTTCGCGTCGAAACCGATGCTGCTGAATATTCGTTTCCGGCATCTGTTGTAGTAACGGTGAATAACAAATCCGAAAAAAGTGTGGACATACGAATTTGTAATGACGGTTTGTACTATTCATTACAGCGACGCATCGGCGCCGAATGGAGTACTGTTTTTACAACCGATTGTCCCGGTGAAGAGATATTCGAGCTGCTACCGGTTGAGCAATCCGGAAGTTTTACCGTCGATCTCTCCGTGCTTTCCGGAGAAGAAGAAATTCCCGGAACGTACCGAATCGAGGTTGTTGTATATCCCGCAAATGATAGAAGCGTAAAATTACCCTTGAATATGCGAATCTCCAACACATTTACTGTAACTGATCCGGATTAAAGGAGAAAACGAATATGGTTGATATGGTGCGTTCATTCTGGGTATGGGTATCCACCGCCGCCCTCATTTTACTCTGGCTCCCTTTGCTTGTGATTATCCGTTTGTTTGACCGCAATCCTGTACGGTATACAACCGGAAGAATGTTCCGACGGCTCGGGTGGGCAATTACAAAGGTCAATCCACTCTGGAGTTTGAAGATAACCGGAGAAAAAATATCCGATCCGAAAAGACCGTATGTTATTGTGTGTAATCATCAGTCGTTTGCCGACATACCGTTAATCGCAAATTTGCCCATGGAGATGAAATGGCTCACAAAAATTGAGCTATTTAAACTTCCGGTTGTGGGATGGATGCTCAGGATGGCGGGGGATATACCGGTTAATAGAAAAAATAAGCGTGCCGCAGCGCAGGCATTTGTAAAAGCGTCCCGGTATCTTTCGCAAAAGTGCTCGGTGATTTTTTTCCCGGAGGGAACGCGTTCACCCGACGGATTGATACATCGTTTTACGGACGGCGCTTTTCAGCTTGCTATCCGGGCACAGGCGCCGATATTACCGCTCGTCGTAGACGGTTCGTACGATTGCCTGCCGAAGCGATCCTGGAGATTCGGTAAACCGAGGGAGATATTTTTAAAAGTTTTGGAACCATTTGACACTGCCGGTTTGAGTATTGATGATACTGAAAAAGTCCGGGAGCGCATACGGAATCTTATCATCGATCAAATTGCCGAATGGCGCGGGGTCGATCCGGCAGCGGTCGATGCCATGAAGGCGCAGTCAACATAGGAATTGTGGATTTGTTCTGAAAGGAGGTTACAATGGAACAATTACTTCAGGATATTGAATCATATCTTTGGTCGTTTGGTTTTATTGCCGTTGCAATAATTATCGGTTTGTTTGTTCATTTCATTGTGTTTCAAGCGCTGCGCCGCATTGCACAAAGGCGTGAACAGGCGCTGGAAAAATCCCTTTTAAAACATCTGCGCGCGCCACTCAGATTATTAATGCCGATCATTGCAATACGAATAAGCGTTCCTGCCCATTCGCTGAATTTACCCCCTCAAACGGTCGATTATATGGCAATCGTCTTAAGTACTTTTGTCATAATCTCGGTTGCATGGTTATTGATTCGACTGACAAACATACTCGAAGATTTTATTCTGCACCGTTATAAAATCGATGTCGCGGATAACCTCGAAGCACGAAAAATCTTTACTCAGGTAGATATAGTAAGAAAAATTCTCATCTTTATAATATGTATTTTCTCACTTGCGGCGATTCTGATGAATTTCGAAAATTTCCGCCAGATAGGAACAAGTCTGCTTGCTTCGGCCGGTGTTGCGGGATTGATTATCGGTTTTGCGGCACAGCGAACTATTGCAAATGTTCTCGCGGGTTTTCAAATCGCTCTTACACAGCCGATACGAATCGATGATGTGGTGATTGTTGAAAATGAGTGGGGACGAATAGAGGAGATTACCCTCACTTATGTTGTTGTGGCTATATGGGATATGCGGCGGTTGGTTTTACCGATTAGTTATTTCATCGAACGGCCGTTCCAGAACTGGACGCGCACATCGGCAGATATTCTCGGAACGGTATTTATTTATATGGATTATACCGTTCCGGTCAATGAAATCCGCAAAGAGCTGACCGGGATATTGGAGCAATCCGAATTCTGGGATGGCAAGGTAAACGTGGTGCAGGTTACCGATGCGAGAGAAACTACCGTTGAGGTGCGCGCATTGATGAGCGCGGAAGATTCCGGCAAAGCGTGGGAATTAAGATGTGAGGTTCGGGAAAAGCTGATCGATTTTATTCAGAAAAATTATCCAGGTGCATTGCCGAAATTCAGGGCTGAGATGCAGAACGGCTTAAAAATGGAAACGAAAC
>PWTU01000569.1 GCA_003562775.1 Ignavibacteriales bacterium
CAACCAACCAACCAATCAATCAATCTATCAATCTATCATTCCACCCACCCACATAACCCTGCATACACAACAAAATTCGCACTTTACGGAAATATTTCGTAAATTAAAAGTTTATAGTTTTTCATAAAATTCAAACGTACCATGAACATCGAACACGAAATACAAAAACGTCGCACATTTGCGATTATTAGCCACCCGGATGCGGGGAAGACGACGCTGACCGAGAAGCTGCTTCTTTTCGGCGGTGCGATACAGACCGCCGGCGCGGTGAAATCCAACAAAATCAGGAAAAGCGCAACGTCAGATTTTATGGATATCGAACGTCAAAGGGGAATATCCGTTGCAACTTCGGTGATGACATTCGAGTACAACAACTTATTTATAAATATTCTCGATACACCCGGTCATAAAGATTTTGCGGAAGATACCTACCGGACGCTTACTGCAGTAGACAGCGTTATTCTTGTGGTCGATTCCGTGAAAGGGGTTGAGGAGCAGACCGAGAAACTGATGAACGTCTGCCGGATGCGCAAAACTCCGGTGATAATATTTATCAACAAGCTCGATCGGGAAGGAACGCGGCCGTTCGAGTTGATGGATGAACTCGAAAGGAAACTTGAAATTAAGGTGCGGCCTCTAACCTGGCCTATCGGCATGGGGAGAGGATTCAAAGGCGTGTATAATCTTCATGAGAAAAATGTGTACCTGTTTAAACCGGGTAAAACCACCATTGAAGATCAACGGCTTTTAATTAACGATCTCGATGATTCCGTTCTTGATGAGAAAATCGGAAGCGATGCCGGGCGGTTACGTGAGGATGTCGAATTGATCGAGGGCGTCTATGACCCGTTCGATATTGGCGATTATTTAAGCGGCATCGTTGCACCGGTGTTTTTCGGAAGCGCATTGAATAACTTCGGCGTGCGCGAACTGCTTGAGACGTTCGTTGCAATAGCGCCGCCGCCGAAAGTTCGCGAGACCGATCAACGGATCGTGGAACCTGAGGAAGAAAAATTCAGCGGTTTTATTTTCAAGATACACGCGAATCTCGATCCGCGTCACCGAGACAGAATAGCGTTTCTGCGCGTGTGTTCGGGTAAATTTGAACGGGACAAATATTTTCATCACGTCCGGTTGAACAAAAATCTCCGGTTCAACAATCCGTATAATTTTATGGCGCGGAATAAAAGCATTATCGATGAAGCGTTCCCCGGCGACGTGATCGGCTTGTACGACAGGAATAATTTTAAAATCGGCGATACACTGACCGAGGGCGAGTCGTTTACATTCAGAGGGATTCCAAGTTTTTCACCCGAAATTTTTAAAGAGCTTGTCAATACCGATCCAATGCGTTCCAAGCAGCTTGATAAAGGTATCGAACAGCTTACGGATGAAGGGGTCGCACAGCTCTTTACCCAGCAGGACGGACGACGCAAGATCGTCGGTACAGTGGGCGAACTGCAATTCGATGTCATTCAGTACCGCCTGGAACATGAGTACGGTGCTTCGTGCAGGTTCCAGTCGATGAACTATGCAAAAGCATGCTGGATTACATCCGATAATCCTGCAAAGCTGGATGAGCTTACGCGGGCAAAATCGCGACATATTTTTTATGATAAAGATGATAACCCGGTGTTCTTTGCCGAATCTCAGTGGCTGCTAAATTCAGCGATTGAAAACTTCCCTGAGGTGGAATTTCATTTTACATCCGAATTCAAAACCGATTCTGTCATTGTCAACAGCGGACGTGAAGCTATATGAGTACCGAAAAGCGTGAAGAATTCAAGCAGTTGATTCTCGAACAAATCGAAGAAGTCACGGAAGACATTCGTGAACTTGAGGAGATGACCCAACCTGTCGCTCCGGACAATGCTCTTGGAAGGTTAACCCGTATGGAAGCGCTCGGAAGCAAGAGTGTCAATGAAGCGGTGCTTGAAGACAAACGAATGAGACTGCAGGCTCTCGAGGGTGCATTGTCACGGTGTGAATCGGAAACGTATGGAACGTGTACAAAATGCGGAGAGGAGATACCGCTCGGGCGCCTTGCAGCACTGCCGCATTCTTCCCGTTGTATTACATGTGTAAACAAATAAATTATTAGGATAGGGTGGAAGCGAATCAGGTTTGCCGCCTATGCGACGAACAGGATAGATTACAACGTGTGTACGGGGCGGATAGTCGTATATATTTTTTATGCCGCCAATGCATGCTCATATCGGTCGATAGTCGATATTTTTTATCGAATGATGAAGAACGCGCACGATATGAAACTCACAATAACATGATTGAGAATAAGGGGTATGTTGAATTCCTCAACCGTGTTATTCAACCCATGTTGAAATATATTCAGCCGGGAATGGCCGGAGTCGATTACGGATGCGGACCGGGTCCGATATTATCGCAGCTTGTACATCAGGCGGGGATCGAATGCGACGATTATGATCCGATATTTTATCCAAAACCGCTTAGCGACCGGTATGATTTTGTTTTTTCCACCGAAACATTCGAACACTTTTTTTATCCGAAACGGGAAATTGAAAAACTTTCGGCGTTAATTTCACCGGGCGGATATCTTGGTGTGATGACCGGGATGTGGGATTCGATCGAACGGTTTAAAACGTGGTATTATACACGGGATCCTACGCACGTATCGTTTTTTCATCGAGATACACTTGATTATATGTGTAAAACCTTTGGTTTTACAGAACTTTATACGAGTGATAAGAGGGTAATTATTTTACAGAAGACATTTGAGAAATAATGGACTATTTTTATTTCTTCAAAGATAATAAACGTTTTATAACATTCGGCATTATGCTCACGTTTTTCTCGAGCTTCGGGCAAACGTTCTTGATATCGTTGTACGTACCCGATTTGATTTCAATGCTCGGATTGACGAATGCAATGTTCGGTGGTTTGTATGCAGCGGCAACAATACTCGGTGCGTTATCTTTGTTTTATTTCGGCCGGTTTATCGATACGGTTCCGCTTCGCAGGTTTTCAGTTATGACTGCCATCATATTGCTGGCATCATGTCTTGTTATAGCATTTTCCGGATCGTTTGTCAGCGTACTGCTCGGCTTGTTCGGTTTACGATTTGCCGGGCAGGGACTGCTCGGACATATTGCACTAACGTCGATGTCGAAGTATTATGAAGAAAACCGCGGCAAGGCGTTGAGTTTATCGGTGCTCGGATTTTCGATCGGTGAAGCGGTATTCCCCGTCACAATCGGTTTTGTAATCGGCTTATACGATTGGCGGGCGGCGCTTATTTTCAGCGCCGTTCTTATCGGTATTGTTTTAATTCCGTTTATCTACTGGTTATTGTACCGGGTACCTGAAAAAGTCGAAACCGAAAAAGAAGACCATCGGCACGCTTTCCGCCAGCGGGATTTGATGGCTGACCGGCGTTTTTATATTATAGCTCTCAATTCCATTATACTACCGTTTATGTTAACCGGGTTGCTGTTTTATCAACTTATTCTTGCCGAACAAAAGGGGTGGACACTTGAATGGATGGCAATATGCTTCATCGGATTTGCCGTGGTGCGTACGATTGGATCGATCGCAGCGGGGCTGCTTGTAGATCGATTTTCCGGTATTCAACTATTTCCGTTGTACCTGATCCCGTTCATAATCGGAGTGATGCTCTTGACCTTCTTATCACATCCGTATATAGCATTTGTTTACCTATCACTTGCCGGTTTTTCGATGGGTTTGAGCGCCAGTGTGAAAGGTGCAGTACTTGCCGAAGTGTACGGAACACGTTATATTGGTTATATACGAGGTATTTTCACCTCAATAGGAGTATTGAGCACCGCAATCAGCCCGGTAGTAATCGGCTGGATGCTCGATGCCGGTTGGGGTTTTGCAACTATCAGTTTGTTAAGCGCTGTAGGTACGGCAGGTGTAGTCTGGTTTAGTTTTCATCTTAAAGCGGATAAAGAAATAATACTCGTTTCCTCACAATAATTGCAGATCATAACGATGCCTATTCTTAAAAATAATACAGGGTTGTATGTAGATTTTTACGAACTGACTATGGCGCAGGGTCATTTCCTGAACGGAAAGAGCGATCTCCCCGCTGTGTTTGATTATTTTTTTCGTTTCATACCTTTCGGGGGAGGATATGTTGTTTTTGCCGGACTTATGGATTTACTTGAGATGCTCGAACGTTTCCGTTTTGACAATGATGATTGTGCATATCTCGAATCCATCGGTTTTCATAAGGAATTTACCGGTTATTTAAGAAATTTTCGTCACCGGCTTACAATACACGCGCCGCGTGAAGGAGAGATCGTTTTTCCGAACGAACCGGTGATACGGGTAGAGGGAAATATTATCGAAGCGCAAATCGTCGAGACCCTGCTGTTGAATATTATTAACTTCGAGTCGTTGATTGCGACGAAAGCTGCGCGAATCCGTTCCGTCGCCGGCGATAAATTAATTTCGGATTTCGGGCTGCGTCGGGCGCAGGGACTTGCGGGTATACACGGAAGCAGGGCGGCAATCATCGGGGGGATCAATTCAACTTCGAATGTCTTCAGTGCAAAATTATTCGGTCTGAAACCGACCGGCACACAAGCTCATTCATGGATACAAGCGTACGGCGACGAGCTTGAAGCATTTCGTCAGTTTGCGAGGGTGTTCCCTGACCGTTGTATATTATTGGTCGATACATATAACACCTTAGAAAGCGGCATCCCGAACGCTATAACTGTGGCGAAAGAAATGGAAGTGCGCGGCGAACGGTTACAGGCGATACGTCTCGACAGCGGCGATCTTGCATATCTCAGCAAACGCACACGCGCAATGCTCGATGAAGCAGGATTGAACTATGTGAAAATCATAGCATCGAACCAGCTCGATGAATATATCATACGGAGTTTGCATACGCAGGGAGCGCCGATCGACGGGTATGGAATCGGTACGCGGCTCATTACCGGAAAAGGTGAAGCTGCACTTGACGGTGTTTATAAGATTGCTATGGTAGGTGATAAGCCGTTGATGAAAATTTCCGATAACATAGAAAAAATGACCCTGCCGGGACGGAAAAAAGTATTTCGATACATTAACGGTGAAGGTATATTCAATGGCGACGCCGTTGTACTGGAAAGCGAAGAAGGTGTTGATTATATGTACCATCCGCATAAACCCGATATGTTTAAACGGATGGATACAATGGAGAAAGAAGAACTTACACAGAAAGTCATGGACGACGGCGAGGTTATTATTAATAAAGAGTCTCCGTATCAAATTGCACAGTTTGTTCAGGAGAGGATGGCGATGCTATCGGACGAACATAAACGGTTTGAGTTTCCGCATATTTACAAAGTCGGCATAAGCAAACAGTTGATGGATCTTCGATCGAAAATGATACGTGAAATAAAACCGGGGAGGTAGATAATCATGAAATATACTATCAACGGTATTACTCTTGAGCTTATACGGGGTGATATTGCATCACAGCAGTATATAACCGCTGTCGTCAATGCCGCGAACGCCGAACTGCGTATTGGCGGCGGCGTTGCAGGCGCGATTCATCGCGCCGCGGGTACGGGATTAGAGAAAGAGTGCAAGCCGCTCGCGCCGATTCGACCGGGTGAAGCGGTCATAACCGGAGCGCATAATCTGCCGAACAAGTATGTAATTCATTGCCTTGGTCCGGTATACGGCGTCGACAAGCCGGAAGACGAGCTGCTTGCGAACTGCTATCGCAATGCATTGAAAATTGCCGAAGAGCAGGGAATCGACTCGGTAGCTTTTCCTGCAATCTCAACAGGGGCGTTCGGGTATCCATTGGAACCTGCGGCGGAAACGGCTCTGCATACGGTTGTAGCGGAAGCGAAAAAACTAAAATCTGTAAAACTTATTCGATTTGTGCTTTTTGGTGAACGGGATCTGGAGGTACACAGGCAGTTGTTGGATGGCATTATAGAAAAGATGAGTTGACATTTCGATTTTACCTTGATTATATTGTTTATAATCTATTCGATCGATAAGTCGAATAGGGGATACTTATGATTAAAATTTACAGTTCGCAAAACCCGATGATAATTCATCATCTGAAGAACCTGCTCGAGATGGAAGGGGTTCACGCAATTATTCGCAATGAAAATCTTTCTACAGCGCTCGGCAGCATACCTGCAACCGAATGCTGGGTTGAGTTATGGATACTTGATAAGAACCGGGAAGCAGAAGCACGGGACATTATTCGAAAAAAGGTACAATCGGAGGAGTCGGCTATTCGATGGGCCTGGCGGTGTCCCCATTGCGGTGAGAATATTGAGGGGCAATTTACCGATTGCTGGAAATGCGGCGAAACGAGACCACAACATAAAAACAGATACTAATAAGTTCTCGCTGAAAAATTCCTCAGTGAGAACTAATATAAAATATGGAGGACGCTATGGAATACCGCACAGGAATGCTGCCGTTTATTCTTGCTGCGATAATTATTCTTATCGCTTCATACAGTTTTATCGCTTACACAAATGAGACTTCGCCGTTTGAACAGGTAGACAAATTATTTTCGAAAGTTGATAATCAAAGTTCTCCCGGAGCGGCAGTTGCGATACTTAAAGATGGGGAAGTCATTTATTCCCGGGGATACGGCATGGGTAATCTTGAATATGATATATCAATTACACCGGGAACCATCTTCCACGTTGCCTCTGTATCGAAACAATTTACAGCATACGCAATTGCACAGCTTGCCGAAGAGGGATACCTCTCTCTCGATGATGATGTTCGATTGCATATGCCGGAATTCCCCGATTTCGGTGAAATTATTACCCTACGTCATCTTATTCATCATACAAGCGGGTTGCGAGATCAATGGGAGTTACTCGCAATGGCGGGCTGGCGGCTGGATGATGTTATTACACGAGAACATATCCTGAAGATGTTGCAACATCAGCGCAAATTAAATTTCACTCCCGGTGAAGAATACTTATATTCGAATATGGGATATACCGTTCTTGCGGAGGTTGTCGAACGGGTTACCGGTCAATCTTTTCAAGAATGGACCGATGAGAACATCTTTAAACCGCTCGGTATGTATAACACCCATTTTCATAACGACCACCGGCATATTGTTCCGAATCGCGCGTATTCGTATGCTCCTTTGAGAGAAGGGGGATTCCAAAAGAGTGTGCTGAATTATGCAAATGCAGGAGCAACAAGTTTGTTTACAACCGTTGAAGACCTTGCACTTTGGCTGAAAAATTTTAATTCTCACACAATTGGAAATGAGAATGTTATCGATACAATGCATCGCCGGGGGAGATTGAATGACGGGGAAAACATAGAGTATGCATTTGCATTACAGATAACCGATTATCGTGGTACACCCCTCGTCGGTCATGGCGGCGCCGATGCCGGCTTTCGAAGCTATGCAGGCAGATTCCCGGAACACAATTTTGCCGTGATTGTATTGAGCAATTTAAGCACGATAGTTCCACAGCGAGTCGCACTCGATATTGCCGACATTTTTCTCGGCGATTCATTGGGACCCATGGAAATAAACACCGGTTTACGGCCGCGTCGCAGGCAGGACGCCGACACGCCTGCAAATAAAAATTATTCACCGACACAACAACAGTTGCTCCAGTATACCGGCAGATATTATAGTGAAGAACTCGGTACATTTTATACAATAGAGTTACGCAACGGAAGTCTCATTGCCACACATCGACGTCACAGCGATATCGAACTGACGCCGATCATTAATGACTGGTTTTCTGGAAATCAGTGGTGGTTCCGCACCGTTGAGTTTGTGAAGGATAGACGCAATAATATCGAGGGTTTCCGGTTATCGGGAGGCAGGGTGCGAAATATCTGGTTTGAAAAACAATAAATACTTACTAGGGAGACTCAATGCCCCTTCATCCATTAGCCGGTAAACCGGCGCCGAAAGAAATTCTAATAAATATTCCACGATTAATCTCAGCGTATTATACGCATAAACCCGACCCCGATAATCCCACGCATCAAGTTGCTTTCGGAACCTCCGGCCATCGGGGTACCTCTCTCAAGCATGCATTTAACGAAAACCACATCCTGGCTATTGCTCAGGCAATTGTCGAGGTGAGAAAGAAAAATAATATTACCGGTCCTCTTTTCCTTGGAATGGATACTCACGCATTATCGGAACCGGCGCATGCAACTTCGCTCGAGGTGTTTGCTGCAAACGATGTTCAGGTTATGATTCAAAGCAGGTTGCGCCCCACGCCGACGCCGGCAATATCACACGCAATTCTTACACACAACAATAATGAAAAAAATCGGAAAGCGGATGGAGTTGTCATTACCCCCTCGCACAATCCTCCTGAAGACGGCGGCTTTAAATACAACCCCCCGCACGGCGGCCCGGCCGATACCGATCTGACGAAAAGCATACAGAACCGCGCGAATGAAATCCTTCGCAATGATCTCAAGGAAATCAGGAGAATGCCGTACGAAAGAGCCGTAAAAACCGCATTGGTTCGGGAGTATGACTATGTTATGCCGTACGTAAAAGATTTAAAAAACATTATCGATATGGATGCGATAAAATCGGCCGGCATAAAAATCGGCGTCGACCCGATGGGTGGATCGGGAATCGATTACTGGGAACCGGTGGCCGATCTTTATGATATTTCGATTGATATAGTTAATCCGCACATCGATTACACCTTTTCATTTATGACAGTGGATAAGGATGGAAAAATTCGTATGGATTGTTCATCACCGTATGCAATGGCAAGCTTGATTGAATTAAAAGATCGGTACGATATTTCATTCGGAAACGACCCCGATTACGACAGGCACGGAATAGTGACGCGAAGCGCCGGCTTGTTAAATCCGAATCATTATCTCGCCGTTGCAATTCATTATTTATTTTCAAATCGATCGGAATGGCGGAAAGATGCGGCGGTTGGTAAAACAGTAGTATCGAGCTCGATGATTGATCGTGTTGCACAAGCGCTCGGCCGTAAACTATCTGAAGTTCCTGTTGGATTTAAATGGTTTGTCGACGGGTTAATCGACGGCTCGTTTGGATTCGGCGGCGAGGAGAGTGCGGGCGCTTCGTTTTTACGAACCGATGGATCCGTGTGGACGACCGACAAGGACGGCATAATTCTCGATTTACTGGCAGCAGAAATCACCGCTACCACCAATCGCGATCCGGGTGAACATTATAAAGAACTTGAAAACCGGTTCGGCAGCCCGGTATATGAACGAATAGATGCTCCTGCAAACCGGGATCAGAAAAAAGCGCTGGCAAATTTATCGCCGGAAATGGTGAAAGCATCCGAGCTTGCCGGAGAACCAATCATTGCAAAGCTCACTCACGCACCGGGAAACAATGCCCCCATCGGAGGACTTAAAGTGGTAACCGAGAACGGCTGGTTTGCGGCCCGCCCCTCAGGCACCGAAGACATTTATAAAATTTATGCCGAAAGCTTTAAAGGAAAAGATCATCTTGCGAAGATGCAGGAAGAAGCACAAGCAATCGTGAGTGCTGCGTTTTAAGTGGAATTATAAAATAGATATAACCCTATTGCCGCAACATTTTTATCACCTATTCGTATAATCCGATAAACTACACATTATTAATTATCTGAGAGATTAGTTATGGATACGATACAGGAGATACGAAGGGTTCTGGAAATTCAATTGAATTATATCGGGATGAACGAGAAGAGCAATCAGAAAAGCACCTCTTCCTTAGCCGCAGTCAGGCGGGAAATTACGCTATATAAGAATCAATTACGTAAATATACCTCACTCTCCATGGTTCTCGGTGCGGTGGTATGTTTTGCGTCATTGGCAACAGTATTCGGTGCGGCTTGGATTCCATGGCAGTATGTGGGATTGTTGATCATCGTATCATTCGGCGGCATATTGCAAACGATAAATATATATCGGAAATTGGAGCTGGTAAAAAAGCGGGAGTTGTTCCTGTTTATGTTGCATAAAATGGATCCTCCGTCCGGGAATTAATATTTCAAGCGTAAAATTCCCGTTTTTGAGAAATATTTATTATTGAATATTGAAAAATCAAGATATACCCCTTCCTATTTCGTATAAATGCCTATTTTTCTGGCATATTTTTTGAGCACATCTTATTTATTAGATATAGGGGTGTCAACCACCCCTCTATCCTCCTTGGCTTAATTGTTTGTTATTTGATTTAGAAATAACTTTTCATACTCGTAGAGTGCCTGATATATATCGCTCGGGATAGTCGTTCACGGCTGATATATTTTCTTTAACATTAAACATCAAGGCACAAAATAATGCAGATAAACACTGTACGGACATTATATGCAACACCCCCGACGGCTGCGATCTTAATATCCACAATCGATAAAAATAATCGGAATAACATAGCACCATTTGCGTGGTGGAACGTCGTGTCGAAAGATCCGCCGCTTATTGCCGTATCTCTAAAACCGACAACCCACACATATCGAATCATAAAAGAGCAAGCCGAATTCACAATCGGTGTACCGGATCCGGGATTATTGGATGCCGTGTATCTATCAGCTCATCTCGATAGGGAACCCGATGAGTTCGCAAAGCTCGGTTTAACGGCTGTATCTGCCTTGCAAATATCGGCGCCGAAGATTAAAGAATGCCAGGTAAATATTGAGTGCAGGTTCCGGAATGAATTCGAGTGCGGCGATCATATTCTTGTAATCGGTGAAGTGGTTGCGGTTGATGTTCGAGATGATCTTGTGCACGAGGACGATGCCGTTATGCGAAAAAACTTGAAACCGCTTGGACATCTTTCCGGAAATAAGTTTATAACGATGGAAGGCGTCAATCTCGAAGCATCGAAGCCGCAAGCGGATAATAAATCCGGAAAGGAGTAACATGATGAACCTATTGCTTATTGGCGTAATTACCTTATTACTTTCTTGTTCAGTCCCTGATCACGATAACGATATGAACGATCTACCTACAATTACTTTACCGGCGCCGGATCGAACCGGCAAAGTTTCGATCGAAGAAACCTTACAGCAGCGCAGATCGGTGCGCGACTATGAAGATGTTTCATTATCATTAAAAGAAATTTCGCAATTGGCTTGGTCGGCGCAAGGTATAACCGATGAAGCCACCGGTTTTCGAACAGCGCCCTCTGCCGGTGCTACCTTTCCAATGGAAGTATATCTTATTATTACCAACACGGCTGATGTACCGGACGGCGTATACCGGTATAATTGCCGGACCCATAAACTGGAGAAGAAAATCGACGGCGATCTTCGTGAGGAACTGTTTAATGCTGCACTCCGGCAGCCCTCGATTATCAATGCTCCCGTGGTTATGATTATTACGGGTGTGCTTGCACGGACAGAGCAGCGATACGGACAACGTGCTCTCCGGTATGTTTATATGGAAGCAGGACACGTTGCACAGAATGTTTATTTACAGGGAGTAGCACTCGATGTCGGTACGGTTGTTATTGGCGCTTTTTATGACGACAGGGTGTCGGATGTGTTGCAGCTTGAGGACGGTGAATATCCGTTATATATAATGCCGCTTGGAAAAATGATTAAATAGGAGTAATAATTATGAATCCCGGAAACGATTCCGATAAAGTGAAAAATATGACAATAGATAAGAATACAACTCTCGATGATATCCGTACAGTAGCATCTAAAATTAATCTCGATGAAAAAGATCTTATACTTTACGGAAATTATAAAGCCAAGATTAGATCCGAGTCGATAGCAGTAAAGAAAGGGGAAAAAACCGGAAAACTAATTCTTGTTACTGCAACGACACCGACTCCGTTTGGTGAAGGGAAGACAACCATTTCAATCGGTCTCTCGATGGCATTATGGAAACAGAGAAAAAAATCAATTGTTGCATTGCGTGAACCTTCTCTTGGTCCGGTTTTCGGCATTAAGGGTGGGGCGACCGGCGGAGGACGGACTATGGGGCAGCCAATGGACGAGATTAATCTTCATTTCACGGGTGATTTCCACGCAGTTACATCCGCACATAATTTACTATCCGCAATGACTGATGCATCCGTATTTCATGGCAATCCCCTCGGTATAGATCAGACGCGCATTCTCTGGCCCCGCACTATTGATATGAACGACCGTGCACTGCGAAAGATCATAATTGGCCTTGAGGCGTTCAAAAGCGGCCCGATGCGTGAAGAATCGTTTGTGATTACGCCTGCATCAGAAATAATGGCAATACTTGGACTTTCCCGGTCTTATGAGGATCTGAAGGAACGACTCGGAAATATTCTGGTCGGCTTAACAAAAGAGAAACGCGGGATTTATGTAAGAGAACTTCGCGCCGAGGGATCAATGGCGGCATTATTAAAGGATGCGTTGTTGCCGAATCTTGTTCAAACTTCAGACCGGTCTCCGGCTGTTATTCATACCGGTCCTTTTGGAAACATCGCACATGGCACTTGCTCTCTTGCGGCGATTGATGCGGCGCTCTCACTGTCAGAGTATGCTGTAGTAGAAGCCGGATTCGGCTCGGATCTTGGCGCCGAAAAGTTCTTGAATATAGTTTCGCCTCAAATCGGTCGCGGTCCCGATGCGGCGGTGATCGTGACAACGGCGCGTTCGCTGAAATTCCATGGCGGCGTTGGCAAAAACGACCTCAAAGACGAAAATACAGAAGCCATTGAGAAAGGTTTCGACAACGTCCGCGCGCATGTTCATCTTATGCGAGATGTTTTCGGATTGCCGGTTGTCATAGCAATTAACCGTTTCCCGCACGACACCGATCGCGAGATAGAGGTACTTTCCGGGCTGCTTGAAAAAGAAAATCTCCGTTTTGCGGTTGCCGATGGATTTGCAAAAGGTGCAGAAGGATTGACGCAAGTGGCGCGAAAAGTAATTCAGTTGACCGATGAGACTGAAAGCAACTATGCACCGGTATATACTACCGATGCACCATTGATTGAAAAAATTGATGCGGTGGCGAAGAAAGTTTATGGTGCAAGCGAAGTGGAGTATTCACGAAAGGCAATTCGATTGCTTGATCTTTACGAGAAAATTGGACTTGGAAAATTATATATCTGTATGGCCAAGACACAATACTCCATATCCGATCAGGCGTCAATGAAGGGGTGGCCCCGCGATTTTAAACTCAGGATAGACGATATCCGGGTTAAATCCGGCGCCGGATTCATTGTTCCGCTGTGCGGCGATATTATGGAGATGCCCGGATTGCCGAAGGAACCGGCTGCATGGAATGTCACCGTTGATGAAAACGGTGTAATTACCGGTTTATTCTAATTATTCTGTTAGAATTTTCCACATATATTCCCATTTATAAGAAGCAACATTTTTTATTTGCTAATTTTTGGAAGATATAAAATAAAAATTGCTTAAAATAGAATATAAATACAATTTTTCAATTGAATAATCCATTGGCATAAATCTTGTACTTAAATCATAATGAAATTGTAGAATATTTCATCACTTACAACAGGAACGGCAAAAATTGAAACAATTTGGATTTATGCCGGTTTTATTGCTGATATTTTTTATAGCAAGCCCGGTCACTTTCTCGCAGGATAACGAAGACTGCCTGATGTGCCATACGGATCCCGACCTTGCGATGATTCGTAACGGTGAGGAAGTGAGCTTATTTGTCGATCGGGAAAAATTCGAAAGGTCTATGCACGGAGTATTTCAATGTGTAGATTGCCACTTCGGCTTCGATCCCTTTGATATACCACACGCAGATCCGATTGAACAGGTGGATTGTTCGATGTGCCACGATACACCGGGTTTGGAAAAGAGCATACATTTCAAAGCGCTTCAGGAAGGACATCCGGATGCGCCGCAATGTTATGATTGTCATACCTCTCACTATGTACGCCCGTCCTTCGAGCAGCGCAACGACATCGCTTCATGTATGACTTGCCACGATACGGGAGATATTGCAAAGTTCGTTAGAAGTTCACACGCAATTAAAAAAGCCGACGGTTCCGTTAATGCATCCTGTGTCGATTGCCACGGCGGACACGAAGTGTTCAGTGTTGCCGACCCGCAATCGAAAGTACATGCCGAAAATGTACAACAGACGTGCGGAACATGCCATGGCGATATTAAAGAGCAGGAAGAGACGAGCATACACGGACAATACTTTCTTGCAGGTAATCCTGCAGCCCCCTCCTGCGTCGATTGTCATCATTCACACGACGTATCGATGGATAGATTTGTCCGGGAACAGGAAACCTGTCTTACCTGTCATTTGTCGGATGAGTTCGCAGAACATTTCGGTGAACGATCGCGGCAATTCATGGATCAGTATGAACACAGCATTCATTACCTCGCCATAGAAGAAGGGAAAACATCGGCATCGTGCAGCGATTGTCATGGTTCACACAATGTTTTTCCTGCAGACGACGTGCGGTCAACCGTACATCGTTCACATATCAACAATACCTGTGCACAATGCCACGGTGAGCCGTTCGCTGAGCTTCGCAGGTCGAACCACGGGCAAGCATTTGCACGCGGTGTCAGAAGTGCGCCGGTTTGCACCGATTGCCATGGCGAGCATACGATCACAACCATCACGAGCGATGATTCGCCGGTTCATAAAATACGTGAAGCGGAAACATGTAAAACATGTCATCTTGATGATCCGGAAGTACGTGCAATAGTACCGGTAACAGCAGGGTTCATTGCTTCATACGATCAAAGTGTGCATGGTATGGCATTGCAAGCAGGTAATTTGGAGTCTGCTACGTGCAGTAATTGTCATGGTTCACACGAAATACTCGATCCCGATCACCCGAATTCAAAACTTCACCGGCGAAATGTTAACCAGACCTGTGGTGAGTGTCATCAGGATGTGTATGACGAATATATGATCAGCAGTCACGGTGCTGCATTTATGCGCGGTATCCGGGATGCACCGACATGTACCGATTGTCACGGTGAACATACAATTTATAAACACGACGATCCGCGTGCTCCCGTTTCAGCGGTTCGTCTTGCGACGGATGTTTGCGGCGCCTGCCATGAATCTGTGCGCCTCACCGAGCGATACGGATTGAGTGCCGGGCGGGTGAGCAGCTTCGTCGATAGCTATCACGGTACCGCAATGCGTGCAGGCGGCGCCAATGTAGCTAATTGCGCCAGTTGTCATGGAGCACATAAAATTTTACCGTCGACCGACCCGCGCTCGAAAGTACACATCGATAATATTGCTGCAACGTGCGGCGACTGCCATCCCGGTGCGACGGCAAACTTTGCCCGCGGCAAAGTACATTATATCGGCGATCCCGATGAATCGATGTGGATTCAGTTTATATCATCATTGTATATTGTACTTATCGTAACAATAGTCGGTGGAATGTTCGTGCATAATGCGTTCGACTTTTACAGGAAATCCAAAAATAAACTGATGCAACGACGAATGGGAATCGAACATGGACACGTCGGGCGCGGTTTGTATGTTCGAATGACGTTAAGCGAACGTTTACAACACGGCAGTTTAATGGTCAGTTTTCCGCTGCTGGTTATTACCGGCTTTATGTTAAGTTATCCAGATGCGTTCTGGGTGATACCATTCAGAGAATATGTTCCGTGGTTTTACGAAACACGAAGTTGGTTGCACCGCATTGCAGGGGTGTTGATGATCGTCGGCAGCGTGTATCATCTGTATTATGTTATTGCAACCCAACGCGGTCGTGAACTGATACGGGATCTCGCTCCGAAAGTGCAGGACCTGTGGGATGCGATCAACGTAATGAAATATAACTTCGGCTTCTCCAAAACCAAACCAAAATTCGGCCGCTTCGGTTATGTCGAGAAAGCCGAATATTGGGCGCTCGTTTGGGGAACGGCGCTTATGGTGGTAACCGGATTTGTGCTCTGGTTTGAAACATACTTTATTAATTTGACTTCGTTGGTATTTCACGACGTAATGCGTTTGATCCATTTCTACGAAGCATGGTTGGCTGCATTATCGATTCTGATATGGCATTTATATTTTGTGATATTTAATCCCGATGTCTATCCGATGAATCTTGCATGGTTGAAAGGAACCATAACCGAAGAAGAAATGGCGCACGAGCATCCGCTCGAACTGGAAAAAATTAAGCGTACCGAAGCGTTTAAAAAAACCGAAACTGAATATCTGACGATTTATGATAAAGATTATGTTTCGGAAAAAGAACTCAATAACCAAGATGATAAAGATAAACAAAATCTCAAACGGAAGTAATTAACATGGCTATAAAAGGTGCAGTACAAATAGACATAGAAACATGTAAAGGGTGCGAACTTTGCATAGAAGCTTGTCCCCAGGATACTCTCGCTCTTTCCAATGAGATCAATAAAATAGGGTATCACTATGCAGTTCAAATCGAGGATAATTGTACCGGATGTATAAATTGTGCGCTCGTTTGTCCCGATGCCGTAATTACGGTGTATAGACAACCGAAAAAAAAGAAGAACGGCCGCGAAGAAGTGGCGCGCATTAGTAACGTCCGGAGTGACGTAACAATTTCAATAAACGACAAATAAAGAGGTGCAATCGTGTCCGAAACATTATTAATGAAAGGGAATGAGGCGATAGCAGAAGCTGCATTGCGTGCGGGGTGTCAGGCGTATTTTGGTTATCCAATTACACCGCAGTCGGAAGTATTGGAATATCTCTCACAGCACGGCGAAAAACGCGGAATGGTAGTTCTACAGGCAGAAAGTGAACTCGCCTCCATCAATATGATCTACGGTGCGGCGGGCGCCGGAGCACGGGTAATGACTTCATCATCCAGTCCCGGCATCAGCTTGATGCAGGAGGGGTTGTCGTATATTGCCTGCGCCGAACTGCCCTGTCTGGTAGTCAATATTAACCGCGGCGGACCCGGTCTTGGAACAATTCAGCCCTCGCAAGGGGATTATTTTCAAGCCGTAAAAGGAGGCGGTCATGGTGATTACAAATTGATTGTCCTTGCTCCCGCAACTGTCCAGGAAATGGCAGATATGGTCTTCGATGCCTTCGACCTTGCCGATAAATACCGTAACCCGGTTATGATACTTGCCGACGGAGCGCTCGGTCAGATGATGGAAAAAGTATCCTTTCGCGAGTATGATCCGTCAAAAAGGATTAAACATCCATGGGCCACCACGGGAATGAACGGAAGAGAACAACGTAACATCATAACATCGTTACACATCAAATCCGAACAGATGGAGAAGATCAATCAACACCTGCAAAAGAAATATTGTAAGGTGCAGGAAAATGAGGTGCGCTATCAGGAAGTGCAAACCGAGGATGCCGAATATCTTTTGATTGCGTATGGATTAAGCGCCCGCATAGCTCACAAGACAGTGCAGCTTGCCCGGGAGAAAGGAATTAAAGCCGGGTTGCTGCGGCCGATAACCCTGTTTCCTTACCCCGTCAACCAGATAAATAAACTGTGCAGACGGATCAAAGGTATACTGACCGTTGAAATGAATGCAGGACAAATGTACGAAGATGTCCGGCTTGCAGCGAACGGAAAGGTACCCGTTGAATTTTACGGGCGTATGGGCGGTGTTATTCCGACGCCTGAGGAGGTGTTGGATCGATTGGAAAAAATGGTAACGCCCGAGTCAATTAGTAAGAAGGAGGAAACGGTATGAGCACCAATTCTGTAATTGAAAAAAACTTCGAGATTGATTTTGATGGTATGGATGTCGTGTATGAAAGACCGGGAACGTTAACCGATTTGCGTATGCACTACTGTCCCGGTTGTGCCCACGGTGTCGTACACCGGTTATTAATGGAGGCCGTTCAGGAACTTGGTATTAAAGATAAAACAATTGGTGTCGCGCCGGTCGGGTGCTCGGTCTTTGCATATAATTACCTTGACATCGATATGCAGGAAGCAGCACACGGCCGTGCTTCTGCCGTTGCGACGGGCATTAAGAGGGTGCTTCCCGATAGAATAGTATTTTCATATCAGGGAGACGGCGATCTCGCCGCTATCGGAACCGCCGAAACTATACATACGGCAAACCGCGGTGAGAAAATACTCATGGTTTTTATCAACAATGCTATTTACGGGATGACCGGCGGACAGATGGCGCCCACAACACTTGATAAGATGCAAACCTCAACCTCGCCGTTCGGTCGAAATCCTGATCATGTCGGGCATCCGATAAAAATGACCGATCTGGTCGCGATGTTGCCGGGAACATACTATGTTACACGAGTTGCCGTAAACAATCCGCGCAACGTGCGCGTCGCTAAAAAAGCCATAACGAAGAGCTTTGAATACCAGATGAAAGGAAAAGGACTCTGCTTTATTGAAGTGGTTTCCAATTGTCCATCGGGATGGAAAATGACTCCCGTTGAATCAAACAAATGGCTGGAAGAAAATATGTTACCCATTTATCCTCTTGGCGATCTTAAAGTACCCAACGATGAATAACAGGAAAATGTGTTATGACAAAAAATATTCTTAATGAAGAAATGATATTTGCCGGTTTCGGCGGACAGGGTGTGCTTTCAATGGGAATGATGCTCGCGTATGCCGGTATGATCGAAAATAAGGAAGTGTGCTGGATGCCGTCTTACGGTCCGGAAATGCGGGGAGGAACCGCAAACTGTATTGTGATTGTAAGCGACGAACAGATCAGTTCACCGATTGTGACAAAGTTCGATTCGGCGGTTGTTTTAAACCAACCATCGCTCGATAAATTTGAGCGCGCGGTGAAACCGGGAGGGGTACTGATTTATGACAGCACCAATATCATAAATCTTCCTACGCGCGATGATATTACAATCGTTCCGTTAGCCGCGAGTGCAGAAGCGGTAAAAATGGAAAATAAACGGATTATGAACATGATTGCACTCGGAGGTTTGCTCGGGATAAAACCGATAGTACAGATTGAAACTGTAATAGAGGCATTGCGCAAAGTGCTTCCCGAGCGGCATCATAAACTTCTGCCGCTTAATGAAAAAGCAATACGCCGCGGTATCGAGCTTGCACAATCCGATGCCACTGTGCCGGCGGATGTAAAGTAAATAAATAATAAACGCAGACTGAGGTATGGATTTCGACAAGGTATTGGAAAATTTTTCTCTCGAAGATATACTTGAACGTGCCGTTGATCATAAACGTGAGAGTTATCAATATCTGAAAAAAGCAGCCCGGAAGATCGGCGATGTGAGAATCCGAGAATTACTTGTACAGCAGGTTATCGATGAACGGGTTAGCAGAGAGGACCTGAAGAAAATAATCGATGAAATACAGGTTCAACGGGATAATGAAAAAGGTATCGCCGGATGAATGCAATGGATTCAGTTCAATCGATGATTCGAATTCGATCTGGTAATCAGATGGTCGCAGAAGGTGCACTTCGCGCAGGATGTAAATTTTTTGCGGGATATCCCATTACACCTGCATCGGGTATATATAAGATTATGATCGATATGCTTCCCGGGAAAGGCGGAGTTGCAATAAGCGCACCCGATGAGATATCGGCTCTGGCATATTGCGTCGGCGCTTCCTTACGCGGACAGAAATCTATGACAGCCACTTCGGGACCCGGTTGGGCGCTGATGACCGAAACCGTACAGTACGCATTAATGACAGAGACGCCGGTAGTCATACCACTCGTACAGCGCCTCGGTCCGAGTACCGGCGGCGCAACACAAAACGCCCAGGGCGATGTACTGCTTGTTGAACATTGTACTTCAGGCGGTTATACGATACCGGTTTTTGCTCCAAGTAATCCTATCGAATGTTATGAGTTAACGCATATTGCATTTACGTGGTCCGAGTTGCTGCGCACCCCTGTCGTCGTGCTGCTCGATAAAGAAGTCGGTATGACATCGGAAGATGTTGACTATATGAAAATACACGACTTAACGACTTTAAGCAGACAGCGAATTATCCACCCGGATAACGGGAAAGATAAACGGCTCAATACCTACTATTTTGAGAATCCCGAAGATGTGCCGAGTTTTGTCCCGGTGGGGGGTAAATTAAAAGCTACCGTTACCGGATCGGCCCATAATAAAGCCGGACGCTTACAAAAAAATTCACCCGAAACGCTGGAAGTATTATATCATCTTCAAAAGAAAATAGATGCGCATGCGAACCAGATGGAATTGGTAAAACGCGACATTGATGAAGGTGCGCGAACGATCATAATGAGTTACGGGATTTGTGCACGTACTGCACGTGAGGCGGTGCGGCGTATTCGGAACAGCGGAAAAAAGGTATCCTGGCTAAATGTACTTTCCTTGTTTCCCGTACCTGAGAATAAAATTCGCGCTTCGCTGCGGGGCATTGAACGGATTGTTATCCCGGAAGAAAATTTCGGCGGACTATACCGGTCGGAAATTCAGAAAATATTTAACGATATCGAAATAGTTGGCGTTAACAAAATCGGGTCGATGATTACTCCCGATGAAATAATCGAAAAGGTAGTGTGATCGATGAGCGAACAAACCTACGATACATATTTGGTCGATGGCGTGAAGTTCCCGTTTTGCAAAGGATGCGGTCATACACATTCCGTTCGATATCTTGATAAAGCACTGACTATACTGCAGCGCGATCCGTCCGGCATCAACCTTGTTAGTGATATCGGCTGCATAGGTCTTGTCGATGCATTATTTTCCGATATTCACACCGTGCATACAACGCATGGCCGCTCTACCGCGTTCGGCGCCGGTATTGAGTTAGCCGATAGTATTCTCCACGATTCGGATTTAAAAACAATTGTTATCCTCGGCGACGGTGGAGCGACGATCGGTTTATTACATATCGTTCATGCAGCACTGCTCAATGTTGACGTTACCGTGCTTGTTTGTAATAATTATCTGTATGGAATGACAGGGGGACAGCATTCGGCGTTTACTCCGTATGAGATGGTGACAACGACGACACCCGGCGGAAATATCGTACCTCCTTTGGATATTTGTAAACTCGTCGAAAGCTGTGAAGGCGGATTCATAGCGCGTGCGCTTGCCACCGATAAAAATCTTTCGGAGATAATTGCACAAGCCATTGATTATCCCGGTTTTGCCTTGGTGGAAATTATGGAGATATGCCCGGAATACGGAATAAAGCATGGCGGGATTGACGGTAAAAAATTAAAGGAAACGATACATAAGCAAGAAAAACCGCTGGGCGTGTTGGTTAACAGAAAAGATCGGGAAGAGTTTTCATATCTATATAAAAATAGTATTGATATTGAAGCATATAATTCGTTAATAAAGAAAAGCAGTCGGATAATTAATAAAGAATTTACAAGTTCGCTGAAAAAAGAAATAGGTGTTGTAGTAGCCGGCACAGCAGGTGAACGGGTGCAGCTATCATCATATTTATTACTAAATGCTGCTATTTCTTCAGGATTACACGCAACGCAAAAGAATGATAATCCCGTGACACAAGGATCCGGATTTTCAATCTCGGAGGTTATACTAAGTCCGGAGGAAATACACTATACCGGCATTGAAGAACCGGGATACGTAATAATTACCTCTGCTGACGGGTTGCGTGAAATTACGGCGAATGGCTTACTTTCTCGATGTACCGATGAAACCATTTTATTCGTTGATACGTCTTTGGATATAGAGAACGTAAAAGGACAATGTCTGAAATTACCGTTCAGAAAATCATTCGGGGCGGATCGGGCGGCCGTAGGCGCTTTAGGCGTTTGCGTGAAACTGTCAGGTATTATCCCGCATGATGCGTATGAGAACGAAATTAAACAACGCTACAAAAATGATGCCGAAAATATAATTGAAAAAATTTTCGAATTAATAAAACACAAGAATTTTATGTAAATGCTTGACATAAATCCGAGAAAAAGTTAATATAGTTTATATCTTTCTCGGTCTCAATTAATCAAAAGGAGATCAAAACAAGCGTAAGCAGTTTAATTACTACCAACAACATAATAGCTAACCTGCATATAGAATATAAGGAGACCTTGTATGACTTATCGTATTTTATTATTCGGTTTTTTACTTTCGATCATCGTTATAGCGGCTGTATTTGTATTGCCGGATAACAATCGAACAACCGATCAATCTGCAATCGCTGCGACACCACCCGCACTAAACGAAGCCCAGTATATCGGGGTTGCACAGTGTGTAATATGCCACAGAACCGAAGCACAAGGAGAGCAGGAGAGGATCTGGCGTGAAAGCTTACATGCCCGTGCATATGAGACATTAAAAACTGAAGAGTCAATTGAAATAGCCCAGGAAATGGGAATTGAAACGCCGCCGCATGAAGCACCGGAATGTTTAGTTTGCCACGCAACCGGCTGGGATTTGCCTCCAGAACGATTGGGCAATAGGTTTAAGATTGAAGACGGCGTCCAATGTGAAACCTGCCACGGTGCCGGTTCGGAATACCGTGCAATACATGCAAGAGATCCTGAAGCAGGTAGAGAGCGAGGTCTCATTGTCGGCGCCGGTGATGCTGATGCGTGCATTGCCTGTCATAACGAGAATAGCCCGACTTATAAGGGGTTCGAGTTTGAGCGTGATATGGAAAAAATTGCTCATCCGGTTCCGAATTAATGATTCATAAGAACAGGTCGTGTGGTGGATAATCGCACGGCCTGTTTTTTTACTCACCATTCACAATCATCACTACGTCTGTTTCAGGCAACTCTGAAGCTGAGATTGACAATTCTTGATTGTGGTGAAGTTAAAGTACATCCGAAATTACCTTTTAACAGGTTTGTATATGAAAACAATTTCAATTATATCAGTGATCGTGCTTCTTGTCTTGTATTTTCCCCACCCTGCAGAATGTCAAACAATCAGTGGTCGGTTCAACACCTCATTTTATTCCTGGGATAGAGTTGACGGACAGCTCGGTGGAGTAGGGCAGTATACGACAACGACGCATATCCGGGGATTTCAAACGATCCGGTTGGGTATTACGCACGGAGATTTTTCTCTCCGGACATACAGTCAATATTCAATCGATTTTAATAC
>PWTU01000147.1 GCA_003562775.1 Ignavibacteriales bacterium
CTCTTTTTTTATTAAGCCGATCTCTTTTAATTGTGCAGGGTCATTCCACTTATGATTGTAAACATCGTAGCGCGGTACGGTACCGTTTGTTCTGCCGAGCAGACGGTCGATAGCATCGCCGGACATCGGCTGATGTGTACCGAGTGCGATGAGATAATCGAGCTTCTTTACACGATCAACGAGATGCTGATGAAGCAGTATATAAAACAACGGAAGCGGTGCAGTACGCGTGCTGTCGGGTATGATCACAAGCACCTTCTTATCATCGACCGGAATATCCGCCAGGGCACCGGCCATGAATTCGCTGAGCTCACGATCAGTTAATGAATCTTGTTTAGTTTTTTTTTCTATTAGCATATTAATTTCATACAAAATTTATAAAATTCTAAATATTAATCGGTTACGAAAGGTTAAGATTAGTTACTATCGGTTAATATCGGTTGCTTGCGGTAGCCAATCCTCAACGTAACTGTTTGGAACTGATAGCAACCGATTGTAACCGATTGTAACCAATTACTCGTCACAGAATTCGATCGTTTTGTCTATAAATAGTTTTATCATATATTGGTTCCGATTCGTATTTCCCCACGGCAGCAAGCTCAAGATGTTCCTTTATCGATCCCATTTCCTGACCGGCTATCTCGCGCACGTATTGATCTATACCGTTCTCGTTCCATTCTTTATTCAGTGCTTCGACAGGAGTCGCAGAGACAACCATCATATCCGCGACGAATTCGAGCTTCTGAAGACTTTCCCGAACATACGGAAACGGGGGATACCGCTTACCAGATCGGCAACTGTGGCGTTCACTGCCTCGCTCCACTCAAGCGCCTGTTTCAGGATGGCATTGTCGAGCACCTGACAGGCAGTAAAAGCTCCTTTCAAATTTACGGACATGATATGCTCCCATTCTTCTTCGTCTCTTTCCAGAAACGAGGTCGCACTGTTTACTCCGGCCGCATTGATGAGAATATCGACCCTTCTCCACATCGAGCGGGGTTCCGGAACTCTTTCCAGACTTCCCGATACATGATAGGTCTGTTTTTCAAAAATTCTCACGGGAAAAGGTAAGAATTTCTAATCGCCTGCAAGTGACCGGGGTTTGTTATGAATTCCGAGTAATTCGTGTAATTAATTTTGAATCATAATCTATGACACCTTTCCTGAAAACAATCAATTTTTAAAACCCGAACAATCGCGGTAGGAACATGCTCAATTCCGGGACAAAAGTTACTACCAGAAGCGTGAAAATCATTCCAATTAACAATGGTATTAGCGGTTTAACCATTTTCGTTATAGTTGTATTTGCAATCCCGCAGCCGACAAACAGCACGGTACCCACGGGCGGCGTACATAATCCGATGCAGAGATTCATTATCATGATAATCCCGAAATGGATGGGATCGAGTCCGAGCTCTACTGCAACGGGCAAAAATATCGGTGTGAAGATCAGAACAGCCGGCGTAATATCCATAAAGGTACCCACACCGAGCAGCACAACATTTATTATCAATAAAATTACAAGCTTACTTTCTGTGAGCGACAGCAGCACGGAGGTAATATTCTGCGGTATGTTTTCATACGACATAATCCACGACATCGCCATGGATGTACCGATGAGAAACATTACTACACCGGTCGTGACGACAGACTGGAGCAACACCTGAGGGACATCCTTGAATTTAATTTCTCTGTATATAACAACCGACAGAATAAACGTATACAACACCGCGATTGCCGACGCTTCGGTTGCCGTAAAATACCCGGCGATGATTCCACCGACGACAATAATGATGAGTAAGAGACTCGGCAACGCATCGAAAAATTTCTTCACACCGTCAACGAATGATACTTTTTCTCCCACCGGATAACGATTCTTCCGGGCAAGGATGCCGGAGACAAACATAAGCGTTATACCCATTAATATCCCTGGTATATATCCTGCAAGAAAGAGAGCGGCAATAGAGACGCCACCGCTTGCAAGTGAATAAACGATAAGTATATTGCTCGGCGGTATAATAAGTCCCGACGTTGCCGATGTCACATTCACCGAAGCACCGTACGATCTGTCGTACCCCTCCTTTATCATCAAGGGAATCATAAACGCGCCGATAGCGGCAGCGGCGGCAACCGCAGATCCCGCAATCGCACCGAACAATAAACAGGCAAGTATGTTCACATATGCCAGACCGCCGGAGAATCTCCCGACGAATACTTTTGCAAGTTCGATCAAACGATGTGCAATTCCTCCGCGGCTCATAAAATGTCCCGATAGAATAAACAACGGAATTGCCAGCAGCGCGAAACTATCGAGGGCGGTACCCATCCGCTGTGATACCGTCGTGAGTGCCGGCAGAAAGTCGATAGTGACAAGCATAGTACCTATCGTCGATATACCGATGCAGACTGCTATCGGCACGCCGAGCAACAGCAAAATTACAAAAAGACCCACTAAAACGAGAATGCCGAGATACTCCATAAAGCTGTTACTCCGTTATCTTTTGCGTTGTGTGTTCATATAGAGCTGACGCGGCGTAATACATTATCAGTAAACCGCCTAACGGAATTGCAATGTAGACATAACCGAGAGGAATTTGCAGCGCAGCAGACGTTTGCTCGAGCAGCAACGTCAGATACACCAGATATACACCGCCGATCACCATTCCAAAAAGACCGAAAAGAAAAATGCAGGTTTGGATAAGAATCTCACTCCAGAACTTTACCGCACCCCTCATCTTCGCCGTAAAGTAATCTATCGAGAGATGCATTTTTTTACCGGCAACGTATGCGGCGCCAAGCATTCCGACCCATATCAGAATATACCGTGCAAGCTCTTCGGTAAACGTTGCGGGTGAACCGAGTATAAACCGGGTGAACACCTGCCACAACACATTCAAAACCATCACAACCATTAAGATAACAAGGAACCGTTCCAGAGTACGATCGAGAATCGTGCGAAATGTTTTCATGAGTCTGCTTCAAGTATTTGTTCGAGTAACGGTCCGATCCGCGGATCCGTTGTGAATCGTTCATACAGCGGCTGTACTCGTTCATAAAACGGTTCATGGTGGGGATATATGATTTCCACTCCGGCTTCCTTAACTGCCTGTAACGATGTCTCGGTCGATTCTCTCCATACCTTCTTTTGAAATTCTGCTGATTCATCGGCGGCTTGTTGCAGCCAGCGTTGCTCCTGAGGCGTCAGGTGATCCCATACATGTTTACTGATTACCAGCACATCAGGGACTGCAGTATGTTGATTAATAGTATAATAACGTGCGACTTCGAAATGGTATGATGTATAAAAAGACGGTGGGTTGTTCTCGGCGCCGTCTACCACACCCTGCTGCAAGGCAGTGTACAATTCACCCCATGAAACAGGCGTAGCTGCACCACCCATTATATTGACCATCTGTATCGCCATCGGACTTTCCTGCACCCGTATTTTAAGCCCGCTGAGGTCATCGGGAGTTAGTATCGGTCTGTTCACGGTGTAAAAGCTTCGGTAACCGGCATCGTAAAAACAGAGTCCCCGTATTCGATATGGTTCCAATGATACGAGAAGTTCCTGTCCTATGGGACCTTCAAATACCTCGAAACGGTGATCATCATCGCGGAATAAATACGGTAATCCGAACACTCGATATTGCGGTGCGAAACCCTCCAATACTGCGGAAGAGACTTTCGTCATTGCCAGACTTCCGATTTGCAGCAACTCCAGACACTCCCGTTCGGTACCGAGTTGTTCGCTGGGATATATATCGATTACCATTGAACCACCGGAAAGTTCTTTCACCTTATCTGCCATATATTCCATTCCTATATGAACAGGATGACTTGGATCGAGACCGTGACCTAATTTCAATGTCGTGATATCAGTCTCTACACCACAACTTATGAACATAAGTGAGAGAATTAAAGGGTGGTAACCTTTTTTCAGGCTTCTGACAAGTAATTCCATGGAAGAACTTTCAAGAATTATTTATACGATATATCTGGTATGCTAACTATTAGAAAAATAAAATATTTTAAAATGTCAAGTATCAACACCAACTTCTTTTTGTTCTTTCGCTGAGGATGAACGTATAACAAGTTCAGGAGGTAATACAGTTTTCACCGGAGCATACTGATTATTGTGCCGTTTCAATATAAGATCAACCGCCCGCGCACCGATTTCATCGGTCGGCTGTTTTACTGTAGTTAAAGGTGCACGTGCATATAACGCTCGGTCGATATCGTCAAAACCAACGAGAGCAATATCACCCGGGATACGCAATCCACTTTCAAGTATTGCCCGTTGAAGACCCAGTGCAGTCAAATCATTATAAACAAATACCGCATCCGGTCTATCACCAAGCTCACAGATTATTTTGCCTACTTCGTATCCGGATGTAAAATCATACCACTCGCCGCCGCGCGGCAGGTTGAACACATAATTATCATTCAATTCTCTGCCTGCTTCTTCCAATGCCCGTGCAAAACCTTTATACCGTAATTCACCAACGATGTTGCCCTGTTCACCGGTGACACATCCTATTCGTTCATATCCTTCTTCGATAAGGTGCTTAGTTGCAATGTAACCGCCGTATTCATGATCCGTTCCGACAAAAAATATATCAGGATCATGAATATAAGAAACCATAACATACGGAAATCCTTCGTTATGCAATTTCCGGATGGTTTCATTGGCATAATGAACATGCGTCATAGATGCAATAATTAGTCCGGATACGCCCATCTCCCGAAAATGTTCAATTTGGCTTTCTTCTTTTTTGAGTTGACCCGATGAGTGGGTAAACAGCATACTGTAACCACGGTTGAATGCCGCATTTTCTGCTTCCTGTGCAATGAGGGAAAAGAACGGACTTTTTAAATCCTGCAATACAAGGCCAATTGTTTTTGAGCTCGCATTATGTCCTTCGGTCGTCTGTCTGGCTACATAGGTTCCCTTCCCCACCCTTGAATACAGTAATCCTTCTTTTATAAGTTCGGACAACGCTTTTTTGACGGTAATTAAACTGACATTATATTTCTGCGCCAAATCATTTTGCGAGCCGACTTGGTCATCAACTCGAAGATTACCGCTTTCAATTTGACATCGTATGTCATCTACTATCTGTAGATATAGTGGTCTCGAATTATGAAAATCTATGCTCAATATTATTAACTTTCTTGTAAATAATACCTGGTATACCTAATATACGTTCAAAAATTTTGAAATGCAACAGGGGTTTCAAGAAATTGTATTTCTCAAACTATGTTTCTGGATATTTCCCGAAAATACGATTATCGAGGGTCATTAACAAACTCGCTGGAAATCACTGTTATTACAATGGTGTGACCGGGCAACTAATTCATAAATTATGATTATATTAATAGACGACTTACGAAAAAGTAATAACAAAACCGCAATCCAAATCAGAAATAGAAATAATACTATGAAAATATTTTGTATAAAATTAAATAAACAATACACTGCCGGAGTATTGTTCGGCTCGCATTTTATCTGTCTGATAGAAAAAATCGCACACAGGTATAGTGAGCTTCTTAAATTAGATAATCTTTTCGACCGGAATGAACCGGTTCTCTCCATGGCACTGGGTTGTGAGAAGAATATTACCGCCGTTAAAAACATTGTAAGAAATATAGAGAACGATTTTACCGAGTACCCGGATAAATACTTAAATGATGAAAGTATTCTGCCGGTCGAGAGCGTGGATATTGTCAGACCCGTACTCTCTCCGTCCAAAATTATTGCGGTTGGAATGAATTATATGGATCATTGCCTGGAATTTAACATTGCCCCTCCCCAAAAACCGATACTATTTGCAAAACTTCCTTCATCGATCATTAATCCGGGCGACGCGATCACCTGGGATCCCGCATTAACCGATCAGGTTGATTATGAAGCGGAACTCGCCGTTGTCATCAAAAAAACTGCATACCGTGTACGCAGGAGTGCTGCTACTGATTATATAGCCGGCTATACCTGCCTTAACGATATCACAGCACGGGATTTGCAATCGATGGACGGACAATGGACGCGTGGAAAATCTATCGATACCTTTTGCCCGCTCGGTCCGTGTCTCGCTACGAGAGATGAAATTCCCGACCCGCAAAATCTGAGTATACAATGCAGGGTCAACGGTGAGCTGTTGCAGGATTCTTCAACGTCGAAGATGATTTTCAGCGTTGCAGAGTTAATTGAGTTTATATCGCATGGAATTACACTACTTCCGGGTGATATTATTGCAACGGGAACACCACATGGCGTCGGAAATTTTAGAAATCCGAAGAAGTTTCTAAAACCGGGCGACGTCGTGGAAGTGTTCGTCGGAAATATCGGAATACTGCAAAACAGCGTGGGAGTGTTTCACCCTGTCGATTAATGTTGCCGTAGCAAGGTATCATATACCGAAAAACCATGCGGTAATCAGAATCACGATCATAGTTACGGAACCGACGATCAATGTTCCTATCGAATGAGTCTTGTATGCCGTTGCCACATCGAGATTGGAAAATTTCGAGACAACCCAAAAATAACTATCATTTGCGTGAGATATCACCATCGAACCGGCGCCCATAGCAAGTACGACAAACACGACACCCCACGATGTATCCAAACCCAACTGAGGAAGGATGGGAACCATCAAGGACGATGTCGTAATAACGGAAACAGTCGATGAGCCCTGTGAAGTTTTCTGGGCGGCAGCCATCCTGCTGAACACGGCAACGGCTTGGGGCCTGTATTCCCGGTACGCGGGCCTTGGCCCCCCATCAACAGCGATAACCGGCCCGTGCCCCGGAGACGCTCAATGCGCGTGCGCGCGCGATTCCCGCGGGCACCGCCGCGTTTATATCGCCTGCCTGCTGATGGCGTTTTTTCTGATGACGGTTGTTGCAGAACGCCATCATCGCGGGCTGGACGGGTTTCCCGTGTCATGGGACAGCTTTTATCTCA
>PWTU01000317.1 GCA_003562775.1 Ignavibacteriales bacterium
GAATTTTTTGATTAAAGCGAGGATAATATCGCACCTCTCCGAGGTGCCGGGGTTTCTTTGGTGGTTTGGGTGTTCTACCAATATTTTGCCTCTCCGAGGCAATGGATGAGAAAGTGCATCCATAATGAATGACTGTTGATTGCTCCACCAAACCCCCTGTGTTATGTGTGTGTAACGATCAGCCTCTAACAAGAGGGGGTGCGACGGTTTGTGTGTCGGCGGGGGGTGTGTTTAATTAATTTCTTAAAACGGCTTGTTCTCTGTAATAGATTCACGTTCTTTTTTCGAAAGCTTGTATTCGACCGCGAGCCGGCGAAACGAGGGTTTGTGCAGAAACATAAGCATAATCACAACAAACCCGATGGCAAGATAAAGCGGAACGGCGGTAAATATATACCCGATCAATCCCAGTATTCCGGCAAGTTCGAAGAGTGCAAGTTTAAGAATGGAGAATGTATAGAAAAGTTCAGCTTTTTTCACAAGCGGCGTTTTTTCGGAAACCTTTTTCGTCCCGGCAATGTAAATAATATATGCTCCCGAAATACTCAGAATGACCAGAACCACAAGCAGGTATTCGATCATAATATTGGGTGAAGGTGCATCCAGCGAGCGATCGGGCTGCTGTAGTAGTAACGCAACTATGAGAAAGAGAAATACACTTCCCAGCAGCGCATAAAAAATTATATTGAGGTTTTTAAACAACTCGAACGGTGTCTTGAATTGCATACGTGTGTTCATAACGGCATCTGTTTTCATGATCGATTGTTCGGATAATAAAAAATAGGAAATGTTTTTTAAAAATTAAAATTTATTTGTATATTTACTGTAAGGTGTCTTCTCTTCATGCAGCGTGATGGTCGAATACCCTTTCGAAGAATCAAGAAGAAGCAACCTGCCATTAAAGTGCGGCCTAACTCAGACAAATCGAAATGCTCGCTATGTCATTATTAAACTCTCATAATCAACACCGAAAAGAAACCGGTCGGATGCAGAATGAAGTGAAACAAATCCTGCACCGGCATTTTGGAAAACGCTCGGAACTGATTTCTATTTTACAGAAAATCCAACAAGAGCACGGATACCTGCCGCTTGAAGCTATGCAGGATACCGCATCGAAACTGAAAATCCCGGACAGTGCGGTTTTTGCCGTTGCAACCTTCTATTCGCAGTTCCGGTTCAAACCCTGCGGGGAGAAGCTTATTAAAATATGTCTCGGTACCGCATGCCATGTCCGCGGCGCAGATCGGTTTCTGGATAATTTGAAAAAAGAACTGGGGATCGAGGAAGGTGAAACGACGCCGGACGGAAAGTATACACTTGAATCTGTAGCTTGCATCGGCTGCTGTGCCTTAAGTCCCTGTCTCACCGTGAATGAAGAAGTTGTTGCAAATATAACGTCTCCCAAATTACGGAAGTTGATTGTAAAAAAATGAAATTTGAATCAATAAAAGAAAACGCGCGTAAAAAATGGCGGCGCCTTCAGGACAATAACCGGCCGGTGATTTTTATCGGAACCGCCACATGCGGAAGATCTGCCGGCGCCCTTGCCGTTCTTGACGCCCTCAAAACCGATGAAGCAATCAGCAGCTACCAGATTATAGAAACGGGCTGTCTGGGACCTTGCTATGCCGAACCGTTAGTTATGGTTAAGAAACCCGGGCGACCTCTGCTTGCATTCGGAAAGGTAAAACCGAGAATCGCAGTACGCCTTGTTCGCGAATTTATCAATGATGATAAAGTTGATAACGGGTTCGTACTCGGTACTGTCGGAACGGAACAAATCGACGGCGTCAATAAACTCTTTGATTTACCGGTTCTGAAACCACAGGTACGGCGGATTTTGAGAAATTGTGGATTCATAGATCCCGGGAATATCGATCACTATATTGCCAATAACGGTTACTCCGGTCTACAGAAAGCTCTTGGGGTAACACCCGAATATGTAATCGATACGGTGAAAGCGGCGGGACTCAGGGGCAGGGGCGGCGCCGGATTCCCGACCTGGAAAAAATGGAAGACCGCAAGGGATGCAGCGAACGAACAAGTAATCACAAACAACGAACCACGTGCTTTTATTATCTGCAATGCCGATGAAGGCGACCCGGGCGCTTTTATGAACCGCTCCCTTCTTGAAGGCGACCCGCATTCAGTTCTTGAGGGAATGCTGATTGCCGGTTACACGATCGGCGCCGAGGAAGGATATATTTATTGCCGGGCGGAATATCCGCTGGCGCTTGCCCGTGTTCAAACCGCATTGGAACAAATGCGCGGCCTTAACCTTCTGGGAGAAAATATATTAGGTGCAGATTTCAGCTTTGATATTAAAATCAAAGAAGGCGCCGGAGCGTTTGTCTGCGGCGAAGAAACCGCCCTCATCGCATCCATAGAAGGTAAGCGGGGTATGCCCGTACCAAGACCTCCCTTCCCCGCTCAAGCGGGGCTATGGAATAAGCCGACGGTGATTAACAATGTTGAAACATTTGCCAATGCGGCACTGCTCTTAAAGCACGGACCGGATTGGTTTGCAGAGTACGGTCCCGAAAAAAGCCGGGGAACGAAGACTTTTTCACTTGCAGGAAAAATTCAATATCCCGGTCTCATAGAAGTACCGCTCGGCATTACTTTAAAAGAAATTATCTTCGACATTGGCGGGGGTCCGGCAGACGATAAAAAATTCAAAGCCGTTCAGACGGGCGGCCCATCCGGCGGCTGTCTGAGTTCGGATATGCTTGACCTCCCGATCGATTATGATTCTCTTGTAGAAGCCGGTTCTATGATGGGTTCGGGGGGACTTGTTGTAATGGACGAGGATACCTGTATGGTTGATGTTGCCAGATTTTTTCTTGAATTTACACAAAAAGAATCCTGCGGCAAATGTGTACCATGCCGGCTCGGCACAAAAGCGATGCTTGACCTTTTAAGCAAAATTACACGGGGGGAAGGAGAAGAAGAAGATTTAACGTTTCTCAAGGAAATGGGTGCTGCAGTGCAAAAGGGTTCACTATGCGGATTGGGAAAGACCGCACCCAATCCCGTATTATCCACTTTCAGATATTTTGAGGATGAATATGCAGAGCACGTAAGAGAGAATAAATGTACGGGTAAAACTTGTAAATCAATGATTACCTATTACATTATTGAGGACAGTTGCAACGGTTGTACCGTGTGTAAGAAAATGTGTCCGCAAGAAGCGATTATTGGTGCATCGAAAGAGGTACACACGATAATGCAGGAAAAATGTATTCAATGCAATATTTGTTTTGAATACTGTAAATTTGAAGCAATTGAAGTAAACTGAAATAAATTGTCGGGGAAACAATGAACACTATAAAATTTAAAGCCGATGGTGTTGAACTCACAGCAGAAAAAGGTCAATCCGTACTTGAAGCTCTTTTAGCGAACAGAATCTATATACCGTACATGTGCCATCATCCCGACCTGAAACCCGTCGGGAGCTGTCGGCTCTGTGTTGTTGAAATCGAGGGAACAGGTCTTACCGTATCTTGTCACACGCCTCTTCAGGATGGGATGGTTGTGCGGACTGAAACACCGGAAGTAGCCACGGTGCGTAAATCCGCAGCAGAGCTTTTGATTGCAAACCACAATGCCGATTGTCTCTCCTGCTATAAGGATACCGAATGTGCTTTACAGGATGTTGCAAGGTATGTCGGTATTGAAAAAGAAAATCTTGAACGGCTCCAGAACCTGAAACCTTCATTTCCCATTGATGACTCAAATCCATACTTCGTCCGCGATCCGAATAAATGTGTTTTATGCGGAATCTGTATTCGAACCTGCGACGAGATAATGGGACTCGGCGCTATCGATTTTGCATTCCGGGGGTTTGCGACGGTCGTTTCCACATTCGGCGACAAACCGATTGTCGAAAGCATCTGTGAATCCTGCGGTGAATGTGTCGTGAGATGTCCGACCGCAGCACTCTATCCTACAAATGGGAGTAAACCACAGCGAAAGGTTAAATCGGTATGTCCCTACTGCGGTACTGGCTGCGGTATCGAGATCGGAGTTCGTGGGAACAAAATTGTTTCTATTGACGGAGATGCCGACGCTCCGGCAAGTAAAGGACTCCTTTGCATCAAAGGCAGGTATTCGTTTGGATTTAATGATGCCGAGGACCGTGTTACATCTCCCATGCTACGGAAGAATGGCGATTGGGAAGAATGTTCCTGGGAGGATGCGTTAAATCATATTGCATCTGAGTTCAAAAGAATAAGCGATTCGTACGGCGCCGACAGCATCGGTGTTCTCGGTTCAGCGCGGGCAACGAACGAAGAAAATTATCTCACACAAAAATTTACCCGTGTCGTTATCGGAACAAACAATGTCGATTGTTGCGCGCGGGTATGTCACGCTCCCAGTGCGGTCGGTTTGAAAATGATGCTGGGGACGGGTGCAGCAACGAATTCTTTCGACGATATCGAACAGGCACAAACGATACTCGTGACCGGCTCGAACACGACGGAGAATCACCCGGTAGTCGGTACCCGCATCAGGAGAGCGAAATTAAACGGTGCAAATCTCATAGTCATCGACCCGCGAAAAATCCCGCTTACGCGATTGGCAGATATCCATCTGCAGATTCATCCGGGAACCAACGTTCCGCTTTTCAATTCTTTCGCTTATGTTATAATCGATGAAAAACTGTATGATAAAGAATTCATCGATGAAAGAATAGACGATTACGAATCATTTTTCAATTTCATTAACGATTATTCTCCTGAACGTGTATCGAAGATATGCGGGGTTCCGGCAGATCTTATTCGGGAAGCGGCGCGGTTATATGCATCCCAAAAACCCTCAATGTGTGTTCACGGTTTGGGGATGACCGAACACTGGCAGGGTTCCGAGTCGGTAATGAGTCTTATTAATATTGCTCTGCTTACGGGTAACATCGGTAAACCCGGCACAGGCGTTAATCCCCTTCGCGGGCAGAACAATGTACAGGGATCGGCACATATGGGCTGTGAACCCGGTAATCTCACCGGGTTTATTCCCATAGAAAATGGAAGAAGCAGATTTGAAGAAGTATGGAAATCCCCTATTCCCAAAAACAAGGGACGCAACCTGATGCACATGCTCGATGCGGCAATCGAGGATAAGCTGAAAGCAATGTGGCTAATCGGATACGATGTATACCTTACCAATCCCCACGCCGATTCGACATCCCGAAAAGCGTTCGAAAACATGGATATGGTAATCGTGCAGGATATGTTCTTGACCGAAACTGCGAAAGCGTTTGGCACAGTCTTTCTCCCTGTTGCTTCGCCGTACGAAAAAGACGGCACCTTTATGAACGGAGAGCGGCGGGTGAGCCGCATCCGCAGGGCAGTCGAACCGCCGGAAAACGTAAAAACAGACTGGGAAATTATTTGTGATCTTGCAAAAGTGATGAACAAGGGTGAACTGTTTGATTTTTCTTCTGCCGAAGAAATCTGGGATGAAGTACGCGAAGTATGGGATGCAGGGAGAGGGATTACATACAATCGTTTAGACAAAGGCGGTGTACAATGGCCCTGTCCCGGCGAAACTCATCCCGGGACGACCGTATTGCATGGGGAAGAATTCCCTCACGGAAAACGGACAAGCTTCAGAGAAATTCCGCATACACCAACATCGGAGAAAGCAAACAGTGAGTATCCGTTCGTGCTTAACACCGGCCGTACGTTATATCATTTCAATGCAGGTACCATGACGTTTCGAACGGCAAACAAATTATTGTATCCGGAAGATTATCTGTACATATCGTATGAAGATGCAAAACGACTGGGTATAGTAAACGGAGACCGTGTACGAATTCGGAGTGCGTATGGAGAGACAGAACAGACTGTTAGGGTAAGTGATACCGTACGGCCCGGAGAGTTGTATACAACGTTTCACACACCGGAAGTTTTCATCAACAAAATCACCAATCCCAACCGTGACCGGTTTGCCTCAACGCCTGAGTATAAAGTGACGGCAGTGCAATTAATAACCACCTAATGATGAAAAAACCCCGGATCGAATCGATCCGGGGTTAAGGATTTTGTAGAAATAGTTGCTGTTAGACCTTCCTGACGTTCAACGCCTGAAGACCTTTTTCCCCCTTTTCGACCTCAAACTCAACCTCATCACCGTCGGCGAGATTTTTAAATCCGTCGCCGGCAATCGATCTGTAGTGAACGAAGACATCTTCGCCGGATTCACGCTTAATGAATCCATATCCCTTTGAGGTGTTGAACCACTTGACTGTTCCCCTTTCCATTGGGACATCTCCTTCTGATTAGTTTTTCAAAATAGCCCGCCGTTATTCGACAGACCGTACGACTGCATTTATAACTCTATTGTTGCGGCTGACGATCTTGATGGAGCGACGGACACGAACAGCAGACATTTGAAAAACCACCTAAGAACAGCCAAAAACCAGAGCATAAACGGTGTACTGTTTATTTGAGCAATAATTTTACGACAATTTTTAACGAAAAGCAAGTAATTTTGAAAATTTTATCTCACAAATTTTATCCTCCTATCTCCGGTAAACGATCTCGCCGCCGATTATAGTATATACTACCCCGGCATCGGGTATTTCATTCTCCGGAATTGTTAGAATGTCCTTCGATAGCACGACAATATCTGCGAGTTTACCCGGTGTAAGCGATCCTTTAACATCTTCTTCAAAAGCGGCATATGCGGCGTCTATCGTATACGAACGGAGCGCCTCTTCGCGCGTCATACTTTGTTCGGGATAAAACTGTCTACCGTCTTCGAAGCGTCTCGCAACGGAGGCATAAAAACTCGGGATGGGATTTACATCCTCGACGGGAGCATCGGTTCCGTTTACAATGATAGCGCCGGAATCGAGCAGACTTCTCCAGGCGTATGCACCGGTTCGCGCCCTATCAGGACCGATGCGCTGTTCTACCCACGGACCATCGGACGTACA
>PWTU01000574.1 GCA_003562775.1 Ignavibacteriales bacterium
AGATGCCCAAGCAGATGTGGGGATTAGTCTTGGTAATGGCTATATAAGCAGTAAAGTGTACTCTATACCCAAATACGGTATGATAAATATCCATCATGAATTACTGCCTGAATATCAAAATGCACCGAGTGTTATCTGGCAAATATATAATAAATCTAAATATACCGGATATACCATACATAAAATTGACAAAAAAATTGATGCCGGGGATATATTGTACCGTGAAAAGATCCCTATTACGTTTAAAGAATCATTACCCAGAACGGTTGCCGCAACGAAAGCTCAATTATACGAACATTCTGTGCAGGGGCTCAATACTGTTCTTTCAGACTTTGATAAATATTATTCTCGTGCAATCTCTCAGGGGAATGGCTCGCAATACACGACGCCAAGTCTGAGTCAATATATCCGAATATTAAAAAATCACTCTATATTAAAAAAATGACTGCAATTCAACATAGTAACGATACATTTCCCCAGATTCTTACAAAACCGTTGATTATAATGACATTGACGGTTATAGCGATTTATATTTTTTCCGGGATAGGTGTTCTCGTATACCTGACACTGGCTGTATATTCACTGCGGGGAGTGAAGGAAGCTGTGCAGGCGTTATGTATTTTATTTATGCTCAACCTGATAAATCATGGAATAATGCCGCCATTTGGCGGACAAAGCATGATCAGATGGCTTGTATTTTTTGCCGCGTGCGGGAGAATTATATGGGAACGCCAATTTCATCAAATTAGAAACACTGAATTAACCATACCACTTTTTGTGTTTTCGTTTGTTGTGTTATTATTCAGTATACTTTTCAGCTATGTTCCCTCTATTTCCATTTCGAAGATAATAATGTTCTCTGTAGGGGTTTACTCGATCTTGACGGCGTTCAGCATAACAAGTTCAATGAAAGATTACTGGGAATCCTGGTTCTTTACATTTATGGCTTTTATTGTGTTTGTTAGTGTTCCACTATATTTTTCCGGCTTAGGATACTTCCGCCACGGCCCTGCACATGGTTTTCAGGGTATACTATATCACTCCCAATCATTTGGCGCTTTTCTCGCACCCGTTGCTGCGTGGACGACATTGTTATTGTTCCGTGAAGGAAAGAAACCGTTGGCGGTCATCGCAGTTTGTCTTTTGAGCTGGTTCTTTCTTTTCGCAACCGGAACACGGACAGCCTTTCTTGCAGCGGTTCTGGGGATAGGGATTATTTTGTTAATCGATATGGTGAAGGGTTCGGATAAGAGCATTTTAGTCAGGTGGTTGTTCTCTCATCCCGTTCGGATTGCACTGGTTAGTCTTATCGTAGTCGGTGTGACTGTTAATTTTACGTTTATACAGGGTTTCATAGGTGATTTTACTGCAAAATACCACGAAGTTGAATCATACTACGGGGAATATCAGCGGTCACGTGGATTTCTCATCGAAGCATCGATGGAAAATTTCCGCGATCATCCCGTTACCGGCATCGGCTTCGGTATTGATTCGAATTATGAAAACGTTCGTGTAGAACAGGATGCATTTTTCGGAATACCGATTGCAGCAACGATCGAAAAAGGATTTTTACTCTCCGCTGCGCTCGAGGAACTCGGCATTGCCGGCTTTGCCGTTTTTTTATTTCTGCTCTTTGCCATTATACGGTATGTCTTTATCGGCAATGACCTTGCACTGCTCGCCGTTTTCCTTGCAAGTTTGTTTTTAAATATCGGAGAAATGATAATCTTTTCATTCGGTGGTCTGGGATTGTATTCATGGCTCCTGGTTGGATTTGCAACATTATCAACGCATCATACCCGGAGTGTGGAGGAGGGTAATGCGTAAATTGTCTTCAGGTAAACCCACCTTACAAAGGTAAAGTTGGTTACACCTACCCACTGTGTATTGAGCCTGGCTATACTGCGTTCGTATGATAAAATTGGACAAACAAAAATATTTAAAAATTCATTATCAGGGGCGCCTTGTCGTTTCGATACCCGAACACCCGTTTTGGCTTCGGAGAAAAGCATGGAGTATTTTTCGTGGAGGTACCTGGAGAAAAAGTGCATTTAAATACGGTATGAAGATCTTTTCAAATATACAGATGTTGCCGCTTGTATCGGACCTTGATACAAACCCGTTCCGTGGTAGCGATTCAGTATTTTTTTCACACTTACATGGGCAAATACAGAAGGATCTTCAGATGGAAAATCTATATATTGTGATTACCTTCCCTCCGCAGGTAACAAGAAAACGCTTCTATGCAACGTTATTTTCTGCTACAGGAAACATTGAGGGTTTTGCCAAGATTGTTTCAGGCGAGCATGAGAAGGTGTTCTTGCGACGTGAATGTAATATGGTGCGGAAAATACAAAAAAGAAGTAAGGTATCATTCCGGGTCCCGGAAATAAAAGCTGAGGGTGCTTTCGATGATCATATGTATGTTGTATACGAACCGGTACCGGCAAGAGCAGTTCCAATACCATGGTCGGCGATCGATGATGTGCTGCCACATATCGACGATCTGCAATCGGTGAAACATACTGCTGAGAGATTGCAGGATACCTCGTGGTGGAATGATTTTCTGCTATATAAAAATAGAGGTAACGCATTTTTTGAGAATCTTAGCGATGCTTATGAGCCGGTTGATGTTTCCTGGTCGCATGGGGATTTTACGGTAGAGAACATTCTGCGATACAAAAACGAATTCTGGATGATCGACTGGGAGAACAGCGCAACCGATGCGCCGGTACTTACGGACCGGTTAACCTTTTATTTAAATAGGTACGACCGCCGTTTACGGAAAAACCCTGAAAAGGTTTTTCATCGAGTAGTAAAGCAACTCTTGGAAAGTCCGGATAAAGTATCTGAGACCGGTATTCAAGCCGCACTTGCTTTCTTGATCAGCAGGGATCATGAAGGTGCAAAGATCTGTAGTAAATTTTTACAAGACAAGATAAATGTCTATGAATAAAATAACCGCACTGACATTTATTGAATGTTATTTGCCCGGCTTCAGGTTCGGCGGACCTGTCCGGACAATCTCAAATATGGCAGAGCATCTGAGTGCTGATGTTGATTTTAAAATAGTAACCCGTGATCGGGATCTCGGGGAAAAAGAACCGTATCCCGGTATTATACCCGGTCGTTGGTATCCCGTAGGGAGTGCTCAGGTTTACTATGCGACCAGAAGACAATTATGGCTGCATAATTTGCGAAAATTGTTGAACAGCGAAGAGTATGATGTTATATATCTGAACAGCTTTTTCTCACCAGATTTTTCCATTAAAATAATGTTCCTCCGACGTTTGGGGCTGATACCGTACAAACCGGTTATACTTGCCCCTCGCGGAGAATTCTCGGATGGTGCTCTTTCACTAAAGCGATTGAAAAAACATATCTATTTAGTTGCTGCCAGGAAGTTAGGGATATATAAACAGCATATCCTCTGGCAGGCATCGAGTGAGTATGAGGAATCTGATATTAAAAGAATAATAGGAAAAAGCGCCAATGTGAATATTGCAATTACCATTGCACCCGACTTGCCTCAAGCGCCGGGATTAGAAAATAATAATACAACGTCGGAAGTGATTGAACCGGATCATTTAAAAATTATTTTCCTTTCCCGGATAAGCAGAATGAAAAATCTCGATTATAGTATCAGAGTATTGTATGATATACCGTTCCCGGTAACCTTTGATATCTACGGACCGATTGGTGATCAGGAATATTGGAACGAATGCAAACAATTGTTGCATAAATTGCCTTCTCATATTCAATACGAGTATAAAGGTATTGTCGAGCCCGGTGATGTCCACTCTGTAATGCATAAATATGATCTGTTATTCCTTCCGACAAGAGGAGAGAACTTCGGTCATGTGATTTTTGAAGCATTCCGTGCAGGCTGCCCTGTCCTTATAAGCAATAAAACTCTCTGGCGTGATCTCACGGCAAAGAATGTCGGCTGGGATCTTCCGCTGGAGGATGTTGAACGTTTCAGGGCAGCCCTGAAAGAGTATACCGGGATGGATTGTGCACAGCGAACTGAAATGCGTCACCGGGCAAAAGAATTTGCTGATAGTTTTGTGCGTAATTCAAATATACTACAGCAAAACCGGGAATTATTTGTGAAATCACTGCGCGTACCATAATAGTTTTCAATGCAATAAATACGAGGGGATAAAAAATGTCGGACAACTTGACTTTTACCGGAAAAACTTTGTTGATCACCGGCGGTACCGGTTCATTCGGTAATGCCGTGCTGCGAAGATTTCTCAATACCGATATAAAAGAGATACGTATCCTGAGCCGGGATGAGAAAAAGCAGGATGAGATGAGGACATTCTATAAGAATGATAAATTAAATTTTTATCTGGGTGATGTCAGAAATTATGAGAGCATCGTATCGGCGATGCATGGAGTTGATTATATCTTTCATGCAGCCGCATTGAAACAAGTTCCTTCTTGTGAATTCTTTCCGATCGAGGCGGTTAAGACGAATGTTGTCGGAACCGAGAACGTGCTCAATGCGGCCATCGCAAATAATGTAAAAAAGGTGATTATATTAAGTACCGATAAAGCCGTATATCCCATCAATGCAATGGGTATGTCAAAAGCATTAATGGAAAAAACGATGGTTGCAAAATCCCGTACTGTGGATCCGGAAAAAATTATTATGTGCGGAACACGGTACGGTAATGTCATCGCATCGCGTGGATCGGTCATACCGTTGTTCGTTCAGCAGGTAAAGGAAGGAAAAGAAATTACCATCACCGATCCGACAATGACGCGGTTCATCATGTCTTTAGAGAATGCCGTAAACCTGGTATTATTCGCCTTTGCCAACGGAATGCAGGGTGATATCTTTGTCCAGAAAGCTCCGGCCTGTACTATCCGCGACCTTGCGGTCGCGATACGTGAATTGTTTCAGGCTGAGAATAATATAAAAATAATAGGCACGCGCCACGGTGAGAAACGGTATGAAACGTTGCTTAATCGCGAGGAAATGGCAAGTGCACAGGATCTGGGTGGATTTTATCGTATAGCGATCGACGGCAGGGGTTTGAACTATGACAAGTATTTTGAAAAGGGAGAGGAACGTATCTCCGTCGAAGAGGATTATAATTCAAATAACACAAAACGCCTGACTGTAGAAGAAATAAAAGAAGTTCTCTTAAAGGTAGATTATATTCGTTCTGAGTTAGGTCAATCGAAGGAGGTTATATATGCCGAAGATAGCGATAACGGGTTCTGAAGGATTTATCGGAAGAAATCTCTACCATCATCTTGCTGGGAACAACGATAATATAATTGCCGGTATAACAATTGAGGATGATGAAACGTCGATTAAAAATAAACTTCAGGGAGTCGATGTAGTATATCACCTGGCGGGCATTAACCGCCCCGATGACATAAACGAATTTAAAAAGGGGAATGAAGAATTTACCGGGCAATTGATTCGAATGCTCGAAGAGATCGGTGAGCAACCGCGTATTGTTTTTTCATCATCTGTTCAAGCTGAAGCGGAAAATCCGTACGGAATTAGCAAACGAAATGCCGAAAAGATATTGAAGGAGTATGCAGAACGGTCTTCCGGAGATGTAATAGTTTACCGGTTGCCGAACGTATTCGGTAAATGGTCCAAGCCAAATTATAATTCGGTCGTTTCCACATTTTGTCACAATATAGCAAGGGATTTACCAATAGATATTCATGATCCACGAACAATAATACAACTGGTATATATTGATGATGTTGTGATTTCATTTCAGCGTCATGTACAGGAGAAGTTTGATGCAGGAGAATCTTTCCGTTACGTGGACATAAATCCGGTTTTCCAGATCACCCTGCAGGATCTGGCCGATATGGTACGGTATTTCCGGTCTATGCGGACACACCATACACTGCCCGATTTTTCCGATCTTTTAATGAAGTACTTATATACGACGTATCTATCATATTTACACTCCGATGATTTTGCGTATACTCCACCGACGAAAAGCGATGAGAGAGGCAAGTTAACAGAGCTAATCAAATCGGAAAATGCAGGTCAGATATTTGTGTCCACAACCCGTCCCGGTATTACCCGCGGTAATCATTATCACCACACGAAAGTTGAAAAATTCTGTGTAATTAAAGGAGAGGCTGTTATCCGCTTTCGGCATATTGATTCTGAAAAGGTTATTTCGTATCCCGTTACGGGCGACTCGATTACAATAGTCGATATTCCCCCCGGATATACACACAATATTGAAAATACCGGCGATGACGAATTGATCGTTATGTTCTGGGCGAATGAAAAATTCAACCCGGATAATCCGGACACGTTTTTTTTAGAGGTATAAATACATGAAAAAAATCAAAGTTATAACCGTTGTCGGTACCAGACCTGAGATTATTAGATTGTCACGTGTGATTGCGGCACTGGACAAACACGAAAGTATTCACCATGTTCTTGTTCATACCGGGCAGAACTATGATTATGAATTGAATGAAATATTATTTCAGGATCTTGAAATCAGAAAGCCGGATCATTTCTTGAATGCTGCCGGTAATACTCCTGCAGAAACCATAGGACAATCGATCATAAACGTCGATCCGGTGCTTGAAACAGAATCACCCGATGCGTTGCTTGTTCTGGGAGATACCAATAGTTGTTTGAGCGCGCTGCCTGCAAAGAGAAGGAAAATACCCGTATTTCATATGGAAGCCGGGAACAGATGTTTTGATCAACGTGTACCCGAAGAGATAAATAGAAAAATAGTCGATCATATCAGCGATATCAATCTTACCTACAGCAGTATCGCTCGTGAATATTTATTACGTGAAGGTATTCCACCCGACCGCGTTATCAAAACCGGCAGCCCGATGTATGAGGTTCTGCACTATTACATGCAGAAGATAGATGTCTCAAATGTATTACAGCGGCTCGAGCTTCGGGAACATGA
>PWTU01000248.1 GCA_003562775.1 Ignavibacteriales bacterium
CATTGGGAAACAAAGTACTGTTAGTTAATATTAAGAATAACAGGAGCCGTATGACGGGAGACTGTCACGTACGGTTCTGCGAGAGGCTTGAGGGTGAAACTCCCTCTTGCCTACTCAGCGTCTTGGCGGCAAAAATATATTAAAGGAGTTTTATGTCTTTTTCAGAACTCGGTCTTAACGACCGTTTATTAAGAGGTATCCGGGCAACCGGCTTTACAAAACCTACACCCATTCAATTACGCACTATTCCGGTCGCGCTAAAAGGCCGTGATATTATCGGTCTGGCGCAAACCGGCACGGGAAAAACCGCTGCGTTTGTGCTTCCGATGTTGCATCGGTTCGATGAATCGATGAAGAAACGGGGGAAAATACGGGGGCTTATCCTCACACCCACGCGCGAGCTTGCGCAGCAGGTGGAGGAATCGATTACTACGGTGGGGCGTTTTACAAATTATTCGTCGCTCTCCGTATATGGCGGCGTCGGCATGGATAACCAGTTGCGCCGGCTTCGTCGCGGCGTCGATATTGTTGTTGCAACACCGGGACGGTTACTCGATCATCTTAATCGCGGAACTATTGACCTCTCGCACGTAGAGGTTTTCGTTCTCGATGAAGCAGATCGTATGTTCGATATGGGATTTATTAACGATGTGCGGAAAATTATATCGCATATCCCGAAGAAACGGCAAACGTTTCTCTTCTCCGCTACGATGCCCGAATCTATCCGGAAACTTACCGCTTCCATACAAAATAATCCGGAAATCATACGGATCGGTAAACAAACTAATCCGGCGGAGTCGGTTACACAGTACTTTTTTAAAGTGCCGCAGGAACAGAAACTCGATCTGCTTGTACACATGTTGAACACCGATTCTATGAAAAGCGTGCTCGTGTTTTCGAGAACGCGGCGCGGTGCAGAGAAGATTTGTAAAAAGTTGACGCAGCATGGAGTGAAAGCAACCGCGATTCATTCCGACCGGACACAATCGCAGCGGCAGAACGCACTCGCTGCTTTCAAACATGGACGCTATCAGGTGCTGGTTGCAACCGATATAGCGGCGCGCGGCATAGACGTTGAAGGTATATCGCACGTCGTTAACTACGATACACCCGCCTATGCGGGAGATTATATACATCGCATCGGCAGAACGGGAAGAGCCGATCTTACCGGTGATGCGGTCACTTTCGTGGCGGCGCAGGAACGGAAATATTTTAATAGCATAGAAAAACTGATAGGGAAACGGTTTCCCGTAAATTCGTATCCCGGCTTTGATCAAAAATCCAATTCCGAAACATCCGCCGGTGTATCGTATCAACCCGGCAAAAGACGGAGCAAGCGAACCCAACCGACTAATGCACCATCTGCCCGCAACAACGGTCGAAAGAAAAATGGAGTGAGAACTTCCGGGCGCGATAAGTCATCCGATTTTACAGAATTGGAAATTCCAAGCGTTAAACAAAAACGAAATCCATTACGCGGTAAATTGAAGTCCAAAAAGAAAACAAACCGTAATAGTTCAGAAGCGGTTCAGCAGCATCCAAAATCAAAATATGATTGGCGGGCATTGATAGAAGCGGGTGAAAAGTTGGTGAACAGAGTAAGCAGCATAATTATGTAGATAGGAGTTGCCGGGCAAGCGTTCAGGATACGTAGTCTTGAACTTGTTTATAGTGGATTGCATATTTAGGTGGTTTGCGTAACACCAGCTATTTATTTTCATATACCAGAATTGCACTGCTTATTTTCAAGAGTAGAACTAAAAGCAACGTCGTGTGAATTCCGAGTGACGGCAGCAATACAATTGCGGTAAAAACTGCTCCGCAGAACGCACCGAATAGATCCAGCGCATAGAGTTTTCCGGGCTGGATGCTAATCGACTTACCGGCATGATTTATCATACGTACCGCAACGGGATATGCCATGCCGGTAAGCAATCCCATTGCAAGCATCACGACAAAAATCAACACCTGCATCGCTGCGGGAGAAAACATATCCGAAACGGATGCGAGCAGGAATAATCCGATAACGCTCACGATGCTGAATTCAATTTTCGGAAGCGATAAGCGGGTATTTCTCATTGTAAGATACGCACCGACAGCTGTTCCTCCCATAAAGAGTGCGGTGAGCAACCCGATATAGTGATACACAAAACCATAATATATCTGAAAATACAGAATCAGCAGAATATACATTAACATGCTCGCAAACCCTGTTGTCGTAATTGCATTGCCGATGGATATCATACTCCGCTTTGTCTTCCGGATGATAATCAACACTACAAATATTATGACTATAATTGCTGCATAAAAACCCATTGGTAATGTATCTATTATATACATTACCTCGACTAACCCGGGAGCGACCGTGAGTGTATGGAGCATTGTGCTTCGAAAAACGCCGCGGGGCTGCACGTTCGTGTTAATTTCCCGACCATTGAGTTCGATTATTTCTTCTTTTAACGCTCCGAACCTGAGCACATCCATTTTATACTTTATATAAAATTCATCGATTAAACCCGCGATAATTTCTCGCTCGCGTAGTCGTTGCGCTAACAATTTATCGTCTGCATCGGAAACTGTTTTTTCATCTGATGCGATGAAAACATTTTCTTCGCCAATGATAATGCGAATTTCATCAAAGACCTCCCGGAGCGTTGCATACAGAAGCCGGTTGAGTCCGGTCAGCTCGTCGACGAGAAACGTTTCCGATCCCGGTAAGCTCAGGGATATAATGCCGCCGCGGTTTAACCGGGAGCGAGCGAGTTCGAAAAATTCTTTCGTGAAATACCGGTTAATCTGCAGCGTCGAAGGCGGCGGAAGATTGACGATTATTACATCGAAGCGTTGTTCCGTTGTGCGAAGGTATCGAATACCTTCGATCAGATGAACCGATACCGAAGGATGCGATAGTTCGCGACCGGTGAGCGGCGTCGTATAGCGATGGAAAAAATCGATGAGCAGCGGGTCCTGCTCGGTATAGTGTATTTCCTCAACCGGATGTTTTGTTATCTCATCGATTAACCCGCCGACGCCTCCGCTTATTACCAGTACGCATTTCGGGTCGGCATGAAAAAGCAGGGGAAAATGCGCCTGTTCTTCTATGAAAAGCACCGGTTCGGGCACTGAAGCAAACGGAATACCGTTGACGAAAAATGTGTATTGCCCTTCCGATTCCAGAGCTGCTATGTTGGAGTACTCGGAATTTCCTGATTCAAGGAGTGTTCCTTCGTACCAGAGTTTTTGTGATGTTCGCTCGTGTATAAGGTTCGGGAGTGATAGAATAAACGACAGTGCAAATCCTATGATACAAACAATCGCCAGTGTACGTTGTATCGGTAACGTCTTTAGCGAGTAAAGATAAATGAACACGGCAATGAAATTGAACGACAACAACATACCGGCAAGAAAGATGTGATCGAGACGGTAGATAAGATATAACACGAATACCAATCCTGCGGTACAAGCACCGGCGGCTTCAATAATATACACTCTGCTCGACGGATAATCGGTAGACGACAACTCACCAAAATTTTTGCAGGCGTACGGAAACATAGCGCCTTTGACGAGCGTCACCGGAGCAAGGACAAGAAACGATATGAGAATTACATAGTGGTACCCCAGCAGTTGTCCCATTGGAATATCGAAGAGAAATTTAAAGTAACGAACGAATACGACGCTTAGTACGGCGCACACACCGATAGCCAATTGCAATACGGTAAAGGTAAAAACGGGACGCTTGGTTATCTCGGCTCTTTTACGAACTAAAGTACAACCGGCAGCTTCAAGCAGGAGCCAGTTACCAAAGATTATGCCGAGGGTAAGTTCGATTCCTTGAAAAACGACGAGCAATTCCCGTATAATGAGAATTTGCCATGCAATGCTGGTAAATCCCATAATAAATATTGCAAAGCGGAGGGCGTATATCGGTGCGGCTGGCATAGATTCGGTAGATTATGTCCATCTACCCGGGATTGTTTCGCCGCAGTATTCACATTTCCCGTCTTTGATATTTATGCTAAGAACCGAGAAATGACGCCGCTGAATAATCTGCTCATCGCATCCCGGACAGAAGGTGCTATTGTTCCTGTGCCCCGGCACATTTCCGATATAAACAAACTTAACGCCTTCTTCGAGTGCAATGTCGCGTGCGCGCTCAAGCGTTCGCACCGGCGTCGGTTGCAGGTGCGTCATTTTATACGCCGGAGAAAATCGCGTGAAGTGAACCGGTAGATCGACGCCGAGTTCGTTGACGATCCATTTGCACATCTCGCGAATCGTGTGCATGTTGTCGTTCAACGTCGGGATAATGAGATTTACTATTTCGAACCAAACGCCTTCTTCTTTGATCGTTTTCAATGTTTGAATCACCGGATCCATGTCGGCGAAGCTGACGTCCTGATAAAAGTCGGCAGTAAACCCTTTCAAATCGACGGTCACCGCTGACATATGCTCGAGCAATCGCCGGAGCGGTTTCTCCTGCATGCCGCCGTTGGTATGAAAGATGACGTTTAATCCTTCCCGTTGACCGAGTTCGGCGATGTCATACATATATTCATAAAAGATGGTCGGTTCGTTATACGTGAACGACATGCCCATTCCGCGTTCTTTGGCAGCCGCAACGATCTCTTCAGGATACAAATGCTGCGTGCGGCCTCGCAGCTCTTCGGGCGTCCTCTGAGTCAGATGCCAATTATGACAGAACTGACATCTGAAGTTACAGCTTGCGGTACCGATGCAGAGTATATTCGAGCCGGGTATATTGTGAAACATCGGCTCTTTTTCGATGGGATCAAGCTGCAGCGCTGCCGGGCGGGCATAGACGACTGAGTGTAATGTTCCGTCATTATTTTCTCTAACGCGGCAATATCCGCGATCGCCGTTGGGTATTGTGCAGGACCGGAAACATAAAAGACACTGGACTGCGTTCCTGCCGATGTTGGAATAGTACTGCGCCTCGTATCCGACTGCCGGCGCGTAAGCGAGCGCATTAAGCCCGCCGAAACATAATCCGCTTGTAATACAGCTTGTCTGTTTTAAGAATGATCGTCTGGAATACATTGTTCTCACCTCTCGAATGATATATTGGAAGTTCCCCGTTTCCCCTCCATATATTATAATTTATAAGAATTTTTTGAAGAGGCAAGAATCAATGTGTTAAAACTTTACGGTGGGATGTTTCGTTCTCTCAAATAATACCTTTTAAAAAACTATCATTCATAAATCTGCCGGTAGTACGAATAGTACCTCAACACTCCGTCCACATAATTTATCGTTTCTTCGTACCCGTAAAAATATCTTCCTTCCGGTCTCCCGTTTTCCCAAATATATGCATGAAGAGTGTGGTAGCGCTCCGTTAACATTGGAAGAATATCTCTTATGATTACCCACCGGTACGGATTAAGACCCAGAAACCGCGCAATAGCTTGCGCATCTTTAACCCGCGTCGGTCCGCCGTTGTAGCCGGCAAGTGCAAGTTTTAATCGATCTTGATCGGTCATGAGGAAGGGATCATTATCCTCTTCCGGTTCGAGGTACATAAACAGCCACCATAAATAAAATACTCCGCCGGCAATGTTATATTCCGGTTGAATCACGTTATCGATATATAGCTTATTTGATATTTCCCGTCCCGTAGCAGGCATTATCTGCATTAATCCGTATGCACCGACAGGGCTAACCGCCTGCTTTTGAAAACGCGACTCCTGATTCATAAGGGCGAGTATAAGACGCCAGTCGAAACCGTATCTGTTGGAATATCGTTTAATAGTTTCATCGTAGGTATAAAGAAATGATTCAATCTGAGGATACCCAAGTTCCCTTCGGGGAATAGCGTCTATATTAATTGGCTCTTTGATCTCGGCATCACCCTCGATGTTTTCATTTTCCCGATGTGCATTGTGTGTGCATCCTACGATTAATACCAGGCAACATATAAAGCAATTAAGGTACATATTTATTTTCAACAACATCATCGTTCGTGTTTGTGAAAATGATCCTGCTTTGATTTTATATATATACAATCCCGACGGCAAAAGATACACACCGGCACGTCGAAAATTCATCGCAATGTTCATAGCATTATCCTCATAGTAATTAGTTCTCACTGAAAAAGTATAATGAAACTTTGTTAAAATGTAATTGTTTTATAAGAAAATACATTACCTACCCACAATATTTTATTCATCTATAAAAAATTAGTCAAATACTTAATCAAAGTTCATTATGATCTCCAAGAAGGTTGTCCGAGTGATAAGACCGAGGCTGTGCCAGTTGTAAAGCGAATGAAAAAACAGACAAAAACAGTTCCTAAAGAAGCTGCCTTTGACAAAGGATTTTATACCTCCGATAATATAGATGATCTGAAATCTCTTGGTATTAAGCCTGTATGCATTCCCAAAATATGGAGACTTACACCACAAGAGCGTCGTCACCAGAAAAAACGGTGGTTTAGACGACTCCGAAACTTCAGATGCGGCATTGAAGCATCAATTAGCATGCTAAAACGAAAGTTTTCCTTCGGGAAACCACTCGTAAGGGGTACCGAAAGGGTAGCAAGCTGGATCGGCTACTCGATCCTCAGCTACAATCTCTGGCAGATGACGTAAGTCACCTGCCGAGCCGGCAGATTTCATAAGAGTAATACATTTTTCAAAGAACAATGATTTTTTAAAATCGACTTTTTCAGCGAGAACTAAATAGAAGAGACCCGCCCCCCCATGCCGGATCTCAACTAATATTCTACATGCAAGGTACAGATATATTGAGCAGATTTTCAATCGTTCAAAGGGATGAATAATGGTCTAAATCTAATGATTGAATTAAATGTGAGATATTCGAGTGCACTGAATAAGCGAGTTACTCTAAATCGTTTGGATGCATATGACCGCTGTGTTCGATAATTCCCCATAGAGTACGTTTTCA
>PWTU01000153.1 GCA_003562775.1 Ignavibacteriales bacterium
ACATGTTAAACCGGCAATTTGGATTATCATACGAACACAGTTTACAATGATTTGGCTTTATAGGGAGAGTTTAACCGGAAAATAATTTTCAGAAAACGCTTTTCGATCCAGGTTTTGATTGAGGCCTCCGTTTGCCTTTACTTCGATATATATGGAATTAGTTTAAAGATAGCTGGAGCTACAGGAGGACCCGTTTAAAACCCCCGGCTGGTGTGGCCGGGGTGGTTTGGAAATGTTGTAGAGTAGAACAACAGCACACACGTGTACAGACCCTGTGAGCCCTGGCTGTTTTTCTCTAATCGATAATCACTTGCGAATAGGTTCCAAAAAATCATCGAAATGCGGCAACTACCGGAGCAGCATCGATTAATTGTTGACGGTTGTTAGCCCTATAGTAACTGCCAGCAGAGGAAGCAGCATTGCAATCAACTCCCATAGGACCAATCTGTATCATACCCAAGTTAATGGATGCAAGATTTGAATATACGCCCATCCTCGGACAACCATCACACGAACTTCCATAAGCCATTACTGTTCTTGCTTTGGACCTGAAAACCCAGAATTTTATATCAAATATATATCCGTAATTGCACGTTGATATGCTGAATGCACCATCAGCCAGCCGGTCATGTCGCATTCCCATATTATGTCCCAATTCATGTGCAAATGAATAATTTCCAATCGCACAACTTGACTTTACGACAGAAAATGCGTATGCCTCATCGGCTGCCTCCACGGGATAATTTTCATAACCGCGGCCACAATAACTCCCGGCTGGCACTATCAGACTTACCAGGTCGGCTCTATGCCGATTTCGTAAATTAGCCACCCCGGCATCAGTTCTAACCCAGGTGAGATCATTAGTAAGATCTCCTCCAACGGGTGTGTAATTGATACAATCAAATATCACTGTCGCGTTTATTCCTGTCGGAATCACAGCATTAAACACCTTATTGAGATGGTTTTGGTAGACCGCCTCAAGGAGTGAGAGAAAATTAGGAAAGATAAAACCTCCCCTGCAAATAAAAGTGTATGTTGGCAGAGGAAGCACTACAAGTACCCGAAGCTCGTCTCTTTCGTGACGATCAGGTTGATTCATTCTTTCATTTCTTGGTTCAGTGCGATCCTCTTTTCGGATTGGGGGGGCTTCGTCAGGATACTTGGATTGGTCGATTTCACTGATTCTTACGATGTCTTCCGCAGCCGGCACAATCTCGTAGATACGTTGGTCGACTTGAATCACACCGTACATCGAGTGGGGGGAAAATGAAAGAGTGGCATTTCCATAGTATCGTGCATCCAACGTTCCGTGCCAAACATAAATGCTATCATTGTGTGTCGTAACGCTATCGGTAACCATCTGAACCGATACAGTATCGAATAATTCAATCTCGACTGGTTGGTTGGTTATTTGAAGTACGTGCCGTTCAAAAAACGAATAATTGTACCGAGCAAATTGAATTTGAACAACCTCCTCTGTGACCGCCCTGAGGTAGTCCGGTATTTTTTCGGATATCTCAGTTTCGTCAACCGGAAGAAAGGGTTTATCCTGAAGATCATTCGGTTTGCAGCTAAAAAACTGTGTAGAACAAACGATCAAAACAAGGAACAAGGTATTCCGGTATCCGGTCCGCATAACATTCTTTGTCGATGCCATGGCTAACTCCCGTGAGTTTTTATTAGCATTCATAATAAATTCATATGCCAAACTTTTATAAAAAGTTTGGCGAACTTATTGTGCGTTGTTATAAATCAGATTTTTTCCATTGTGATTATTCTTTTAACTTTTATTATGCTCATCCCCTTCCATCGGTCATTATCATCAACCGGATATGTTCTACATCTCGGGACATCCTGTTATCAATTCTTAGTGTCGGACGGACGAACTCTGAACGGACTTAGGACAATACCCATGATATAGATGGTGTCCGTGCATTTAAGTATGCACCAGCACCGCTTCCCGAAAAAGTCCCCCATCCCTTTCCACTGATTCTACCACCACACCATACCCAAATTGCATAGTAGTGACTATTATCCACAGAAAGTTGGGCAAATAACGGATATCCGGAATTCGATCCGGTTTTAACTCCTGCTCCCGACCACCATGAATTGTTGCTCCACAACGGTATCTTCTGGTCGACGGGTGCACCCGCGAACCCTCCTGCAAGTGTATATTTACCCACATATAACCCAATAAATGCACTTGAGTGTGCCGATGCGAATGCACAATATGTCCACCATCTATAATTGAATGATGGATTTGCCCAGATTCTCAGAATACCGTTACTCTTCACGGGGCGAAAGTATATTCCAACTGCCGAACGAGCATGGGCACTTGAACTATTTGAAGGATTGGTCCAAAGACCAAAGTTCGTTGTCCCTGTGTTTCTGTTGGCTGCGACTTCCACCGTCGGACTGCCTGATGTTGCATTCCAAGTCCACTGATAGTTGTACGGGGGAACTATTGACGCACCAATCGACCCGGTAAAAATTGTTTCGACTTCACGTACAAGCGGTGGAAGCGTGAGCTTACGTTTGCCTTCTCTTACGTGCATCTGTTTGAGATTCTGTATCTCACGCCTTACGGCAAGGTCCTTTTCCAACCCCGTTAAAAGCCTTGACTGAATTTTACTCATTCGCTTATTCAGTTCAGTCTCGGCTTTCACTTCCTCCCGAAATTCTTTTTGCAACTGCCTTTCTATGGTTTTCATACCGCGGTTAACAACTGCCGCCGGTGCTATAGTTTTGCCAACCAGAAAGTCAGCCGTTATTTCCCTCTGCCTTCGTGCTTTGACTGCCATGACACTGCCTCCTTATGTTGTTATTGGAAGGATAATGAAACACCAACTATATTAACGCAAACTTGTCAATCAATATTGATTAACAAACTACTTTCCTTTTCTACGTTTGGGTTTCTCGGTTTTCCCAATCGTTATCAAATGATTACGCAATGATTCCGCTCCCTTAATCGACAAATCGATTGTTCCGATGCTTTGCTGCATGGCACGCTGCGATCCAGAAAGCAGTATGTCATCCAATGAGTTTTCTGCTTTTGTAACAACCGCAGGATTTGCTTCCGGAAATTCTTCACGCAATGCAATAATGCCTCCCCCTAATGCAATATCCATTATCGGATCAGGGTCAAACCACGGAACAGGATCGGGTTCAGGTAACGGGATTTCCCGTCTTTTATCGAATTTCGGGATATCCCACGGATTCAGGATTTCAAAAATTCGTTGTGGGAGTAACCATTTGAGATAATCGAGAAGCCATACTTCTGTCTGACAACGCCCGGCAAATTTCCCCATTGCATCCCGTGCATGGCGACCTACAGATAGGATCAAATCAATCGATGATCCCCTTAGTTTTAGAGGAGTACCCGCTGACACTGCTTCAAGGAGGCGATGATCCCAGAGAAGATACCATATTACATGTCTTCGCATACATCTACGTTTTGCAGTTGGTGAAATCCATACCGCGATGTTTCGGTAATATGCTTTAATTTCCTCAAAATGTTTCTGCCCTGCGGGAGAGGCAAGAAATCCCTGAGTCTTTACTGGATCTGCTGCTCCGGGATATCCTATGAGATTTATATTCACAAAATGATGCCATGTTGCATCAGCAACTACTCTTCCAACACCCGCAAGCTCTCCATCATATGCACTGATTGCACCAAATGTCTGTGCTACCGTTGGATCTTTCACATTATTGCCAGGTAATACGGTTGAGAAAGCAACAACCTCTGGTACAATTTGTCCCCCTCCCTCAAGTGCATTCGGATATTCTTTACTTGTGTATCCATTAAACGTAAAACTTCGATTGAACTCATAGGGTGCCACACACTCGCCTTCATGTGGATGATCCGGGAGTACTTTAATTACTCCCTTTGGACCACATAGCAATGGATGTGGCCAACGAATTCGTTTCCAGATTGATATTTTCTTTGTATAATACTTCGGAATAATCTCCTGAGGGATATCATCCGATTGATCGTCAAAATCAAACACACCGTTCGCACCTGGTCGATTTGTATCGTTTCGCTGCGGACTGTTCATGTCTGGAGCGACGGGATTTCCGTAGGGACCGGTTTGAGCAAACCAGAGACGCATGCTTCGGGCGCGAGGTATGTGTCCGCATAATGCTGAACCAAGAGCACCATGGTCACCAGTGACAAATAATCCGCCTCCCTTATCCATGAACTCCGAAATATTCCGAAGCTCTGCATCGGTCGGACGATTAGTCCAATCACTTGGTGATGGTTGCGCTTTCGTCGGAATTGAACTAATGATGCCAAAAAGCCAGACCTGGTCGTACATAGTTGGGGTGAAGTGATCAGGGTTGTCAAACCGGATTCCCTTTATACTTCGTACAACAGCTGGATTACCCATTGCAACCATCGTATCGTTCGCGAAGGTACTCCGATGTCCGACCGTAATATCAAATTTTACATACGGTCCCGGCGGAGTGTGCAGTATCTCAAGAAATGTCGATAAGCCAAAGTTGCCCGGTGAAAAATCGAGACCTCCATCAGCGACTAAGAGTACTTTTACCCGACATGGTCTGAAGAAGATCGGATACAATACCTGAATATCGTGCAACCACTTCAGACGATACTCGCGAACGGAACTTAGGATATTTTCATTCCCAAAATCGAAAGTCAATTGAGGTGACATGATCTTTACCCTCCCATATTATGTGATGAAATAGTGATGAATTAAGAATCGACAGTAATACAAATCCTCCAAAGTTAGTGGACTACAATGCTTTGATCATAGATCTATTCTCCGGGAGTAATTCACCTGATATTGATTTCGGGTAGAATTTAAGGGTATTATTAATGGAAAATGCAGGGTGTAGTTAAATCTTCGTGGGTGTTGGAAATTGATTGATTGAACAAATACGGAATCACGCGTGAAGGCATTTACCCGGGTTTTCCGTATTACTGTAGAGTAATAGCGCAAGGTTGTCGGGAGTAGAACGACTTCCCACATATCTCGTTGTCGATGAGGCACTTTGATCCCGGTAAGTGGATTGTTACCAAACCACGTTAATTACGTACAGAGAAAAAGCTATACCAACGGCAGATAATTCATATAATGATTACATCGTTAGAATATTCTTCGGTACGTAACAACGAAACCAACAAGAATCAGGATTGCTCTGGGCTACGATCTACAACGAGTTGATTTGACAGTACAAATACGGCAAGTTCACGTGGTACACAAAACGTTCACAGAGTTTCACCTACTATCCCCATTCGGCAAGACTGATATGTATCTTGGGGAGGTCAGATTAATCTACGCAACATTTTACGTGACTCGTGATTTTAAGAACTAATTTTGAAAAAGTCAATAGACTTTATATTTTATTTTCGCAATTATTTTTGCACAATTAATAGTGATCGTTTAATTCTTCATTGTTCTTTTTTCAACCAAGAAAGTATCGTTTATTATTCAAATAATGGAATTTATACGAATATAGAACAATATAGATAGACTATCCGCACGGTGGGTAGCCAGTTTGTAATAAAAAATAGCCGTTTTGTAACTTTAGAAGCAAAAAAAAGCATTAATAATTGACAATCATTTTCATCGAAAGAGCGCGACCTTCACAAGAACCTTCGAATTGATATAGAGGTTCACTGAAGATTATTGCGAAGGAAAAATTATCGGGAATATTTTGGGGAAACATTCGTTTCGAGTCCTCCTTCGACCTTTACTTGATATATGCGGAATCAGTTAACCTACAATAAATACCTTGAGAAGGCTCATTGAAAATCCCGGCTAGGGTGGCTGGGGTCGTCGTGATTTTTATTTGAGCAATATAAACTTCCTGCTCTGAACATACTCACCTGCCTGTAAGCGGTAGATGTAGAAGCCGTTTATTAGAAACTTCAGCGCAATGGTGCGGTCGAGCTTGGTGTCGTGGGCTTTATAGACGATGCCCATACCACCTTCTGTTTTGCTTCTCCACTACTTTATAGTGTGATATTGTCTTACCTACCATATTCAAATACTCCCTAAATGATAGTCATCAGATTAGAAATTAATCGTTATATATCACTAATCGATATGGTCTGTCTCTCTACACACCCAAATTTATTAAAGTAGTCGTTTCCCCTCACGGATTAAAAGACGAGCGATTGGAGGGGATAGGCATGGAGAGTCGTCGTTTTATTTCGGTTAGTCCTGCCCTTTAGTTCTATATTGTACCGTGAAGAATGATAATATCAATTTCTGTAAATGTCAAGCTAAAAATCTATCGGGAAATCGATCCCCCCACTTCAACTCATTCATCACCTTGGTAATCCAAACCCGGCTAACACCGAGATGACGCGCAAGGTCAGACTGGTTCTTGACGTATCCCTGATCAATTATCTCACGATATCCAATGGCGAGTGAAAGCCGATCTATCTTGGCAGCAATTTTCACCGGTTCGAGCTTTCTGGGGATGCTGAAGAATTTTGTTAACTTTCGTATATCTTCGTCACTCATCCTTAAATATTCCGACACGAACGGTCTATCAACCGTTAATATTTTCTCCCCACACACCAAATTTTCAGTATTTACTGGAATTTTGAGGACTAAAAAGTTCGAGTTTTCGGGTCGCCTGTGGAGCTAAAGATAAGCCGGATGTAAATTATCCGGCTTTTTTTATTTTTGGCAGAAAAAGCATGTCACACTATGTTTACATCCTGAAATCTCTCATCGCTGATAAATACTACATCGGCAGAACAACTAACCCCGATAGACGCCTTCAATGCGAAAACACCATCGAAGGGATTCACTATCGGGAAATTAAAAAGATTGATTACTTTATTAATCGCTTCATCGCGCATTCTTTGAGTCTCGAGTAACCCTGCAAGGTCGCTTTTATCAGCTAATTGATTGCGCAATTGTTCGAGTTCACTCTCCAGT
>PWTU01000463.1 GCA_003562775.1 Ignavibacteriales bacterium
CGCGATGAAGCCAGGCAAAGGCTGAAAAAGCTCCAGGAGGCCGGTGAAGGTGCCTGGGAGGACCTCAAGTCCGGAGCGGAGATGGCTGTGGATTCCATGGTTCAGGCCGTCAAATCCGCCAGGGAACGTTTCAGGTAGTGAATGAAGGATTCACTGGATCTTTTTACTTGCTTCTGCCGGGCGGCCCTTTCTTTGGCACTCCGGAAGGAGAAAGCCGGATCGCAGATTATGCCTCCCTAGCCAGAAGAGCCACAGGAAATCTGGCCAGCAACCCGGGCAAGGACTGCTGTCCACCCTTAAAGCTTGCCCTGGTCAACACATTTTCCCATTTCCCTGCAGGCAGCTCAATCCGGGTATCCCCCCAGTCGCCCCCGGGCCCCACAACTAGACGGGGCGCTATGGCTATGATCTGCTCTGCACACATGAAGGCCACCACATGTGCGTCCTTTCTCCCGGTAGCATGCATTGGCCTGTATGATCCGTCAGGACCAAAAGCGCCAGGCCGGTTGCGGCGCAGATGCAGGCCCTGGCGGATCAGCCACATCTTGGGCAAACCCTCCTCCATGCGCTTCATGATGGCCTCCACCCTGAGATCCGGCAGTTCAGACACAAGCTTTCGCCTGTGGGCAAAATCCATAGGCATAGGCCTGCGGTTGTCCGGATCTACCAGGCTCATATCCCAGAGCTCGCAGCCCTGATAGATATCGGCACCCCTGGATATGTCAGTCTGAGCAGAGTCTGGGACAGGCCGGTTATACGGCCCGCAGGGATCAGCGGCTACGGTAAAAAGCCGTGTCCTCAGCCCCTTTTGCCATGGCCGACGAGGTGAACTGCTGAAAGCGCATGGCCAGCTCTCCTTCTAGGCCGGGAATCTCCAGAAGCAGGATCTGTTGCAGAAAATGCAAAAGCTCCGGATCCAGATCAGGGTTTTCAGCTCCTGCATCGGTTACCACCTGCTTAACATAACGTCTGTCCATGTTGCTGACTTGTGCCTCATATTCATTTTTCTGCCTGCCTGGTTCTATCCGGACATAGGTTCGATACACTGGAAAATTTGCCGCTGTCTGAAGCAGAACTGCCTGCAGTTCATAGCGGGTGTAGTCCCGGTGCCTGCGGTGCTTTTCACAGACGGTCACGAAAAGAGAGGTCAGCCGCTTCAGGTCACTGCCTTAAAGCTCCCTGATCACCTGGCGTTTACAATCTTTGACCAACGCATGAAAGTCTGTTCCCTGGCCTGTGAAATCAGCATAAAAACTCGTTAAAGGCTTTTCTCCGGATGGATCCACGAACAACCCCTGAACCAGATTGAGAAAATCGTACCCTGTGGTGCCTTGAATGGGCCAGTCAGACGGAAGCTCCTCTTCCGGCTCCAATATTTTCTCAACCACAATCCAGACCTGGGGAAATTCCCTGCGCAGACGAGCGAAATAACCGGCTGGGTCGCGCAGCCCGTCTGGATGATCTATCCTGATCCCCTGAACGCTGCCCTCTCTGATCCAGCTGAAAGGCAAAGCGTGTGTGACCGCAAAAACCTCTTCATCCTCCATTCGAAGCCCCACCAAGGTATTGATATCAAAAAAGCGGCGTTATCCCAGGTCGCGCCCTGCAGTACGCCACCACGCCAGACGGTAATTCTGGTCTTCAAGCAGACCGTCCATAGCATCCCGATCCCGGTCAATTCTTTCCAACTCGGCATCTATGGTCGCATGCGGACCCTGCTCTCCCGAGATACCTGCCAAAAGCTGCTGGATAACCGTCTTATTGCGGTGACGCCACTCTACCAGCCTGCGCCGTCGTACGTGGCCCCGAGAGCAAAAGAGGTGCCCGGCCCCATATCTTCATCTTCCGCCCGCTTTCGTTGTGGTTTTGTGTGCCCTCAGGGGCCTGAAGCCCTTGCCTTCCGGATACCAGGATTCGGGGAAAAATACCGAGCAAAATCATGAACTGGCGGAAATAGTTATGTTCAACAAACCCGGACCTGTGGTCGCCATCCGGGAAGCCCTTCTTTCCGGATGCTGAAAGTGCCAGCTTTCAATCCGGAAAACAGGGAATTCTCTTCTTTTTGGCCAAAAATTCGGGCAATTATAGGGAGGCGGATCCTGATGCGTTAGCGGATGATTGTGCGCAACGGCCTGTGTGCATCCTGACAGGCAGGCGCAGCAAAAAGGAAGAAGAAGAAGAAGAACCGCTTCCGGCTGAAAAGCGGATAACAGCAGGTCGAGATACAGTCAAACCCGGTGTTTACGGTTGGGCGGCTTTCCTGGCAATAGCCGCCCTTCCCTGTTTCAGGGCCAGGTTTTTCCAGGCGGGAAGCCTGTGGGCCAGAGACAGGTCTTCCAGATACTGGATATCAAAATCGGGCGTTGTATAGCCGGGATTGACAATAAAATACTTTCTTTCAAGGATATTGGCCACATGAACAGCGGTCAGGGCCCTGAAGCCCTTGAAAGGAACGCTCGGAGCATGATGAAAGGCCACGGCCTCCACAACGGGATCGGCCAGACCCCAAAGGCCCGTGAGATGGGCCCCTATTTCAGCGTGGGTGGTGCCTAGGATCTCCAGTTCAACACCATGCAGCGAAAGATTGTCCCGGCGCACCTTTTCCAGAACAGTGCGGTACTGCACAGGCAGCTGGCCAGCCAGGAGCAGCTTGCCCACATCATGCAAAAGCCCACCCATATAGCAGTCATCAGCTTCCTGAGCGGACAACCCTTCCATCCGGCCCACCTTCTCCGCGAGCTTGCCTGTTGTCAGGCTGTGCTCCCAGAAATTATTCACAGAAAATCCTGGAATCCGGGACAAATCATGTAGAGAAAAAACATGCAGAGAAAGGAGCAAAGCCCGCAGAATATTGACGCCCAGCAGAGTGACCGCATGTTCTGGACTGGAAACATGCCTGGAGAAGCCGAAAAAAGGCGAATTGACCAAGTTCAGCAGTTTGGTACACATGCCCTGGTCCTGAGAAATGATCTTCCCGATCCTCTTAAGGGAGGGATGAGTTGCCGAGAGTTCCCCGGTCACCTGCCGGTAAAGCTCGGGCAGGGCCGGAAGTGAGCCAATCCTGGCAACCATGGCCTGCACTGAATCGTCTTCAACAAGGTCCCTAATTTTAAGCGCCCGGTCTATTGCGGATTTGAGCCTTTCCGGGCTGCAGGGCTTGGAAAGATACTGGTGCGCTGGCAGCGCCGTCTGGACAGCCGTCTCAGGCCCGGAACGGCCGGACAGAATTATGCGCACGGTCCGGGGGTGTTTTTCGGCCATCAGGGTCAAAAGCCGGTCCCCGTCCATGCCGGGCATGTGTATATCCGAGACGATCACCTCCACAGGTCCTTCTTCAACCAGGTTCAGTGCCTCCTGCCCGCTCCGGGCGAAACGCATGTCCCACTGGCCGCGCATGGACCAAAGCATCCTCTCCAGCCCGTTCAGGACGTACTGGTCATCGTCTACAAACAGTATCTTCCTGGTCATGACAAACTCCCGGGCGACATGAAGGGCGCGCATCACAGGGCCGACCTTTAAGCCCCTGTTTTGAGCCAAAAGCAACACCCACTCTATACTCGGCCCGGGCCGAAACATCAAGCAAAAGATTGCCGTAAGCACGATCAAAACCCTGGGCCTTAATTTATAAGGATCATGGATTAGGGATTGTGGATTAAGCAAAAAATACAGACTGTTGAGGATTATGGATTAAATGCCCCGGAAATTGTTGTCCAAAATCCAGAGTTCAGTTAAGAGTTTTTAACAGCACTCAAGAAATCAGCGGAGATAATTATGGACCAGGAAAACAGACACGGATACGGAACACTGGTGGAGAACCTTCCCATGGCTTTTGCATATCACAAAATGTTCATGGACAGTCAGGGAAAGCCAGTGGACTATATTTTTCTCGATGTCAACCCGGCCTTTGAAGCCATGACCGGACTCAGGCGCGGGGAGATTCTGGGGAAAAGGGTCACCCGGGTCCTGCCGGGAATCAAAAATTCGGACTTTGACTGGATCGGCGTATACGGCCGAGTGGCCTTGAGCGGTCAGAGCGTTAGATTCGAACAGTACAGCAAGGTCTTGGACCGCTGGTACGAGGTCACCGCGTACAGCGATGAGCCCGGATTTTTTGCCGCGATTTTTCACGACATCACCGGGCGCAGAAGAATGGAAAAAGCCCTGGAGATGAGCCATAAGCTCTACAAATCCATAGTTGAGGACCAAACCGAACTCATCTGCAGGTTTCGCCCGGACGGGGTACTGACCTTTGTCAACCAGGCTTATTGCCGCTGCTTCGACAAAACTCCTGATGAGCTTGTCGGACAGACCTTTCTGGCCTTGATCCCGGAGGAGGATCAGCATACAGTTGCTGAACACCATGCCAGAATCAGTCCCCAGCAGCCCTCGGTTACTTACGAGCACAGGGCCATTCTGCCCGGCGGCAAAATTGCCTGGCAACAGTGGGTCGACCGGGCCTTTTTTGATGAGCAAGGGGGGATAATCGAATTCCAGGCCGTGGGCCGGGACATAACCGCGTTGAAAAATCAGGAATTTTACCGGGACCTGGTGGAAAGCCACAATGATGTTGTCTTTGCCACGGATGAAAAAGGGGTCATCACCTACATGAGTCCATCCATAGAACCCATAACCGGCCATAAGCCGGAACGCTTTGTCGGTTGCAACTTCAGCCAGCTGATCTATTCTGAAGACATCCCCTGCCCGAGAGAGGCTTTCCTGAGAGATCTCCTCTCGGGCCGGCGGAAGCTTCACGAGTTTCGGATCCCGACGAACGAAGACAGGATGGTCTGGATCCGGGGCTCCTTCAAGGCCGTGCAGAAAGATGAACGTATTGCCGGACTGCGCGAGATCCTTACGGACAGGACCGAACTCAGGCGCTTGAGACTCCATTTCGAACGGGCGCAAAGGATGGAGGTCACAGGAAGATTCGCCGCAGCAATGGCCCACGAGATGAACAACCTGATGACCATGATCACCAGCTACTGCAGATTTTTGCTGGACTCCCTACCGGAAAACAATCCGCTACGCAGCGATGTGATCAAGCTCCGGGAGGCTGGCGAAAAGGCAGCCATGATCATGAAACAGCTGCTGGCCTTTGGCCGCGAGCAGCCGTTCAGATCCATAAGCCTGAATATCAATGACATGCTCATGGAGGTGCTGAATTTCCTGGGACCTCTCATGGGCAGAGAAATTGAGATCGAGGCCCGTCTTGATCCGGAGATAGGCCTTATTGAGATGGACCGGCGTCACCTGGAGCAGGCGATAATCAACCTAGTCATGAACGCGAAAGACGCCATGCCCGAAGGCGGGAAACTGGTCATTGAAACCGCCAACCTCCAGACCGGCCAGCCAACGGCGTCCGGTCTACCGGCGGATGTTCCAGGATCCTACGTCATGCTCAAGGTGAGCGATACAGGCATGGGCATGGACCAGGAGACCCTTTCCAGGGCCTTTGAACCCTTTTTTTCAACCAAGGAACCCGACAGGGGAACAGGGCTCGGCCTGTCCAGCGTTCATGATACAATCAGCCAGGCCAACGGCCATATATCCGCTGAAAGCAGGCCTGGAAAGGGAGCAATCTTCAGGATCTGCTTTCCCAGGATCGATGCTTAGGGCCTGCGGGCCTGTTTTCACCAGGAATCAAGGCCCTCTGTAAGAAAACGGGCCTGTAAAAAGAAGGTATCCCGGTTTTTCTGGTAAGCTGAATTGTCATAAGCCGGCCGGGCTGCCGGACCTCCTGACCCCTGACCGGAAATGCTGTTAATTAATCAGTGTAGAAGTACGGTTGCCGGAAAACCCCGCATGCCCCCTGTCAAAAGCCGGGGCATGCTTGTTGCACAGACATTGAAAGGCGCGGCTGTCCGGATTTTCAGGAGACAACAACCAGCTTTTTGATTTACCTTGTCCACCAGGCATGACAATATGGCCATCCATCCATATAATATGGAATCAATTCCATGGAATCAATTCCCTACATACAACCAGATGAAATCCGGCATGAAAACTGACAGACAACTTGTCTACATCCCCATCATCCACACCGAAACGGATATGGGCGGCCTCGGCAAAACCCTGAGCAAGGTTGCTCTCAGGGAATTCGGGGAAGAATCCAGATTGAAAAAGCAGGACGTTACCAACCGGATGTGGGAGAACATAGAAAAGGCGGTTCAAAACCTCAACCTGACCTTCAGTAAAGTGCGGCTCTATCAGGACGGCCTGCCCGAGTGCGGAAGAGAGGCCGATATTGTGAGGGATCTGGCCGCCGGGGGAAGCCGCAATCATCAGCTTCTGATCAGATTGATGGAAAAAGGGGCCTCCTTGGTGGGTACTGAATCGCCGGCCCTTCTTGTCCAGGAATACGAAATAATCAGGCAGATGATGCAGGCCCGCGACGGCCCGGATGACCGGGAGGCCTTTTCCCGGCTGAAGGCGATGGGCGAAAGGATCCTGAAGGAGAGGGACCTGTACATAGCCCGGCGCATCAACGCCACCCTGGAGCACGGCGAGACCGGCATCCTCTTTCTGGGCATGCTCCACAACCTTGAAGGCATGCTGGATGAAGAGATCATGGTGAGCTATCCTCTTTACAGACCACCGGTGAGCGGCTGAATGCCGGGTGATGTCCGACACTTTCGGGAAGGATCGATTCCGTCATTAATTTAACCCTGCATAACTTGGCCTTGTTCAGCGGACATAAAATGTGTGCGTGATCCATAATCCTTACTTAACCCTTGGGGAGAGCGTGAAGATGGTCAATAAGGATTCGGCCAGGATTCTCATTATTGACGACGAGTTGGACATCTGTGAAATACTTGTCCGGCTCATGAAAAAAGAAGGCTATGAGACATCCATCGCCAGCGACGGAGAAACCGGCCTGAGGGTGTTCCGTGAGCAGTGGCCGGACATCGTGTTTCTGGACTTCAAAATGCCCGGGATAAACGGCATGGAGATGCTGAAAGAGGTCAAAAATCTGGATCAGGACATCCCCGTGGTCATAATCACCGCCTACGCGGACATTGCCGGGGCCGTGGACGCCATGAGGACCGGGGCCCATGACTACCTGTCCAAACCCTTTGTCCATGAAGAGGTGATCAGGATCGCCCGCAGGGCGGTTTCCGAAAGAAAGCTCAAGCAGAGGGTCAAAAAACTCTCAAGGCGCCAGGACGACAGTACCTCGCTGTGCAGGCAGATGGGTCCGAGCGACTCCATCGGGCGCTTGATCTCAAAGGTGAACCGTGTGGCCGCATCGGACTTCAGCGTGGTCATCCTGGGTGAAACCGGCGCAGGCAAAGAGCTTGTGGCCAGGGCCATCCACAATACCAGCCGGAGGTCGGAAAAACCTTTTGTAGCCATAGACTGCGGGGCCATCCAGGAAACCCTCATTGAAAGCGAACTCTTCGGCCATGAAAAGGGCTCGTTTACCGGTGCTGTGGCCCAGAAGCCGGGAAAGTTCGAGACCGCCCTGGGCGGGACCCTGTTTCTCGACGAAATATCCAATATGACCCTGGGATCCCAGGCCAAACTGCTCAGGGTGCTCCAGGAAAAGAAAGTTTACCGGATCGGCGGCCAGAAACCCATTGACGTGGACGCGAGAATCCTGGCAGCATCCAACCAGGACCTGGAAAACGCTGTCGAGTCGGGGACGTTTAGGGACGACCTGTTTTACCGACTCAGTGAATTCACCATCAGGATCCCTCCCCTCCGGGAGCGCAAAAGAGATATACTCTATCTCGCTCAGCGCTTCCTGGATACGACCAACCTGGAGCTGGGCAAATGGGTCAAGGATTTTTCCAAGGAGGCCCTGGCCGCGCTCAAGGCTTATAACTGGCCCGGAAATGTCCGGGAGCTCAGGTCCACAATCCGCCAGGCAGTCAGTGGATGAACAGCCATGGAAGGATCTTTCCCTGAAACAGATCATTCAAAGAAACACCCGGGCCCTGGAGCGGGATGTTTTGTTCAGCGTCCTGAAACAGACCGGGGGAAACAAGGCCAAAGCGGCCCGGATCTTGAAGATAGACTACAAGACCATTCATTCAAAGATTAAACAGCTGGGGGTATCCATAGAAGGGGGCGGACGTGAAAAAGAAAGATGAAAAGACTGGAATGGCCGGCATAGAAAGAATTCTCGGCGGATTCGGCGAAATTTTGACCAAGCTCGAAGAACTGGCCGAAAAGGGGGAAGAGCTTAAAAGGACCGGTCAGATCACCTGGAAATCCGGAAGCGAGGAAATAAAAGGGGTCTGCGGCTTTTCCATAAAAACGGGGCTTGGAGGCAAAGAGCTCAGGGTGGAGCCCTTTGGAAACATCAAAAAGGACAGGGAGTCCGGACAAACAGTGGTTGAAGAATTCAGGGAGCCGGTGGTGGACGTCTTTGAAGAGAGGGATCACATCCTGGTGGTGGCGGAGATACCCGGGATCGGGGTGGAGGACATACGGCTCGAGGCCAGAGATGATGTTCTGGAGATAACCGCTGAAAAAGGTCCCAAGAGGTACCGCAAGGAGATCCTGCTTCCCAGAGCCTGCCCCCGGGAAAAGATGAGCATGACCTGCAACAACGGGATCCTTGAAATCCGGTGCGAATTTTAAAATGAAAAAGAACACCCAAAAGGCTTTGAGACTGAAAGTAACAGAAGCCCTGAGCAAGGACGTGGGGCGGGCCTTTGCCAGGATGGGGCCTGAAGACATGGAAAAGCTGGGCCTCTCCACCGGGGACATGGTCGAGGTGAAGGGGGAGCGAAAGACCGTGTGCCGGGTCATGCCAGCCTACAAGGAGCTCAGGGAACAGTCCAGGGTCCAGCTGGACGGGATCACCCGGGATAATGCCTGTGTGGGTCTGGATGAATTTGTTGAGCTCAGCGTGACAGACTTCGGGTTCGCCGAAAAAATCGTCCTCAGCCCCATCAATATGGCTCCTGCTTCAAAAGACCTCAAGTATATCGGAAGCCTTCTGGACGGGCTGCCCGTGGCGGAAGGCGACCGCATCAGGGCCACCCTGTTCGGTTCCCGGCCGGCCGACTTCCGGGTGGACAAGACCATGCCCGCGGGTCCGGTGCTTATTAATCCGGCTACCCTGCTGGAAATCGGCCGGGAAGGCGCAGAAGACGCTTCCAGGGCAATCACTTACGAAGATATCGGCGGACTCAAGCCTCAACTGAGACGCATCAGGGAGATGATCGAACTGCCCCTGCGCTACCCCGAGGTCTTCAGGAGACTCGGGATCGAGCCTCCAAAAGGGGTCCTGCTTCACGGCCCGCCGGGCTGCGGCAAGACCCTTATCGCCAGGTCCATTGCCCGGGAAACCGATGCCAGCTTTTTTGCGGTCAATGGGCCGGAGGTGGTCCATAAATTCTATGGCGAAAGCGAGGCCCACCTGCGGAAGATCTTTGAGGAGGCCGGAAGAAAGGAGCCCAGCATCGTATTCATAGACGAGATCGACGCCATAGCCCCCAAGCGGGAGAAGGTGGTGGGCGACGTGGAGAAAAGGGTGGTGGCCCAGCTCCTGGCCCTGATGGACGGTCTGAACCGGCGCCAGAACATTATTGTCATCGCCGCCACCAACATCCCCAACGCCCTTGACCCGGCCCTGCGCAGGCCGGGCCGGTTCGACCGGGAGATCTCCATCCCCATCCCGGACAGAAACGCGAGGCTGGAAATCCTGGAGATATACAGCCGGGGAATGCCCATGGCCCCGGACGTGGACCTGGTTTACCTGGCCGACATTACCCATGGGTTTGTGGGGGCCGATTTGGAAGCGTTCTGCAGGGAGGCGGCCATGCTCTGCCTGCGGCGCATCATGCCGGATATTGATTTTGCCCGGAGGAGCATCCCCTATGAGCAACTGTCCAGGCTTGAAGTGCATATGGATGATTTTCTGGGGGCCCTGCGCGAGGTGGAGCCTTCCGCCATAAGGGAGATCTTTGTTGAGATCCCTGACGTCCGCTGGGAAGACATCGGCGGGCTGGAAAACATCAGGGACATGCTTGCGGAGAGCGTGGAGTGGCCCGTCAAGCACGCCCCCCTGTTTAAAAAGGCCGGCATCTTCCCGTCCAAGGGAATATTGCTCTCCGGTCCTCCCGGATGCGGAAAGACCCTCATGGCCAAGGCCGCAGCCAATGAAAGCGGGGCCAATTTCATATCCGTCAAGGGTCCGGCCCTGTTGTCGAAGTATGTCGGAGAGTCCGAATCAGCGGTCAGGGAAGTGTTTCAAAAGGCCAGGCAGGCAGCGCCGTGCATTGTGTTTTTCGACGAGATCGACTCCCTGGTCCCGTCCCGAGGGGCGGAAACATCCGGGGCCAGGGTCTCCGAACGGGTGCTCAGTCAATTCCTGGCGGAGATGGACGGGATTGAAGAACTCAAGAATGTCCTGGTCATGGCGGCCACAAACAGGCTGGACATGCTAGACCCGGCAATCCTCAGACCGGGCAGGTTTGATCAGCTGGTAGAGATTTCCCTTCCGGATCCCCGGGGACGTCTGGAAATTCTGAAAATACACCTTAAGAACAAACCCCTGACGCCAGAAATCGATATCAACGAACTGGCTGCCCGGACCGAAGGCTTCAGTGGGGCTGACATCGCCTTTATCTGCAACAGGGCGGCCCTTTCGGCCGTACGGCAGCACATCCAGGCCCTGAGCGAGGACGCCGGGGCCGAACTGGTTATCAATGCGGCGGATATGAAAAAGGCCCTTGAAGAATGCCAAAACAGGAAGGCATGCTGATCATGAAACAGACCGGTGAAGGACTCTATCTTTACTGCTTGGCCAGGTCCGGACCGGATTCATCGGCAGGTCCGCAGGGCTGCGGCCAGGAGCCCGTTTTTGTACACGAATATAAAGGGATCTTTGCCATCCTCGGCCGGGCTTTTCTTGAACACTTCTGCGTACAGGGCGCTGAAGAAAGGCTTAAGGACCCCTCGTGGGTGCTGCCGAGAATCATCCGGCATGAAAAGGTGATTGAAGAAGTCATGGCCTGCTCCCCGGTCATTCCGGCCAGGTTCGCGACCATGTTCTCTTCCATTGCCAGGCTTGAGGAGCTGCTCAGAGTTAATGAGCAGGTAATCAACGATTTTTTCGACCACACAGCAGGTATGAGCGAATGGGGGGTAAAGGGGATCCTGGACAGGGAACTCGCCAGGGACGCGGTCTGTTCTGAGCTGATGCACAATGAGGGGCCGCGTCTTTGGTCCCTGCCTCCGGGGAAGCGGTACTTCGAGAAAAAGCGGGTTCTGCAGGAAGCTGATTCCCGGGTCCGGGAGTGGACCGAGCAGGTTTCCCGGTCGCTCTGCCGGGCCCTGCTTGTCCATGCCTCGCGTTTTCGCCGCCGAAAAACTCCGGCCGGAGAAAGCGGAGATGAAGCAAGGTTCGTCTTTAACTGGGCCTTTCTGGTTTCTCACGGTTCCCTGGAAAGATTTCAGGACCAGATCCTCGAATCCAACCATAGTTATGCAGGCCGTGGACTGCCCCTCCGGGCAAGCGGACCCTGGCCCCCGTACAGCTTTGCGCCGGCCCTGAGCCTGGACAAGGATTGACAGGGGATAATAATGGCCCTTTTGCTCTACTGCATCATGGAAGACCGGGGGGATCAGCCGCTCCCGGTTTTACGCGGCGTAAACAACGAGCCGGTCTTCTGGATTTCCGGTCCAGGCCTGCGAGCTGCAGTCTCCGCATACGTGCAGGACAACGGGGTCAGGCTCGCCGCTCTCATGGCCTTCCGGGATGTGGTAGAAGCCTGTCAGGGGCAGTTCACGATCATCCCCATGCGGTTCGGGTCGGTTCTGCCCGATGAACGCCGGGTCCTCTCTCATCTGATGGACCGCAGGAAGGTTTGTGAAGAACTGCTCGGGAAACTCCGCGGCTGCGTGGAGATGGGCATCCGGGTCCCGGACCGGGAGGTCGCCTCCCATGGAATGAATTGGTCGAATCTGCCCGGGCCCGGGTCTTCGGGGCGCTCCTTTCTTGTTTCCAGAAAAGCCTGTTATGAGCTGAGCGAAAAGATTGCAGCCACCCGCAAGGAACTTGCAGACCACTGCCGCAGACAGTTTTCCGGGCTCTACAGAGACTGCAAAGTTGAGCCTTCGCCTGTTCTGTCCCTGTATTTCCTGACCCCTGCAGGGCTTGTGCACGCCTTCCGGCAGGCCTTTGAGCGGATCAAGGCCGGCGCCGGTGAAAAACTGCTTCTGAGCGGCCCCTGGCCCCCCTACAACTTTGTGACTGAGGATATCCCCGGGTGGATTATCAGCTGATGCATATCGGCTGCAGGAATTTCCTGCCTACCGTCAACCATTTCCCGGATTGGCCAATGAATACCGACAAGACTTCATTCAGGCGTTTTGAAGAGCTGTACCACATGCTTCTGAACGCCATCCCCTCCTCGGTGCTGATGGTCAACAAGGACATGCGCATCGTCACCGCAAACAGGAATTTTCTCGAAAAAAGCAGGCGGACCATAGACAATACCCAGGGCTGCAAGCTTGAGAACGTCTTTCCGGACATAATCCTTGAGCAGATGAATATCGTCGCCCAGATCAGGCGGGTGTTCGAGACCAACAAGCCCACCCTGGGCCAGAGAATGTCCTACCGCACGCCCGGGGTGCCCATAAGGATCTATTATTACCGCATCCTCCCCTTTTCATGGAAGGGGATCGTTGAAAGCGCGATCCTGATGATGGACGATCTCACTGAACAGATCCGGCTGAGCAAGGAAGTGCGCAAGGTGGAGCGCCATCTGGCCAGCGTGTTCGAGAGCGCCAGCGACATAATGCTCTCTACGGACATCGCCGGCAGGATACTTTCATGGAACCCGGCAGTTGAAAAGATTTCCGGACACATCTTCCATGAGGTCAGGGGACGCCTGTTTTTCGAATACCTGACCAAACAGCACCAGGAGGAGGCCAGACAGGTCTTCTCCAACATGAAGCAGGGCGAAACCGGTCTCATGGCCGAATGGGGACTGATCAACAAAAAAGGAGGGACCATCCAGGTGTCCTGGGTTTGTTCGCCCATAAAAGACGAGGAACACAGGACCGTGGGCATGGTCGCCGTGGGCCGGGACCTGACCGAGCGGCGCAAACTGGAGACCCAGCTCATCCAGTCCCAGAAATTCGCCGCCCTGGGGGTCATGGCCGGGGGGATAGCCCACGAGATCCGGAACCCTCTGGCCATTTCTTCCTCAGCGGCCCAGTTCCTGATGGAGGACGACATCACCGATGACTTCCGGAAGGAATGCGCGGACAAGATCCATGCCGGGATCAAGCGCGCCTCCATCACCATTGAAAACCTGCTCAGATTCGCCAGACCGTCGGCTGAGACCCGGTTCTCACCCCTGGACATCACCTCGCTTATCCAGGAAACCGTCGCCTTGATCAGCAACCAGGCCAGGATCCAAAAGGTCCGCATAGAACCCGGTCTTCCACGCGAACCCCTGCTTGTCTGGGGTAATACAAGCCTGCTTCAGCAGGTCTTTATCAATCTTTTCCTCAACGGGGTCAAGGCCATGCCCGACGGAGGGGTGCTGGGCGTTTTTGTTGAACAGGACGGCGGCGATGTGCTGGTTCGGGTTACCGATACCGGGTGCGGCATCCCGCAGGAAGACATGGACAGGATCTTTGACCCGTTCTTCACCACCTCGCCGGCGGGCAAGGGAACAGGACTGGGGCTTTCCATATGCTTTTCGGTTGTGGAACAGCATTCAGGCACCATCAACGCCGACAGCGCGCTCGGACAGGGAAGCGTCTTCAACGTACGCCTGCCGCTGTTTACCGGGGCCGGAAAATGATTGAGGATTAAAAAATGGACAGAAGTCGATGCAAGGTCCTTATAGTGGACGATGAGCCGGATATGTGCTGGGCCCTGACGCATGTCCTGGGGAAAAAAGGATGTCCCGTAAAATCCGTACTGGCCGGGGAAGAGGCCCTTTTCTGCATCCGGGGAGAGCATTTTCCCCTGGTCTTTTTGGACGCCAAGCTCTCGGACATGGAAGGCCTGGACCTGGCGGCCAGGATCATGGAGATCGATCCCCTGGCCCGGATCGTGATCGTGTCCGGGTATTTCTACAGGGATGACAGGGAGATCCGGGAAGCCCTGGAGAAAGGCCTGATTTTGGGTTTTATAGACAAACCCTTTGACCATACAGAGATTGCAAGGGTGGTTGAACAATTCCTTTGATCGACCCTGAGGGCAGTGGAACCTGCTCCATTGTTTTATGGAGCAGGTTCCATGGAAACCAATCCACCCCCGCCCGCATCAGCCTGGTCCCGTACAGGTCCCTGTCCGCTGCTCCCCACGTACCTCGTCCGGCACCCACTTTTATCGTTCCCACGCTCTGCGTTTATCGTTCCCACGCTCTGCGTTTATCGTTCCCACGCTCTGCGTGGGAACGTAGCCCGACCGCTCCTGCGGTCATTTTTGGACGCAGAGCGTCCCGGGCATGTCCCCACGCAGAGCGTGGGGACAATCAACAGGCTTCAACTCCCTGGAAAATTAACCGATACCCTGAATGGCGTATCCCTTGCATGAGAGAAATAAATACGCATGCGGAGGATTTTTTTGTGTTTTAACCCAAATTGCAAAGGAGGATTTAAAAATGGCAAAGGTAGCAAAGTCGACGGATTCTTCCAGCTTGGCAGAGGTTGTGGACCGCATCCTGGACAAGGGCATCGTTGTTGACGCCTGGGTCAAGGTGTCTCTGGTCGGGATCGAACTTCTGTCAGTGGAAGCCCGGGTGGTCATTGCTTCGGTCGAGACCTACCTGAAGTACGCTGAAGCCATCGGGCTGACCGCTACAGCCGCGGCCCCGGCGTAACCGGATGCCGGGCATGAGGCATTTTTCCGTGAAGGCCTGCTTGCGGGCCTTCATGGAAAATACGTCCGGAGAAAAGCTGTGGTTTTTTGTTTTCAAGGTTCATGCTTCCCTGGAATCATGAACCCTGAAACCTGAAAACCTTGGAAAACTAGGAAAGGAGGAATACCATGGACAGTTTTGCCCAGGATATGCTGCGTATCAGGGACGAGATCGTTTCCTTGCGCGGGGCGCGGGTGTCGTTTATTGGTGAGCTGAAAAATTCCGTGAATGAGACCAGACGCCATGCCGCGGCAATGATCAACGATTTCAGCAGGCAGCGCGCTGAAAAGGCCGGAAGCGACAAGGCGGCTCTTGTCTTTTTTGCCTCGGGGCTCAGAACGCAGGTAAATGAAATGATAAATGAATTTGGAGCCCACCGCTCCAGGATGGCCGCAGGGAAAAAAGCAGAGCTTTTGGATTGCGTTTCAAACACAAAGCAGGCGGTCCATGAACTCAAGAACGCAGTGGATAAATTGTTAAAGGGCCTTGAGGGGGACCGGATGAACATGTCCAGGGAAACCAGGGCCAGTCTCAACGGATTCATCTCGGATCTGCGGAGGGAAATCAGGGAAATGCTTTCCGGATTCGACTCAGCCCGCCAGGAAAGGACAAAGGAAACAAAGACCATGCTTGCGGACTGCCTTTCGAACACCAGGCGCTTTGTGGCGGATACAAAACGTGATCTCCGGAGCATGCAGAAGGATTTTACAGCAGCCCGCCTGGAAAAGGCCAGGGCGGACAGACTCGGGCGAAAGGACTTTATTGTTGAACTTTCGCAAAATATGGCCGGTCTGAGGCAGGAAACCGGCGACCTTCTGCGCAGGCTTTCCGGGGATTTCCATCAGGCCGGGCGGATATGGCGCAGTCCTGCTGCTCCCGCTGCCGCGCCCGGACCCCCGGAACCCGCTCCGGAAAAAAAGATTGAAGAAGAACCGGAAAGACCGGAAGCCAAACTTGAGGAAAAGGCCCCTGAGGCTGAAAGGATCGTTGAAGAAGAAAAACCGGCTGTTCCGGAAACAGAGACAGGGTTGGCCGCCGCCGGGAAGAAGGAGGAAGAAGCCGAGCCGGTCCTGAAAAAAAAAGAAATCGTGCCTGACGACCTGACCCTGATCCCGGAGATAGGTCCCAGCAGGGCCAGGCATTTGAACGAGGCCGGCATTTATACCTTTGAGCAGCTTGCCCGGAGCCCTGTGGAAACCTTGCGCAAGGCCATTAAAGAGAAAGGCAGGCAGCCTGACTTCGATAAATGGATCCAAACGGCCAAAGACCTGGTCTCAAAAAAGGAGTGAACCGTTAATTGCTGATTGATGACCGCTTGTTGCGCCAAGGGAGCGTTTAGAGTGCAAAGTCCCTGATCTCACTGCTGATATCAGGTGCTTTGCAGCGGCAATTTCCGCCCCGATATGAACAAAATAACAGCCCCTCAAGGGTATGGGGACATGCCGATGAACGACAAAAGCAGCGTTGCTTCTGATTACTTTAAACGGGTGACCTGTCCTGGCGACCATGTCCAGCTCGAACCAAGCGATTATTTTCTGGTCACCCCTTATATCGAGGATCTCACCAGACGGGCCATGGCCTATATCCGGGCGGGGTATCCGATTCACTTTTCCGGCTCCGCAGGAACCGGCAAAACCACCCTTGCCTTTCATGTGGCCTCCCAGATCAACCGGCCGGTGACCCTTATTCACGGCGACGATGAGTTCGGCAGCTCCGACCTGGTGGGAAAGGACTCGGGATACCGCAGATATAAGCTTGTGGACAATTATATCCATTCCGTGGTCAAAAGCGAAGAACGCATGAATACGCTTTGGACCGACAATCGGCTGACCACGGCATGTCAAAGGGGCTATATCCTTATCTATGACGAGTTCACCCGTTCAAGGCCGGAGGCCAACAACGCCCTATTGAGCGTTCTGGAGGAAGGTATTCTCAACCTTCCCGGGCTCAGGCGGGCCGGAGAAGGATACCTGAAGGTCCATCCGGACTTCAGGGCCGTATTCACCTCCAATCCCGAGGAATACGCGGGCGTCCATAAGACCCAGGACGCCCTGATGGACCGGCTGATCACTATCAGTCTCGGACACTTTGACAAAGAAAGCGAGATCGGCATCACCATGTCCAGATCAGGCCTGCCCCGGGAGGACGCCGAGATTATAGTGGATATTGTCCGGAGACTGCGGGGAGTAGGGGTGAAAAACCACCGGCCGACCATCCGGGCGTCCATTGCCATAGCCCGCATCCTGGCGCACATGGATGTCAGGGCCAGGCCCACTGATCCTGTTTTCAGGATGGTCTGCAAGGATGTGCTCAATGTCAATTCCGCAAAGGTAACCCGCGAGGGCGAATCGATCATGCCTGAAAAGGTGGACGAGGTCATATCCGGGCTCGGCAGGCGCTGAGGCGTCGTACCGGCCGAGCTTGAATAATGAATAGTTAATTAGGAAAAAAGCGGGGGGGATCATGGCTGTTTCCAGGAAAAACATTAAGGGGGTCGCGAATATCCGGACGCATTCAGGCTCTGTGGACCGCACCCTGAAACCGCACGAGGCCCATATGAGGCTGTGCGTTCTTGAGATGGAAAAGGCCCGCCGCACCCAGGAAAGGGAAAGCGCACTCAGGCGCGTGCGCACCATTGACGAGAGACATAAGGAGATTGAAGAGGAAAAGCAGAATATCCTCAGGTCTCTTGAGCTCAATGCAAAAGAATCGCTTAAACCCGACAGGAAAAACCATCTGCCGGAAAAAGGCACAGGGACTAATGAAGCCGTGAAAAGCTTCACCCTGAAGTATTGACCCCATTTTCGATCAGCAAGCATGGAATGAGGAATCCCTCATGATAATCCTGAAAGGATCAGACCAGGTCGGGACCAGCCGTACAATAGCTGGCTTTCGCTCATGCCGGCATTCGACTTCGGTCTCGCAGACAATTGTTGATCACGGGCGGATAAGATACGAACAAAGCAGGCAAAGATGGAGAGAAAAGAGACGGATCTGGCTCAAGAAGCAAAAAAGGATCAAATCCAGGTAATCCGTCAATTCTTTAATTCCGGATGGAAACCGGATACCGGGGGTACATGCAATGGGAAGCGGACAATATCTGTATGCAATAATGGCCATTGATGATCCGCAGGAGATGCGTTTCAAAGGTCTGGGAATCGACCGAGGCGATGTATACGCCATTGCCGCGGGAAATATTGCAGCCATAGTAAGCAAGGTGCCGCCGGACAAAAGGATCAGGCCGGAGCGGCGGCACCTGGCCGCGCATCACGGTGTGCTTGCACGTCTTATGGAAACAGCAACGCCTTTGCCCATGGCCTTCGGCATTATTGCGGAAAACGGCAGTGCGGTTAAAAAGATCCTGGACAAATACCGCCGGGAGTTTCTGAAACACACCCGGCGGGTCTCGAACAAGGTTGAAATGGGACTCAAAGTGATTTGGGACGTTCCCAATATCTTTGATTATTTTGTCATCACCCATCCTCAGCTCAAGGAACTCAGAGACCGTTTTTTCTGGATCCATCACAACCCCACCCAGGAGCAGAAAATTGAGCTTGGCAGAACCTTCGAACGTCTGCTGAACGAGGACAGAGAGGCTTATACCCGGCAGGTCTCAGAGGTGCTCTCGGAATATTGTCACGAGATCAAAGCCAACAAGTGCGCCAGAGAAAGCGAGGTCATGAACCTGGCCTGTCTGGTGGACCGCCGGGGCATAGAGAGGTTCGAAGAAGGCATCTTTGCGGCGGCCAATCAGTTTGATAACAATTTCGCCTTTGACTACAGCGGGCCCTGGGCCCCGCACAATTTCGTGAACATTGACCTTAAGATCTGAGCTTATCAGATAACAAATCCGAGGTATCGGCCGCTTGAAGTCGGCCCAGGGGCCGACTCTCCCGGCACCTGCCTGGATTGGTCATAAAGCTTGACAGAATCTGCATTCCAAGCGGACGTCGGGCCGGCTGCAAAATCCGTATGGTCCGCACCGCAGGAGTAAACGTGCTGATAGTGGATGATATCCTGTTGTTCCCCGCAAAAAGCCTTGTATGGCTCTTCCGGGAGATCCATAACGCAGCCCTGCAGGAAACGGCCCGGGAGTCCGATATGCTCACTGCACAGTTGTCCGAGCTCTATATGATGCTGGAGACAGGAAAGATCACCGAAGCTGAATTCGACGCCCGGGAAAAGCTCCTTCTTGACCGGCTGGATGAAATTCAGGGAAGCGATGATTAGATGTTGTCCGTTGACCACCGGCAATCCTGGCCTGCCCCCCGCCTGCCCTCTTTTCTCACCCGGGAAAGCCCGCGGCTTCTGGCCTTCGGCGGGAAAGGGGGTGTGGGCAAGACCACCTGCGCCACAGCCTCGGCCCTCCACCTTTGCAAGGCATTCCCTGAGAAAAAGTACCTACTGGTATCCACGGATCCGGCCCACAGCATTCTGGACAGCCTGGCCGGGGATAGTCCCCCGGAAAACCTGAAGATCTCCGAACTGGAAGCGACAGAGTCTCTGGATCTTTTCAAGGTCCAACATGGAGACAAACTGCACCAGATAGCCTCTAGGGGAACATTTCTGGACCATGAGGATATCAGCCAGCTCCTTGACCTGTCCCTGCCCGGTCTCGATGAAATCATGGCTTTCCTGGAAATCCTGGATCAGGTGAATAAAGGCGGCCATGATGCCGTCATTATGGATACCGCGCCCACCGGCCATACCCTGAGGCTGCTTCAGATGCCCGGCCTTGTGGAGAAGTGGCTTGAAGTACTGGACGCGCTTCTTGGAAAGCACCGCTACATGCAAAAGGTCTTCAGCGGCGCCTTTCAGCCGGATGAAGTCGACCGTTTCCTCACTGATTTTTCAAACTCCCTTGAAAACATGAACTTTTTTATGAAGGACCGACAGCGATATCGCTTTATTCCCGTTATGACGGCAGAGGGTCTGAGCGTCCGGGAAACCGCCAGCCTGCTTTATACCCTGGCCGGGTTGGACACCCCCCTGGATGAATTGCTGGTAAACAGGCTTTTTCCTGAAAATTCATGTCCGGTCTGCCAAGGGGTCCGTTCCCGCCAGTTGGGGGAACTCAGGTCCGTTCAGGATATTTTTTCCAGATACAGTCTATGGGCGGTCCCCATGTACGCCTGGGAGGTCCGGGGTAGGCAGCGTCTGGAAACCTTCTGGGACCTGGCAGGCCCTCTTAAGATTTCCCTGCCCGAATGCACCCGTGTCCGGTCAATCGCTCCGGCCCATGTAACCTGGTCGGGCCGCCGGCCCCGGATCAGCAACAAACTGTTGATGTTCGGGGGCAAAGGAGGTGTGGGCAAGACCACCATGGCCTGCGCCGCGGCCGTTCACCTCTCCCGGGCCGGTTCCGGCAGGAAAATACTTCTGTTCTCAACAGACCCGGCCCACTCCCTTGGCGAATGCCTGAAAACAAAAATAACTTCAAAGCCCGGAAAAATCGCTCCCGGGCTATGGGTCGCCGCCGTCAACGGCGAGCAGGAGTTCGCCGCCCTGAAACAGGAATACCATGCCGAACTGGAACGATTTCTGAAGGGAATTTCGCCCTGTCTGGACCTGACCTTTGACCGGGAAGCCATGGAAAGGATCATTGATCTCTCGCCCCCGGGACTGGACGAGATCATGGGCCTGTGCAAGGCCATGGAATTCTACGAGGGAAACCGCTTCGACACGCTCATCATGGATGCTTCGCCCACGGGCCATCTCATCCGGCTCCTGGAGATGCCTGAGCTTATTGACCAGTGGCTGAAGGTCTTTTTCAACATCTTTTTGAAATACAAGGCTGTTTTTAATGTTCCCGGCCTGGCAAACAGGCTGGTCAAGCTGTCCAGGGATTTGAAGAAGTTTTGCCGCATTCTGAGCAGCCCCGAGGATTCGTCCCTGTTTGCAGTGAGCATCCTGACCGGCATGGCCCATGAGGAGACCATGGATCTGCTTAGGTCCTGCAATAAAACCGGGCTCAGCGTCCCGGTGCTCATCCTGAACATGGCCACCCCGGAATCATCGTGCGGGCTGTGTACGGCATTATCCTTGCAAGAAACAGTAATCAACAGGAAATACCAGGAGTCCTGTCCGGACATGAGCCTAGCCCTGGTTTACCGCCGGGACGAGCCCCGCGGCCTGGACGCCCTGGGAGAGCTTGGGAAGGCCATGTACGGTACTCCAGGTGAATAAAGGAAAAAGGCAAACGACGGCAAGTCCGGACAGTTGAGGATTATGAACTGTGGACAGCAGCGGCCATGAACCTGGAACTTTGAACCCGCAAGGCTTGTATGAACGACCCGATCCCGGATATCCATCCTGAGGACAAAGAACAGATCTCGCTGTGCGAGGCCCTTGACCGCATCCTGAATAAAGGGGCTGTTGTCGCGGGGGAGATAACCATCTCAGTGGCCAACGTGGATCTGTTATATCTGGGGCTGCAGGTCGTGCTGACCTCGGTGGAAACGGCCGGGCAGTCAGCCCCGGAAGACCCGGGCCCGGCGGCCCTGCTGCGGTTTTGTCCCCAAACAGGAGTGATTGCCGATGAAGCCATCAGAACAGATCAAGATCGATTCCAGTGCGCTCAGTGATTTTTCCGGAATAATGCACAACTCGGCAGCCATTTTCAGTGCTGTGAACAAACCCGGCCAGCCCGGGGAGCGCATCGAGCTTGACAGAGACAAGGAAAAAAACGGCCTGGGCCGGCTGGTCCTGACCCTGGTCCGGCTCATCCACGAACTGCTTGAACGCCAGGCCATCCGGCGCATGGATTCCGGGACCCTGACCGAGGAAGAAATCGAAGCCGTCGGCCTGACCCTGATGAAGCAGGCAGAGGAGATTGAAAGGCTCAGAAAGGAGTTCGGCCTGGAGCTGAAGGACCTCAACCTGGACCTCGGGCCTCTGGGAAGATTGCTCTGAGGGCATTGGCCCCCAAGCCCCTGTTAAATCATCAACCTTTATCAAGGAGCTGAAATGGCTGTTCAGCGCGCGGCCCAGCATTCCGTCCAGACCACCAATGTTGCCGACCTGCTTGAGAGGGTGCTGGACAAGGGAGTGGTTATTGCGGGCGATATCAAGGTCAGCCTGGTGGACATAGAACTGCTGACCATCCAGTTGCGTCTGGTGATCTGTTCAGTGGACAAGGCAAAGGAGATGGGCATGGACTGGTGGGCGAACAATCCCGCTTTCAGCAGGAAGACCGATCAGGACAAAACCAACGGGATTTTAGCCGAGATCGAGCAGAGACTTGCCAGGCTGGAGTCTTCAGGGACCGGTTGACGACCGTGCCTTTCCAACCTTTTCCAGACCCTGGGACCGACCTTTTCTAACGCAGCTGCAAAAAGTCAATCCGGCACCCACTTTTCACGAGTGTCCCTTACTCTGAGCGCTGCACAAGAACTCATAAAGTGGATGCCGGATAATTCTGGTCCCTGAACGTATTTTTCTAACTCTTTCCCGGCACTCTGTGAATGCCGGGTACTGGTCATTCAGCCCCTTTTCCGGGCTCAGGGGGCCTTCGCCTGGACCAGCCCAGCAGCAGCGCCGCAAGCAATCCCAGAACAAATCCGCCGAGAGCCGTGAGAAACAGCAGCACAATCCCGGGGATCTCCGCCTTCAGCCAGAGAAAGCGTGCTTCCACCGGTGCGGTGTTCTGAACAACGACCAGAACGAGAGCAAGGCTTAAAATCAGGATCAAAACCAGCTTGATATTCTTCATACTTATCCTCTCCTGTCAGAAGATAATTTCTGATCCATCGACGCTGCACAGGGAATATGCACTTAGCGCATCAAAACATTAAGGTTTCTGGCAAGATGATTGTCGGTCATCTCCCAGGGTCCGGAAGTACTGCTGACCGTTGTCATTTATCTTTGCTCCGGCCTTCCCTGTACGCCCGCTCAAACTCCTCCCTGGCCCTGGAGAAGCTCTTTTTCCAGGTTTCCCAGGACTTGCCCAGGCCCTGCTTGAGATCCTCCCAGCCGGAATCATCCGCACC
>PWTU01000434.1 GCA_003562775.1 Ignavibacteriales bacterium
ACATGCGCAGCAAAGGGGCGTTACCCCGATAGCGGAAATTGCCGGTTTCGGCGCGACCTGCGATGCATATCACCGTGTGCAGATAAAAGGCGATGCCGTCGAATCCGCACGGGCGGTTGAGCTTGCGCTGCGTGATGCTGGTGTCGATAAGGAGGATGTCGAATATGTTAACCTCCACGGCACATCGACAAAGCTGAACGACAGGCTCGAGACGCTTGCGATGAAACACGTTTTCGGCGACCGCGCGTATGATATTCCGATGAGCGCAACTAAATCGATGATCGGACATCCGCAGGGTGCAAGCGGCGCTGCGGGATTGCTCGCAACCCTGGTGGGGATGGATCGCGGTTTTATTCATCCCACGATCAATTACGAAAATCCCGATCCGGAATGCGATTTGAATTACATCCCGAATACGGCGATCGAAAAAGAAATCACGACCGCGGTGTGTAATTGTATCGGGTTCGGGTCGAAGAATTCGGCGTTGGTGGTGAGGCGGCGGGGAGCGTGATTGCATGGGTGCATGAATGGTTGAATCGGTGATTGATTTGATCATCAAATATTAAATGAAGTTCGATATTGTCAGAGGGTCATGTACAATTATACCGAAATGTAGCGAACCGATGTTTACAGTTCTAACCTGAATCGATCTGTCTTTTAGATGATTTCCAGTCCGAGAGTCTTGCGTATTTTTTCGACAATAAACTTAATTTGATAACCGTTGGTAAAGTTTGTTGATTTGGATGGTTTGAGGTTTTTTGCGTGATCTGTTAGATGGTTCTGAATTCTTAGTTTCTGTTTGAATTTAATTATTTAATCTTCTTTAAGTATTTCTAATCCTTTGACAAATGGTACAGGAAGAATCAATCCTTTGGTATGGTGACGTGTTCTTCCTTCTAAACGATTTAAAACAATATCCTGATTCTTTACGCAGAGAAAATGGTAACGTAATTCTCTTCTATTTCCATCGTAATCATCTCCTTCTCCATAAAAAACAATTTCATTTTCCTCTATACCAGTTAAACCGTTACTTAAGAACTCATCAGCATCTATCTGGTCAGTATCTGTTGAAACACTTCCACTAATAAGTCCCTTGATTATGAAGTTTGAATATGTTATCCATTTTCCACATTTTCCACATCTAAAAGGTTGAGGCTGTCGGTGATCACCCAACCTAACCGAGAATAACGGGATAGAAGTTACCAGTGAAAAACGTGTATTTTGATCATCCTTAGCACTACCAACTTCTACACCAAAAACCTGTCCTTTTTCTCTAAATAATAGAAAGTCTGGAGGTGCGAGATAATCTATGGAGTTTGTTTCATTCGGAATATTTCCTCCTCTTATAATTCTTTGGTTTAGTAATAACGGTACTACGTATCCGTACTGTTTTAAATGGAGCATCGCATATACGATAAGTTCCACGGCAAGTCCAATTCTCTTGGGTAGTAGAGAGTCAAAAATATTTTCAAATTCTCTTCCTTTATTACCTACAATCCATCCATTGTAATGTTTTAGCGCATTGAAATTATCTTGTATCGAATCGTACCCAGGTTCAAAGAAATCAGCATTATCAATGTTCTTTTCAAGTTCTTCCATAACAATATTACGTAGTTTTACATCAACAGAAAGGTTTTCCTGCATTATCAATAAATTTGCGACTCTCAATATTAATTCAAGGAATTTATTAAAATTCTGCCTGTTCTCTGTTGCAGAGAAATAACCTCTTCCAATAAATATGTATTGAAATATGTCTGCTAATATCATCTGCCGTTGAACGTTTCTCCCTAACTTTCCGCCAGCATAGAGTTGTTTTGCGAATAGTTCGAGTCCTATTTCTTCAACATTTTGATTTTCTTTTTTATAATCGGGATAGTTCTTTATCAACGTATGATGAATTATAGCTAGATGATTTACTGAAACACCTAATTTATGTAATAATATATCCATATCTTAATAAGAATTGATCTTTTCTTTTGCAATATCTCGGAATTTCTTTTTCAACTTATTTTTGAATACTTTACCAACCTCGTCAAATGTATCAAGCAATTGGGGAAAGGTATTTCTACCTCCAATGAGATTCCAGTATTCATTTCCGACAAGGAGGTCATTAGGAGGATCCATCATGCCCACCTCGGTGAATCTTTTATATGGTTTTGGATGATAGGGATTATATGGAAAAATCAAAAACACTTTGACACGTTTTCTTTTTCGGGCGATCCATTCGAGAAGCTTCGTTTTACTTTTTTCAAATACATCTATGTTTGGTTTGGAAGTTTTAATCTCAAAATAATATTCTTTTCCATTTCTTTTAAAGTAAAAATCAGCAATGTTACCCGATTTTTGGTATGTAGCGTTGGATGAAGATGCCCTCAAAACTTCAGAAGTTTCTATTTTAAGATTTGCTTTACGTTCCCCGTTTCTCAATTCTGAAACTATTTTTGAGATAACGGCTTTTTGTTGTTTCGATAAGACTCCGCCTACTCCGTAATTTCTGAAACATTCTTGCGATTTATCTGAAGCAATAATTACAGAAACATCCTCATATATTGACATACCCATGGTTGTTGCAAGAGAGTGTATAAAGGAATAGGCTGCTATTTTTTCATTGTCTTGTACAAGTCTTGCCAAAAAAGGCATTGATGTTGTCTCTCTACCATATTTATTAAGCTTGTTTTGTATTTTTCTGGAAAGAAGTTCTTTGATTTTTTGCTTCTGAATATTGGTGAGTGGCATTCACTGCTCCTTAAAGTGGAATATAATTTCAGAATATGCTCCTTTATCCCTTTCAGTCCTATTCAATACCGGACGTTTGAATTTATTCACGATTTTCATCCCACCTCTTTCTGCGATTATAGGGTAGAGGTCGAATTTATCATTCGCAACTAGAAAAATATTATAATCATTTGCTAAATATTTTTTACAGTTTATTAAAACATCAACGATACCATTAACATATGATTCTCTTGCTTCCCTCCCTTTACCTTTATATAGGGGGCCAATTTCAAGTTCATCTCTCCGTTTAAAGCCAAAGAGATCGTATGCATACGCGTGTTGTTCATGATAATCAATAAGTCCAACATAAGGCGGACTTGAGAAAATTCCGGAAAATTTCTTTTTCTTTAATATTGAAGAAAAATTAAAATTCCTATCTTCAATAGCATCAAAGATATTTATATCACGTGAATCTCCCGTGATACAATATTGAAATGTATTGGTTCTTATAGAGTTAAACTTTGATAATCTTTGAATCGTATCCTTAGAGTATCTGTTCCACCATCCAAGAATTGAAAATAACGGTTTACATATTTTGCTGTGTTTTGTACAGTAATAAGGTTCGATAACCGGATTTACCAGTGTTGCAAGGTCTGAATGAGTTGTAGCCCTACATGAGCGGATTGTTCGGCTTAATATTATAGTTACTATTTTTTTAGTTGATAAATTATCTATACTTTTTAGCAAGTCAAAAACAAGATCGATTTCTTTTTTTATTGGGTATAAATACCATTTTTCTATGAATGATTCTTGATTATCTTGTTGTAATTTAATGTTATCTTTTTTCACTAATTCCCAGTAAAATTTCCTGAAATTTTCTACATGTTTTAGACTGTATTTTTCCTCGTTAATTTCATTGTTTCTTAGTTTATATTTGTATTCGGGAGAGGGGAAATATTTATTATTAATAATTGCTAATTTGTTGGTAATTTCATTATCGAAATTCACGATATTTAGGTCTGATAAGAACTTTCTTAATTCTTTTGTTATTTTTTGAATTTCATTGTGTAATTCTCTGAAATCATATTTCTTTATTTTTGCATTGCTTATCAGTGAATTAAAATCGGATACATCTACCCCAATAGCATGCATGCCAAGTTCATTTGCCTGTACCAATGTAGTTCCACTCCCACAGAATGGATCAAGAATGATATCCCCCTTTTTAAAGAATACATCTCTTTTAAATTCATCGGTATGATCATCCAGGAAATACTCAACCAATTGTGGTATGAATTTTCCTTTGTATGGATGAAGCCGGTGAACATGTTTTGTAGTATCGACTTCTCTGAGGTGATCGAACGAAAGGTGCCAGTTTAAATCTTCTCCAAGAATTTTTTTCCACTGAATCTCTCTTTTACCACGAAATGATTTATAATAATTAAATAACTCTTTTTTGTTGACGTATATAGCGCCATTCGCGGTATATTTTTTGACCCTGCCGTACTGTACCAAATAAGAAATATTTGATGTACTGATAGATCGGTCAAGGTGATTGCTTGCCCACTCACTAGCTTCTTTTATCGTAAGTAAATCTTTGTCTTTGAATAACATATTAAAAAATGGTAAGTTTTTCGATTGTTCTAAAAATACAAAATTCCATCATAACAAAAAAGCCGAACCGGCAAGATCACCGATTCGGCTTTTACTGATTTTTGCTAATCTCACCGCAACAATCAGACCATAATATTGAATCAATGGTTATCAGACATTCAACCGATCATCCATTCATGCAACCATCCCTCCCTCCGGGCACCATCTTTCCATCAAGCTTGCCTGCGCACAGATGAATCCCACCTTCCCTCGCCCATGCAACCATGCATCTATTTGCCCACTGCCCACTGCCCACTGACCTACGAGCACCCGCTCGTCGCGCCGCAGTTAAAGCACTTGTAACACGCTCCGTTTCTAACCATAATACTGCCGCACTCATGGCAGGAGGGGGCGTCGGCTTGTGATTCGAATATCTGCTGCTCTTTTTTATCCTGCGCTTTTTGCTGCTCAGAGGCGTTTGAGTCTAAAGAGACCTGCATACGCTGTCCTTCGGGACTGCGGACGCTGCCGCCGTTCTCATGCGGAGCGGTTTGCGGACGTTCGTCTTCCGGTAGGAATTTCAATCCCAGCCACCGGAAAATGTAATCGGTGATCGACTTGGCGATCGGGACATCTTTGTTTGTCGTAAAGCCCGACGGCTCGTAGCGTGCGTGGGAGAATTTATCCGCCAGTACTTTCAGCGGCACGCCGTATTGCAGTGCGAGGGAGATTGCCGTCGCAAAAGAGTCCATCAGACCGGAGATGGTCGATCCTTCCTTTGACATTGTAATGAAGATCTCGCCCGGTGTCCCATCCTCATACATGCCGACGGTGATGTATCCTTCATGACCGGCAATGCTGAACTTGTGCGTGATCGATTGCCGTTCGTCGGGAAGACGCCGGCGCGATACTGTGCGCTCTTTCTTTTTCTCATCAAGCGAGGTGCTTAACGGCTGCGTGCGCTTCGAACCGTCGCGGTAGATGGCGATTGCTTTCAGTCCGAGCTTCCACGCTTCGATATACGCCTGCGTGATTTCCTGTGCCGTTGCCTCGGTCGGCATGTTGACGGTCTTGGAAATTGCGCCGCTCATGTACGGCTGTACAGCCGCCATCATCCGGATATGTCCGAGGTAATGGATCGACCGCTTTCCTTTTGACGGCTTGAAAGCGCAATCGAACACGTGCAGATGTTCTTCGTTCAGGAACGGTGCGCCTTCTATAGTATCGTTTGTATCGACATATTCGACGATCTTCTTGCGCTGTTCTTCGTTGTATCCGAGTTTACGTAATGCGAGCGGAACGGTCTGGTTGACGATCTTCATCAATCCGCCGCCGACAAGTTTTTTGTATTTTACGAGCGCGATGTCGGGTTCGACGCCCGTCGTATCGCAATCCATCATAAAGCCGATGGTACCGGTCGGGGCGAGAACCGTTGCCTGCGAATTGCGATAACCGAACTTCTGTCCGTGGTCGTACGCTTCTTTCCATACATTGACCGCTTCATCTTTTAATTCGTTAGGTAATTCATCGTTCTCAATTTTTTCCGCGTGGAGTCCGTGTTTATTGATAACGCGCAGCATCGGTTCCCGGTTCTTAGCATAGCCGGAGAACGGTCCGATCTGTTCGGCAATTTTTGAAGATTGCGTATACGCTTGTCCCGCCATGATCGATGTAATCGCTGCGGAGTATGCACGACCTTCATCGCTATCGTATGCAAGACCTCGTGCCATGAGCAGCGCGCCGAGATTTGCATAACCGAGTCCGAGCGGACGATATTCGTGTGAATTCTTTTCTATCTTTTGGGTCGGATAACTTGCGTTGCCTACGATGATTTCCATGGCGGTGATAACAACGCTGACGGCTTTCTTGAACCGTTCGATATCGAATTCACCGTCCTGCCGGCGGAATTTCATCACGTTAAGCGAACCGAGGTTGCACGATGAATTATCAAGGAACATGTATTCGCTGCACGGGTTCGATGCGTTGATAGGGGCCGTATTCGGGCAGGTATGCCAGTTGTTGATGGTTGTATGGAACTGCATACCCGGGTCGCCGCATATCCATGCGGACTCTGCGATTTCGTTCATGAGATCGCGTGCACGATAGGTAACGACCGGATTGCCGTCGCGAACCGATTTTGTTGTCCACTCTTTATCTTCGAGAACCGCGCGCATGAAATCGTCGGTGACACGGACGGAGTGATTGGCATTTTGATATGCAATCGAATCGTATGCACCGCCCGGTACGTTGAATCCCGGATTATAACCCGCTTCGATCAACGCCCACGCTTTTTTTTCCTCATCGGCTTTACAATTGATAAACTCGCGAATGTCCGGATGATCGGCATTGAGTATAACCATCTTAGCGGCACGCCGTGTCTTGCCGCCGGACTTGATGACGCCGGCGAATGCATCGTACCCTTTCATAAATGATACCGGACCCGACGCCGTACCGCCGCCTGAAAGTTTTTCTTTTGAAGACCGGAGCGTCGAGAGGTTTGAACCTGTACCGGAACCCCATTTGAACAACCTGCCTTCGGTGCGTGCCAGCTCGAGAATGGATTCCATCGTATC
>PWTU01000386.1 GCA_003562775.1 Ignavibacteriales bacterium
GATTACCCTCATACCGCAATATATTTTGATGGTATGGTTAGGATGGACCGATTCGTATCTCGGTCTAATTGCTCCGTCGCTAATGACTGCGTTCAGTGTATTGCTCTTCAGACAATTTTTTCTGAGTATACCTCAGTCGTTAATTGATGCGGCGCGGGTTGACGGGTGTACCAATTTACGAATTCTTTTTCGCATCGTTTGGCCTCTTTCGCGTCCGGTAATCGTCACCGTGGGTATTATTACGTTTATGACGATCTGGAACGATGTACTCTGGCCTATCATCGTGATACGCGAGAGGACGCTTATGACGATGCCGCAAATTGTAACGTTGTTTGTAACCGGCGGTGAGGCGGAGGCGCGGCTCGGTCCTATGCTCGCCTCTGCAACGCTTCTTGCACTACCGGTTATTGTTGCTTATTCGTTTTTTCAACGGTATTTTATAGAGAGCATGGCAACTTCGGGATTAAAGGGGTGACGATTATGCATTGGATAGTTTCATTAATTGTGATGATGTTCGGCTATTCCGCGCTTTATACCGCTGAACAGCCGGGTGAGCTGGAAACGGAATATGACCGGCGCACAGTTGCTGCAATCGGTGAGTACCGGATAACCGTCGATGATCTGTTGGAAAGTTACGAAATCGGACCTGCATTTGTGAAGCTGCGGCCGGATCCGCTAAAATCTCATCTACGATATATGATATATGAACATCTGCTTGCGATCGAGGCGAAAAATCGTGGGTACGATACCACAAAATTTTTCCAGGACCGGTTATTTGCGATCGAAGAGGATCTCACCGTGGATGAGTTGTATCATGATGAAGTATTGTCGCAAGTAGAATTAACCGAAGAACATATTAATGCCGGTATAGCGAAAGCCCGGGTAAACATGCGCCTTCGCTGGTTGTTTGCCGAATCGAAATACGAGGCGGAACGATTTTATGAGCAATACCGGAACGGAGCGCCGTTCGATTCTCTCTATGCAATGCAGAAAACTCGATCAGACGATTACGCGGGTCGTAAGCTCGAAACCACACAGCTTTTTTTAGAACGGGATAATATGGAGTTCGCCCTTCAGCTTTACGATGTCGGAACGCAGGAAGTATCGGCGCCCATCGAGGGACCCGACGGCTACTACATTGTACGCATCGATGAGTTGTGGCAAAACCCGGTATTGCCGCAACATGAATATCAACAATTACGGGAACAGGCGATTACGGTGCTTACTCAAATTCATGCCGACAGATTATCGGAGGATTACGTGCAGCAATTGATACGGGAAGAAAATCCGGAGATAATTGTTAACGGTATGAATGTCGTAAGGGCATATCTTGCGGAGCAAGGATTAACCGATGAACAAATAGAGGACTGGGAAATTCCGATGTCGATGTTAACCGAAGGCGGACCACGGAAAATAACCGAATCGCCCGAATTCCTCGAAATACCAGTAGCTATCTCCGCTTCGCTGACACTTACGGTCGCCGATTATCTGGAATGGTTCGGGATCAGGCAATTCCAACTGAAGAGAAGCTCCCGTGAATTGTTCAACGCGAGCATTATGTTGAGCGTAAAGAAAATGATGCAGGATAAATTGCTCAGCAGGGAAGCGTACGCACGGGGATTGAACACTCGTCAACGGGTAGTTTTGGAGGTGAAACGCTGGGAAGCAAAATTATTATATACAATGATGAGACGTGCAGTTAACCGGTCGATAGAAATTACCGATTCAATGATTGAATCATATTACACGTCCAACCGGCAACGATTTAGAGATGAGCACGGTGATATTCTGCCGCTTACTGCGGTGCGTGATGATGTTAAAGGTGAATTGTTTTATACGGAATTTGCTCATAGAATGCGTTTATTGCTCCGGCGACTAAAACAGGAGATTCCCGTAGAAATAAATGATGAACTCGTAGCAAAACTGGCGGATCGGGTCGTTGAGGAAGAACCCCCGATTAATGTTATGTTTTACAAACCGGCCGGAACTTTCCCGAGGGTTGCTTATCCGACTATCGATCAGATCTGGAGGGAGTACGACAATTAATATGAACTCCGGTGATTATCGGCGGGTGGAGTCGATATTGACAAACTGGTAACAGGTAAAATATAAACTTGAAAACATCCACGATGCACTGGAATCGCTTCGAGAGGGAAGTACGATTAAGAATATAGTGTATCCTTAGATGTTTATTTATGTACAAACGGCTCTCCAGAGCCGTGTAAGTGATCACGACGGTTTTTAAACGGATATAAACAATTAAACCCGAGGTAGAAAATGCGATCTAAATTTCATAAATATTCTTTTATTATCGTCATTATTGCAACTCTTTCCCTTGCCTCCTGCACTTCGCCAACTAATCGAACTCAATCGCTCGTAAACTTCGATCATCTTTATCATCTCACCGAAGAAATAGAATTTCAGGGTGATACCGTCCATATTGTTCATATATACTCGGAATATCCGGACTATGAATGGGTAGACGCCGCCGACTCCGGGCCGGAAGGGATTACCAGTGTAGATGACGTCGGTCGCGCGATTGCTGTTTATTTACGATATTTTGAGTTGACCGGCGACAGTGTATCGCTTGAACGAGCGCGTCCGTTATTGAAGTTCGTTCTCAATATGCAGGCGGAAGACGGACAGTTTTATAATTTCATTTTCCGGGATCATTCGATAAACGTAGACGGCATTACGAGTTATAAATCCTTCGGATGGTGGGCTGCACGCGGCGTATGGGCGCTGGGCGCCGGCTTCCGGGTGTTTCAGGAAATCGATCCCGGTTTTGCATCGCAACTGGAGGAAGCGCTTCTCAGATCGTTTGATCAAATTGACAAGGTGCTTGAAAAGTATTCGACGTTTGTGAATGTCAATGACAGGGAGGTGCCTGCGTGGCTCATTTATCAATTCGATACGTACAGTCCGTCTATTGTCAGCGAGCTGATGTTCGGGTTGTGCGAATATTACGCAGCAACGAAGGATGAACGGATTGAAAGATACCTGTTGTTGTTCGGTGAAGCGCTCATGAAAATGCAGGGAGATAATCCGCGTGAATTCCCGTATGCCGTTTTCTATTCCAATCCGGATATGTGGCACGCGTGGGGTAACGGGCAGGCACAGGCGCTTGCAACCGCCGGTATGTTGTTGGAGAACGATGATTTCATTTATGCTGCGGAAAACGAAGTCCGGTCGCTGTATCCCCGGCTCGCGTTGCATCGCATGATACGCGAATACCGGCTCGATGACCCGGATTCCCAAAAAGAATTTCAGCAAATTGCCTATAATTTGCGTCCGATGATCGTTGCATCGCTTCGGGTAGCTGAAGCAACCGGCGATGATACATATAAGGTACTTGCCGGATTACTCGGGAGCTGGTTTACGGGAAACAATGTCCTCGGTGTCCCGATGTACGATAAAGAAACGGGGAGGGGGTTTGACGGTATCAACGACGCTCAGACGTTGAATCACAACGCCGGCGCCGAGTCAACGCTTGAAGCATTGTATTCTCTCATTGAGCTTGAAGCGGTGGATTCCATTAATAAATATCTTTTCTCGACAAAGATAAGCTCCCGTGAATCGGAGCATTATATCGAAGCAGATTTTCTCGATAGGAAAGGCAATACTTTTCGGGTGGTTTTCGACAAAAACGATCTTACTCTTTTTATAGAAAATTAATGCCGCCGGGCTTGTATATGCACATTATTACAAAATATATTTCTGTTGTCGTTTGTACGATGCTGTGCATGAATTCGCTTCAAGCGCAACAAATTCCAATCAACCGAATCGAAGAGATGCCGGATCAACCCTCTCCATATGAGATGCGTGATTGGCAATCCGTGGCAATGGGTTATGATTCGCTGGTATATAATTTCGATCTCACCGGCGAACATCTACCGCTTATATGGTGGGGAGGAAGCGGCATCAATTATCCGGATGAACAAACATTCGGATTGCATACTGTTGTGGGAACAACGGCGCCCGGCTCTTCGGAAGCAATTAATGTGCTTCCCTCATTGATCGGCGCTACACTGGTTGGAATCGATAAAAGCAATCAAAACGGAGTGAACTGGATAAGAAAGAGCAGGGAGTTTTTTAACAAACGCCCCGAAGAAAACGTGTATCTCAATCATCCCTCTACAAAAAGCGGAAGCGATTGGTGGTACGATACTATGCCGAATGTTTTCTTCTATCAGTTGTACGATCTGTACGATGGTATAGACGAACACGATGTTCAGTTGATTTCGGTTGCCGAGCAGTGGTTGACCGCGGTGAAGAAAATGGGTGGAAGCACTGCACCATGGAACCGCTCCAATATGAATTATCGCGGCTGGTATTTATCGACTATGACGCCGAATGCAGCCGGCGTCCGGCAGCCCGAAGCAGCCGGCGCAATTGCATGGCTTTTGTATAATGCTTACACAGTCACCGGTGATTCCCGTTACCGCATAGGAGCGGAATGGGCTATGGAATTTTTAAATGCCCGCGGCCGTACAGCCAACCCTTCGTATGAGCTCCAGCTTCCTTACGGCGCTTACATCGCAGCCCGAATGAACGCCGAGCTTGGCACGGAGTACGATATCGAAAAAATCGTAAATTGGTGTTTTGACGTCGGTGAGCTGCGTAACTGGGGTGTGATTGTAGGGAAATGGGGTGATTACGATGTGTCGGGAATTGTCGGAGAAGCACGCGATTTTTATCCCCATTATGCTTTTTTAATGAACACGTTTCAACACGTCGCCGCGCTTGTGCCGATGGTCAGGTATGACGACCGGTTCGCCCGAGCAATAGGAAAGTGGGTACTGAATGCCGCCAATGCCGCACGGTTATTTTATCCGCAATTTCTCCCACCCGAACATCAGGACAATTATGATTGGTCTAATCAATATGAACCGCACTCGTTTCTCGGGTATGAAGCTTTGCGTCAGACTCAAAATAACCGGAGTCCCTACGCAACCGGCGATGCGATGAGTGGTAATTGGGGACAAACGAATCTATCGCTTTACAGTTCATCACACGTCGGAATTATCGGCGGTATTATCGACACGACAAATGTCGATATGATCTTAAAACTCAATCTGCTAAAAACCGATTATTTCGCCGGTGATGCCTATCCGACATATCTATTCTTTAATCCGTATGACGACGATAAAGTAGTTGAAATAGAAACCGGTTCGGAGGTACTCGATCTTTACGATGCCGCTTCGAATACTTTCCTTGCATACGGTGTGACGGGATTAGCATCGGTTACCGTTCCCGCAAATGATGCAGTGGTTTTGGTTCACGCTCCTGCCAATGGAACTATTACCTATAAACATGATAAAATGTTAATTAATAATATAGTGGTGGATTTTCGGTCCGATGTAGAAGTGGACAATTACCCCCCGCGTATCAAAGGTATGGGAGCGAAAGAACCGATCGTTCTGAAGGGAAGCAGCACAACAATATATTGCGCTGCCGAAGATAAGGACGGCGATCAACTCACGTATCACTGGTCGGCTGATTATGGAACAATTACCGGTACCGGTTCATCGGTAGCATGGAAAGCTCCTGATGAAGAAGGAATGTCCCACATAATTTGCCGGGTTGACGATGGACGAGATGGTGAGGCAGCGGATACTATTTCAATTGAAGTTGTTGCCTTTCTACCTGTCGATCCGATAATAAAGAGCGTAACCGCTCGCCCCGGAAAAATCGATCTCGGTGCAACTTCGGAGTTGCTATGCAGTGCCTATGATCCCGAAGGAAGTGAACTGACATTTTCATGGTTTGCCGAAGAAGGGGGTGTTGCCGGCGACGATTCTGTTGCTGTATGGACGGCGCCTGATTATGCCGGGAATTTTCCCGTACGATGTATAGTGGAAAATCAAACCGGCGGCAGTGCAGCCGACAGCATTATTATAGTAGTACGGGATTTTTCAATCATACAAACCGGAGATCTTATTGCTTATTATCCATTTAACGGCGATGCACAGGATGTGAGCGGTTTTGAACACCACGGAACGGTGTCGGGTGCAAAGTTAACCGAAGACCGCTTTGGGAATCCAAATAATGCGTATCTTTTTAACGGGGTGAGCGACTTCATCAGAGTTCAAAATACGGATGAATTAAATTTTCAGGATGCAATAAGCATTAGTTTTTGGATGAAAGCCGGAGTTCTGTATTCTGACCGAGAGGCACATCCAATATCTCACGGCAGCTGGCAGAACAGATGGAAAATATCAATTACGGATAAACGTATCCGCTGGACGATCAGAACCTCCGATCGACCCGTAGATCTCGATTCTAAAACTGTGTTAACCATCGATGAATATTATCACGTTGTTACAGTTTATGACGGTAACGATTTAGAAATTTATATTAACGGTGAGCTTGACGCGTTTTCATCATATGCCGGTCAAATACTGACTACATCAATAGAGCTTACAATCGGACAAGTGCTCCCGAATGAACAAAGATATAATTTTAATGGTGTGCTCGACGATATCCGGATATACAATTATGCGCTCTCTGTTCCGGAAATCCGGGAACTATACGATATAGGTACAAGCGCGCGGAACGTTACAAGAAATGATACGCCCATTGAGTTTACTTTATATCAGAATTACCCGAACCCTTTCAACCCTTCAACGACCGTATCGTTTTCGATACCGTCGCCGGAATATGTCACGCTGATGGTTTTCGATATACTCGGACGAGAAGTTACAACGCTTGTAAGCGGCGATTTGAATGCGGGCGTACATACCGTTACATGGGATGCAAAGGGTTTGCCAAGCGGCGTGTTTTACGGCGTCCTCCGGGCCGGAAATCACTATACCGTACAAAAGATGATTTTGCTTCGATAAAAATGTGCCAGGCACCTTCCAGCGAAGC
>PWTU01000015.1 GCA_003562775.1 Ignavibacteriales bacterium
ATTTCGTTTACGGGCAGTAGCGATGTGCATAAGACCCGTATCGTTGGTTACAACCGCATCACAATGATCAAAGACCGCCGCCGATTGAAGTAGAGAGACCGTACCTGCAAGGTTCAGGGTGCTATCGTTACCGATCAGTCTCTTTATATCTTCACAGTACGCATAATCTTCGGGTCCGCCGAGAATAACAATGTATGAATTAAATTCGGACACCAGCATGGAAGCAAGTTCAACATAATATTCCTTTAACCACCGCTTGGTGTAATGTTTAGCCGCGGGACAGATTGCAATGATGGATTTTCGGCCTGTTTTCAATTCCTTAAATTGTTCCGAGACGTGATCTAAAATAGTTTCGGGTACAAAAAGCTCAGGTCCCAGATCATCATTCTGTACACCGAATCTATTGACAGGTTCGATATAACGGTCGACGACGTGCACATCATCCCGATAGAGATTCAGTTTAAAATTTATGAGGAAAAATCTGGGTATAATTCGCTTGTGAATTTTTACTTTCTTAGGGGGTTTGAGCTTTCTCCTTATATACCGGCTTCGGAGACTATTGTGTGCATCTATCACGAGATCATATTTTATCCGGCGAAGCCGTTCGGTCAGGCGCCGTAATCCGTCAACCCCGCCCCGGCTATCGAACTCATACAGGGTATCGATGTACGGATTATACCGCAGCAGGTCGGCAAATTCCTTTTTGACCAGAAAATCAAGGGTGGATTCGGGGAACCTGCTTTTGAACGTTCTGATTAACGGCGTCGTTAATACTATATCGCCTATGGAACTCATTCGGATGACGAGCGTTTTATCTGGTATAAACGTTTTCATGGTTTTTATTATAGGATTTATTTACACCATTTTCAAATCGCTCGTCATATCGAATTTCAATCATAGTTTAAGACATACAAGAGAAAAGATAGATTGGGAGGGGTTGTGAAGCTTACATCGATCGGCACATTGGGAGCATTGCGGAAGTCTGGATATACCGTTATACCGGTTAAAGACGAGATACGTAATAATCTCATCGTCAAAATAAAAAACAAGGAAAAACTATTTCCGGGGATTATCGGTTACGATCAGTCGGTCATTCCGGCAATCGTGAACAGCATACTCGCAAAGCACGATATCATTTTGCTCGGATTACGCGGACAGGCAAAGACGCGGTTAATACGAATGCTTCCCTCGCTTCTCGATGAATATATTCCGGTTGTAAAAGGATGCGAGATCAATGATAATCCGTTCCAACCGGTCTGCCGTCAGTGTGTTGAGATGAGCCGCAAAGCCGGTGAAGATATTGAGATCGAATGGCTGCACCGCGAACAGCGATACGGCGAAAAACTTGCGACACCCGACGTAACAGTTGCCGACCTGATCGGAGACATCGATCCGATAAAAGCAGCATCGCAACGATTGCACTATTCTCACGAAGGAGCGATACACTTCGGAATTATACCCCGGACGAATCGCGGTATATTTGCAATTAACGAACTCCCCGATTTACAGCCGCGCATACAGGTCGGTTTGTTCAATATAATGGAGGAGAAAGACATTCAGATACGCGGGTTCAATGTCCGGATACCCATGGACGTCATGATCGTCTTTACCGCGAATCCGGAAGATTATACAAACCGCGGTAATATCATTACACCGTTAAAAGACCGTATAGATTCACAGATTATGACACACTACCCGCAATCGATTGACGATTCGATTGCAATTACGGAGCAGGAGGCATGGATTCAGCGGGACGGCAAGACGATCGTTATCCCGCATTACTTCCGTGAGATAATCGAGCACATAGCATTCGAGGCACGCAAGAGTGAATACGTGGATCAATCGTCCGGTGTGAGTGCACGATTAACGATTGCGGCAATGGAAAATCTGATCAGTAACGCTGAGCGCCGTTCAATTCTGAGCGGAGACGATATCATTGTGCCACGAATCTGCGATCTGCCGCATGTTGTGCCCGGACTTACCGGGAAAATAGAGCTCGTTTTCGAGGGGGAACAGGAAGGTCCGACAAAAGTGAGCAAAGCACTTATCGGTAAAGCAGTGCGAAGCGTGTTTAAGAACTATTTCCCCGATCCGTTGCAGAAATCACAGCGCCGGCGGCAGCGATCCGATTATCTCGAGCAGCTCCAGAATGAACCGGAAAACCGCCCGAACCCTGAAACGACAGATGATGAATATAAAAAAATTGTCAGTTGGTTTGAATCGGGTAGGAGCATTGAGGTGTCGGACGATATGACGATCGATGAATACCACAAGGAATTACTGAAAGTAACCGGACTTGATGCCCTTGTTCTTAAGCATATGAAAATAGAAAAGAAGAATACATTCGATCTCGCATCGGCAATGGAGTTTGTGCTTGACGGTCTCCATCAGAATTCGCGCCTTGCAAAAGATGAAATCGGCCATACAACGTCGTACAAAGATCTGGTGGGAACAATTTTCTCCGGACGCGGGTCGTACGATATCGACGATTACAGGTAACGGAGTACGGTTATGCGTTTTCTATATTCAAAATGGCGGCCCGATTCACAAACGGACGAACAGCGGCTCGAAGAACTCATCTCGTTTTTCAGTTACCTGCTGGTCAAATCCGACGGCGACGCGGATGAAGCAATCGAGTGGCTCAGGCAGCTCGCCGAAGAGCACGGTATCTTCGATGAAGATATGACGCTCGATGAACTCATCGAAGAGCTGAAGGAACGGGGCATCATCGAAGAAGTCGACGGTATTCACGAACTCACCGACAAGGGTGTCCAGCGGATGCGGCTCGATGCACTACGCGAGATTTTTTCTTCACTTAAGAAAGGACCCGACGGATCGCACGAGACGCCCTATACCGGAAGCGGTGTCGAACGCCTCAGCGAAACTAAAAAATATAGATTCGGCGACCAACCTACCAACATCGATCTTACCTCCACGATCCGCAATGCTATGAAACGGGACGGTATCGATGAATTCAACATAACCGAAGACGATCTTGAGGTCTACGAAACGGAGCATAACTCCTCCTGTGCTACCGTACTCATGCTCGACGTCAGCCACAGTATGGTGTTGTACGGCGAAGACAGAATCACACCGGCGAAGCGGGTTGCCCTTGCGCTCTCGGAGTTGATCAGGCAACGTTTCCCGAAGGATTATCTGGGACTTGTCGTATTCGGCGACGACGCGAAACTGGTGTCGTTAAGCGAGCTGCCGTTTCTCTCGGTTGGACCGTATCACACCAACACAAAGGCGGGATTACAGATGGCACGTTCGCTATTGCGCCGATGCGGCAATGTGAACAAACAAATATTTATGGTCACCGACGGGAAACCCTCGGCGATGTTCGAATCGTCGGGACGGTTATATAAAAATCCGTTCGGACTCGACCCGAAGATCGTAAACAAAACACTGGACGAAGCGGTACAGTGCCGTCGTGAAAAGATCACCATCAGCACATTTATGATCGCGCGCGATCCGTATCTGGTAAACTTTGTAGAAGACCTCACCAAAGCAAACCGCGGGAGGGCGTATTATTCATCGTTGAATAAATTAGGCGAGTTTGTGTTTGTGGATTATCTGAGGAACAGGAAGAAGCGGTTTTCGGGATGAGTGGCGGAGGGCGGAGGTCAGCTGTCAGATATCAGAGGTTAGAGGTCAGACATAGGAAACCACGAATTCAGATAGATTCCAATTTTCTCACCTTCGGTATAATTATGAATTATCAAAAACCTTATCTCCAGAATCAACCTTAGTAGCATAGATACGCCTTATTAATAGAACCTTATTACCTCTAATACTAACACTTCAGAACTTAATTCCAATTTTTAGACTTGGGGGTATATAGTGAGGTTCACTCAGGGTAACTAATTGTTCAAAAGAAATAACTCCAAGGAATCCTATTCCAGACTTAAATTCAAAATTAACTCCAAAATGAATGGTAGCGTAAGGTATTACAAATGTTGTAAATACGGGTGGAATGTGCCAATCTCCAAAACCGATAAAAGGAAAAATATCGATGTTGTCGGATATTGGTATAGATTTTCCGACGTAAAAGGTAACCTCCGCAAAAGATATTCCGGAATTATTGGATATTCCTACACCTGAAAACAACGTTGAATCATCCGAATAAGGAAAAAAAACTGAAAAACCGAAAGTGTGCTTCCAATAATTAATGGGATCCCTTAACACGGTTCCGTATTTTATTTCTACAAAGCTCTCCTTATCACTCCCAAACCCTTCGGTACTTAATGAAATAAAAAGGATAATTATTAACCAATAGATTCGATTGCTTCTCATTGTTAATCACCGATCATTTATTGTCAAAGTCACATTCATTGAAATTCTACCCTAAATATCCTGCACCGTTATTTCCCCAAACTGTGGTTCTAATTCTTTCCATTCCGGCATACCCGGCTTCAACGGCCAATTGTAGGGACCATTCTGTTGTTGCGCAATTATTGCCATAACTAAACAGCATTGTAACAACAGCAGTGCTATCGTATATAATAATGCTTTTATTATCATTTTATTTCTCCTTAATTGATTGCAGTTCATAGTTGCGGATCATTTTTAATTGACTATGGGAAATATTATTTATTTTCATTGAAGATTCATCTGCATCATCCAAATACAATGCCAAAACCAAAATGTTAGATCGTGTAGGACCAAGCCAGTAGCGGCTATCTTCATGTTCTCTTACATCTTTTTCCATGCCTAATATTGGTCCGCTATATCTAAATTCAAATATGTATTCACCTGCAGGAAAGTAGGGATAGCCTTTCAATACGACTGTTCGACGGATTGATTGACCGCTTTTTAATTTTGTAAACCATTCCGGAGACCAATAGTCATGTGAAGGTGGTTCGACATATTTACGCCATCTCGGCTCATATAAACTTTTTGTTTCGATATTCATAAAAGTTATTCCATTAGTATACCAATGGAACAAATCTGTTCCAGTCTTATCAGGATCGAGTATATATAAATCATCCTGATCATTGTTGGTTATAGTGAATCTGTAGGTTACAGTACTTGTATCAGCATTTTCAAAATCAACGATAGCATCCGTCGTGTCAAAGGTAACACTGATTCCACCGCGGTAGAGTCCTGCTTCAGTTAACGAATTTTTAACCTTTTGATTGTTTTGCGGGTCGTCGTGATATAGGAACCACCAAACACTCATTATGATATCGTGAGGATATGTACTATTAAATCTATCTGAGATCATAGGAGCTATCCATGGTATTCTCGAATAAAATATGTGAGAAAAATAACCCATATAACACTGGCGGCCGTTTGCCGTAACGATAAATGGCTTATCTGCCCATTCTTCAGGTAAAAAATTAGGCTTTTTATCCTTTTCCCAACCAGGGATAAAATGAGTTTTATCCTTTTTCAGGTAAATCAAATGACTCGACCAATCGTAAAAGCGAATATCCCTATCTGAAAGCCATGGCTTGCTTGCTAATTTCAATTCTTCCAGATCTTTGTCATAGACGTCTTTCATCTTCAAATTCTTATCATCTAAAAAATATATTGCAAAAGCATATTCCCCGTTTCTAATCGGCGATACCGGATTATCACAATTAATAAACAGGGTTAATAGTAAAATTAGTATTATTTTAGTGATCCTCATTTTTTCGTTCTTTTAACTAATTTCTTAATTGCTATTTAGTTAGTGTTCATTCAGGATGTCTATATAATTAAATACTTCACGCAAATTTTACTTGTATCGTAATTCTATCGTCAAATAAAAAAGTAAAATATGTACAATCGTCTTTCTTTACAATACCTTCCGCCCCTGCATAAATCAACAACATCTCTTTCAACCTTCGATTTCTCTCGGAGTGTTCAAACTAATAAAGGTGTCATCAAGGTAATACCCACTAGTTTTCCCGGTCCATCAACGATCTTAGGAAAATACCAGTCAAGCCATGTATACTGTATAACAAAATTATATCACATTAGCACGTAAACTGGAGTGAAGCCTGGAATGCTCTATATTTCCATCTATCAAAAAGTATGCCGTAAAATATTTGTGAAAACAAATTGTTTTTGAATACGTCATTCGCAAAATTGAGAATTAGGGGGGGGGGGGATTTTCCCGTTTATAATAAATGATTATTTTGTCCATTTACTTTTATAAAATAACACAAAGGGGAAGAAAAGGCAGAGGGCAGAGGTCGGAGGTCAGAGATCAGAAGTCAGAGATTGGAGATTGGATACCAAAGTCCTTTGCGTCCTCTGCGAACTCTGCGTTAAATTAAAATTTTATTTCAAGACGTTACACCGGCATACAATATTTATCCTGTCAGATGCTTATCGTTTCTTGCCGGGGCAGCGTCACTGCGGTCATAGATTATAGTATTCCCTGTTTTTCTCATCGATACTTCCCGTATTTCATTTCACCAATAACATACGATGTATCAACGATTGACCGCCGGCTTCAAGTCTTGTAAAGTACATGCCGCTCGGCAGATATCCGGCATTAAATTCAACCCGATACATGCCGGCTTCCCTGAAATCATCGACGAGCGTCGTTACTTTCCGTCCCAGTATATCGTATACATTCAAATTCACCATACCATCGACGGGGAGAGAGAATTCAATCACGTTAGCAGGATTAAACGGGTTCGGATAGCTTGAAAGAGTGAATTCCGACGCAATCGAGACCGGTGACAATGTCTCTTCGACATGCAGCTCTCCGCCGTACAGTTCAAGAAGCCATGCAAGCTGACCGTCCTTTGCTTCATCACATTCAAGATCATTCAGCAGCGTTATCATCCGAGCCGCCGCCGCCGGTTCCTTCAACCCGAACAGGTAACCGTAAAACATGCGACGACCTGCCGTTCTGCGGATCCCCTCATC
>PWTU01000504.1 GCA_003562775.1 Ignavibacteriales bacterium
CCTCTTCGTTGCTCGCTTCGTTGAACCGCCTGATGAGATCTTCGAAGATATATCCCATCTCCCGGTTCGATACCCTGTCGGGATGCAGATCGATCTCACTGAACTTCTGCACGAGCAGGTAAAGCCGGTTTGAGGAATCGAGCCGGCTAATCTCCTCTTCGAAATTAAAATGTTTGATAATATCCCGTGCACGGCTTGAGAATCCGTTTATGTACTTGATAAGGTTCGCGGCAATGTTGTTGGGATCGCCTTTGAGTTTTTCGAACGTGAATTTGCTCGTGTTATGGAACGGCACACCCGCAGCGCGGTTGAGGAACGGTTCCGGGTCTTTCAGTTTCTTTTTGGAAAGCTCTTTATGTTTCTGCAACACCTTATCTTTTGTCGGTTCGAGCACACAATCCAGCCGCCGGAGGACAGTCATCGGCAGCATTACTTTTTTATACTGGTTCGGTCTGTACGGACCGCGCAGCAGGTCGGCAACCTGCCAGATAAAATTGGTTTTTTCGGAGAAGTTGGTCATGGAGTATTTTTACAAATATTTGAATTACGATGCATCTGGGATAAAGTTCAATAGATAAGTTAAACTGCAGGGGGTTCGATTTCCCTGAATTTTTAATGTAAAGGTATTTGTGGAGTTTATCAAGGAAATTGATGATATTGGTCATATTGGGTTAGAATTAATCGTGAATCAGGTTGAAGAACAGTACGGTTGTGAACCTATCGAACAGGTTGCAAATAATGCTATTAAACAATATTTTATTTAAACAAAGCGTTAAACTCATTTTCAGGTTATAAAACAGAATGAAAAAGATACTGCAATATACGGGGGTTTTGTTAGTTGTAGTGGTATTGTTGTTGATAGCATTCGGCTTCTACAACCTGCGGGACCGGCACAGCGGATACTACATTGACATTGACATCGACGCTCCCGAGCCGGCACGAGTACACGCCGGGTTCGCAGCCCTCACCATAACACCTGAGATAACCGATACATGGAACGATGTCGAGGGTAATGCCAGGTACAATCCGGAGCAAGGAGATACCTATGAAGACGTAACCGGAAGCGGCCGGTTTGATGCTGTCTGGATGGCCGGATTTCATAACAGGAAACCTGCGAAGGGTATCCACGATGATCTATGGGCACGTGCTATGGTCCTGGACGATGGACAAACCCGTCTTGCCTGGGTCGCCCTTGATGCTATCGGACTTTTCAGTTGCGATGTAATTGATATCAGGAAACAATTGCCGGACGAACTTGGAGTTGACTACGCTATCATTTCGAGCACGCATACTCACTCTGCACCCGATCTGTTGGGATTATGGGGTCCCTCACGTTTAAGATCCGGTGTTGATCCCGCATATATGGACCATGTTAAATCACGATCGGTGGAAGCGATAAAGGTCGCTGTATCAAATCTTCGACCCGCCCGATTCAGGTTTGCTTACGATAAAGACGGGGCCACCCCTATGATAAACGACAGCCGTAAACCTATTGTGGTGGACGGAACGTTGAGAATTATGCAAACCATCGATGCGGAAAGTGACACTACTCTCGGTACGCTTATATCCTGGAACAATCATCCTGAAACTATCTGGAATGAGAACTTATATATTTCCTCTGATTTTCCGCATTACTTACGGAAAGGACTTGAAAACGGTATATGGGACGGGGATTCCCTGGTGACTGAGAAACTTGGAGGTGTTGCAGTGTATGTAACGGGTAATATCGGTGGGTTACTGGCAACGCCGCCTTCAGTCGGTATCGAATGTCAGTTTACCGATACCGTTTATTTTGAACCTTCATTCGATAAGGTGAGGGCTCAAGGTTTGCGGTTAGCCCAATTATCGGTTGATGCTTTAAACGGAGAATCGGTTGTAGAAATAGATCACGGGAGTATTTCATTACGGGCAAAGTCCATTAAACTTCCGCTTGATAACAACCTTTTCAGATTAGGTGCAGCTATTGGTTTGTTTAACAGGGGGATGATCGGGTGGATGAAATTCCGTTCGGAGATTAGCATCTGGCAATTGGGGCCTGCAAGTTTTCTGCATCACCCCGGAGAATTATATCCCGAAATAGCTGACGGTGGAATTGAAGCACCCGCAGGACAAGATTTTAATATACCACCGCAAGAAATACCACCACTTAGAAACGTAATGCCCGGTAAATATCGGTTCATCACAGGGTTGTCAAACGATATGATCGGTTACATAATACCCAAAAGCCAGTGGGACCAGAAACCGCCGCACACCTATGGTTATGAAACCCCTCCTTACGGGGAGATAAACTCACTCGGCCCCGAAACCGCCCCCATACTGCATTCTGAAATCATGGAACTGATCCGTTAATGTAACTGTCTGCAAAGCAATTTTGTTACCTTTACCCGTTTTCACTAAAAACTGCAATACCACCACCTCGTGTACCGATCCATTTTTTCTCTTCGTTATCTATGGCTATGGTCAGAACGATATTTTCGGGTAACCCCGAGTTGTCCTTATCATACACTATCCAATCCGTTTCGTCAAATCGTGCAAGACCGCCATGTGAAGCCATCCAGATTATATCATCTGTATCCAGGGTGATTGAAATAATTCTATTGATAGGCAAATTGGAGTCATCCTTACTGTATGCAGTCCATTCCGTTCCGTCGAACCGTACAAGACCAAAGGTAGGAAAGTGGGCAGAGCCAGACCACAATATACCGTGTTCATCTATGGCAATTGTATTTATGTAAAAATTTTGTATCCCGGTCTCTTCTTCGTCAAAGATTTTCCAGTCGACTCCGTCAAATCGGACGAGCTGGCCTTGAGACGTACTTAACCATACTATACCGCCTTTTTCCGTAGCGATGCCCCGTATCTCATTATACGGAAATCTCAGGAATTCTGGATTGTACAACTTCCAGTCCGTTCCGTCGAATCGCGCGAGGCCGTTGGAATATGTCCCGGCCCATAATATTCCATCTTCGTCGATGGCGATACTATTAACAGAGCCGATTGCGTTGTGAGTTGTTGAATAGTTCGTCCAAGTATTTCCATCGAACCGCACAAGCCATCCGTACCGGCTCGTCACTAACCACTTTACATTATTCCGGTCTATTGCTATGGCTCTAATGCCTTTTTCCGGTAATCCCGAATTGTTCTTATTGTATATTCGCCAGTCCGTACCGTCAAACCGTGCAAGACCATTCCACGTACCTATCCACATTATATTATTTTGGTCAATTTCTATAGCCGTCACATTGTTATCAGGTAAACCGGAGTTCCTGACATTATATATGGACCATCCCTCATACTCAACCGGATGCTTTGTATCCGTTATATCGCAGCCGGCGCCGGTAATGATGAAAAGGGAAAATAGTAATCCTACCGGTATAATGATTTTATTTGACAATTTATTTTTCAATATGTTTCGAATACCACGGATGCATATATAATTCATATTCTTCCCCTCCAAAATAGTTCTGTTTTGCGGAAATTCGTGCCAACGTTTAGTTTGGTTACCAAATCTACCCACATCGTCTCTTCCTTTACTTTCAACTCTCTATACAAAAGAACATATTTAATCTTTAACACGGTGTGCCGGATAGTCACTGTCGCTATTGCTTCAGTTTTTTAACTCGCCCGTCGGTATTGGTTGGTACATCGAAATGTTCAGCATTTGGACGAGATCGAATGCTATACCCTGAAATTTACGATTTTTCGGATAATAATCAAGTTCTAATCAGATTCATCCACAGAGCTGCCCTGGCAGTTCACCACAAAGGTATCGGCGTGTTTTTTCACTTTTACCCGATATTGCACATAGGGGCAATGGCAGATATGCTCCTGTAAGTGATTTCTGGTACAATTTTACTGATTTTGGGAATAAATGGAAATGATATGGCTTGAAAAAATTTAACTTGAATATTATTTTATAAAAAATGGATTTGAAGAATTAGACAATCATATCTTATTTTATGCGCTAAAGAAAGTGGGGAAAGTAGTAAAGACATGTGGGTCTTATATCTAAGTTATAACATAACCAAGCAATAAAACGTAGCCTGATAAGTGTTCACTTATCGATACCTATCTTCACTCAATTGAACCAACTATAAAAACATTTATGCATAATTTAAGTGTTTTATTTATTTCAATTATTTTTGCATTTGCGAGTATTGCAAGTGATTCTTTAGTAAATAACCGCTTGTTTATTGGATTTGAATCTTCGGGTTTTTATGAAATTGGAGATGAACATTTCGACCAGGGATTCACGCATACATATTATCTCACAGTTGATAAACTTAATATGAACTCTCATCCAGCGGTAATTAAATCTGATACAGGCGTCAATGACTTTGGAAGAGTTACTTCTCACTATTATGTTTCACTGTGCTTCCGGGGATTAAAACGCCTGGGATTTGCAGGACCTGAATCTACTGGAGAGGATGAATCGTTTGCAGAAGAGTTAGCTGAAGTTGGAGAGGCTTTTGCTTTTAAACCACCGATGGCAGGAGGACCAATCTTTGCAATTGCATACCAAATACCTGGTTATTTGGATCCGCAAACACCGGATGAGATGTTCAAGATCTTCGACAGTGTCAAACAGATGGTAGAATCTGGAACTATCCAGCAATTACAGTATAAATTTCCCGATAAAACCGCAGAGTTTGAAAAGTGGTACATAGAGGCTGGACTCGATTTATTCATCGAGCCTTTACAGGCAGATAAAGATAAGGTCTACTGGTTGCTCGATCAATTTGCCGATTATCTGGAACAACTCTGGCCTCAGTACGAAACTGAGTATTCCAATTGGTACGAAGAATTTGATTTTGACCACTGGAATTCGCAGCTGCCGGTTGAAGAAGTCATAAGCGTTTGGGAACAAGTAATGGAGATATCTTATCCCTACCAAAAGTTTAGCATGGTTGTTTGTCCTGAAACCCCATCAAAGGCAAGTAGCCTGGGGCCGGAAAAAATAGTTTTTGGCGCACGTCACGGCTTAAAACAAGCAAAAAAGAGCCTTGTTCATGAGGTAGGAGTTAGGATGGTGTGTTTTCAAAGACTGGCAGAACATCCGAAGACTGCAGAGCTTATAATTAACGATTACGTGGGAATTATAAAATTGCTTGAGGCTGAAGCCTGCTACAGGAAACCTCAGGTGATGGATAAATTGGGATGGGAGTACCAGGCTGACGAGGATACTTTTCTTATCGGAATGGAGCTTGAAGAATTAGTAAAACTGAGGGCAGAGATCTGCGATGATGGTCCGATTTTCGAAACCATTGCTACATGGTATAGCAAGGCTAAGGAGGATGGATTACTCTAAGAGCATTTTGATTAATGCCTCTAATATGAATTAATCTCCAAAATAAAAAATTAATACTGGCTCTCGTATTCAAATCAATAGGACTATGAGCGGACCAATTGTACATCCCCGGGAAGTATGTTGAGAAGCTATCACTGCTACCACAGCCTCGATAATTCTCTCACACAAGCATCCATCAGATAATCCCGATCCAACAAACTAAGACAAACAGAGCACACATCAGCTCGTCGAGGCAGGCAAAATCATCGGAATATCGGTGTACGACCACATCATCTTATTCACCAAAAACTGAACTTAGCGATTTTTACCCGGCTCCTCCGGTCAATCGCAGGTTTACTTGTTTTTGGTATGAATTTTATTATATTTTCCTTTATCATCCAATCTACGAATACCATTCTTCCAATCAGAAGGAGCTCTCTAAATGTACAAAAGATTAATATTTACAACGGTCATACTTACAATTTTTATGTTTAATCTTGCGATTTGCGAAGACAGAGAAGACATAGATGAAAGGAATCCGACCGATGCCGGTGCCGTGTATATCAGCGGACATTTGTCAGGTTCAAACAGCGGTGGGGATCTGTATGAAATAAACGGCCACCGTTTTGAAGAGTTCATAGTTGTCCCGAGTGTGCTGTATTTCGTCACTTCGGGGTTGGGCATCGGAGGTGATATTTCTCTTCATCATCAAAAGCAAGCTGACTTTTCATCCACAACTTTCGGTATTGGTCCAAAGGCGGGATATTTTTTCGATTCCGGCGGCACCACAATTCCGTTTTTATCAGTAGGTGCCCACTTATTGTCCATGGGCGACGAATACGGCAGTGACACGGGATTTGGATTCAGATTCGGCGGGGGGCTTATATTGCGTACTGGAAATCTGGCTTTTTCACTGGGTATTTCAATCGGCCAACAAAGGATCAATTTCGAGGATGTGGACGAGACCATCACCGGCGAACAATTATTGATCGATATTGGCATAGGCGGATTTCTTTTCTAATACATTTGAAATATAAAGCGGGCTATCTCAGCCCGCTTTATATTTTAAAAACTGTCATCATCCGACCAGAAGCATTTTTCTGGTATCGGTAAATCTATTTATTACAAGTAGATTTTAAGGTGAGGTATGCTTAATAATTGCAGGTACTTACGAGATTTCAGGGTGGGCGATACTGGACTTGAACCAGTGACCTCACGGATGTGAACCGTGCGCTCTGACCAACTGAGCTAATCGCCCTGAAATTAAAATATATTGAAGTTTGTTTACATTGACAATATGCAATTATACTCACGCACGCGGCAACTTAATCCGGAAGGTCGATCCTTCCCCTTCTATCGAGTCAACCTCGATTTGACCACCGTGATCATCGATGATCTTTTTCACGATAGCCATACCCAAACCGGTGCCGTACCGTTTACCATAGGTGAAGAACGGTTCAAATAATTGCGACCGCACCTCGGGACTCATACCAACTCCTGTATCGGCAAGTTCAAATACCAGGGTATTATACTCCTCGTAGGAACGAATAGTAAATGTTCCACCA
>PWTU01000023.1 GCA_003562775.1 Ignavibacteriales bacterium
CGTTCGGGCAAGATCATTGAGCTGCACAGAAGAAACAGTTTCGAAGTATCGGCCTCATCCGGCGCCGAACATTATAAACTCATTATCGGGAGCGAACGTTTCACACGGGAAGAGATACAAAGACTCATCCCGGACAATATGGCATTATCTCAAAATTATCCGAACCCGTTCAACCCGATCACAACCATCGAGTACAGCATCCCGCAGGAGAAAGAAAATGTATCTGTCACGATTGAGATCTTCAACGTTCTCGGTCAGAGAGTTCGAACACTTGTCAGGGATCGTCATACCGCCGGTTTTTATTCTGCCGAATGGGACGCACGCAATGATCATGGAATAAACCTCCCGAGCGGGGTGTACATATACCGCTTGCAGGCAGGTGAGTATGTGGAGAGCAGGAAGATGTTGTATCTCAAGTGACATTTACCATACCGAAACCCCGGCCACACCAGCCGGGGGAAATCAAATAGGTACCATCTGAAGTAACGTTACATGTTAAGTGACTCCGCATATATCGACCTAAAGGTAAACGGAGGCCTCACTCAAAACCCATATACCGGTTTTATTCCTATCAACATAACTGCAGTCCTCAATCCCGATCAATAAATGATCGATATGATCATTCTCGGGTGTATCTACACGGAAAATCGTCACAGGGAAATGCGATTTGATGGTGAATATATAGGAATACAGCTATCTCGATCAAGAAATTGCAAAATATTTGACAATTTTATGACAACCGCTAATTTATCTTTTTGTACTTTTTAACGTAAGAAAAAGTAACTCCGGACACTCTGTACTCGAGGATAATCGATAATGAGAAACATAATTTGTGCTATCGGGCTTTTAATTCTGATCGGGGCAACGTACCCTGTCGGTTTGTTTTCGCAGGACAGGAGACTCGTTATATTAAGTCCTCATGTTGGTACTGTCATAGATTCGCTGGAAAGAGAAACATATCGTCTTTTTCGTGAATTCGAAAACTATCATTCAGCTTCAATATATCAGTTATCGGACAGCACCATCATAGTAGTAGTAAAACAAAAATACCCCGATGGAATATTCAAAGATTCTACCTTTTCTACAACATATGATCGTCTTATAGTGACCGCTGAACGCATCGATAACTGGGATGAATTGATCAAAGGGAATTATGTAATCGGATCAACAACTCCTGTCATAATGTGTGATGACGGAGAACCCTTGTATCTTCTGTTCACCGTGACTCCCTCGAGGTTGGATACGAATTCTTTTCAAGAATTATCGACGCGGTGGTCACCTGCATATGGAACAGAAAAGAGACCCGTGAATAGTATCAGCCTTAATCTGTTAGGTGATGCTTCGCTTATGTCATTACATTATGAAAGGCTAATTTTAATCACACAGGATTTTATTTTATCAATAAAGTTTGGATTAGGGTACAACCAAGAATTCCAAATCTTTGGTTCGTCTCCTGAAAATTTTTTAACGGTACCACACCATGTTACAGGTAACTGGGGTGAAGGACGATCATTTTTCGAACTAGGATTAGGGGGTACAATCATTGCGGGGGACATAAATCAGGATTATTTATTTTATCCAATAATTGGGTACAGGTTGCTTCCTCTAAAGACAAATGCATTTAATATTAGAATATTTGGTATTATTCCTTTTTACCGTTTGGAAACAGAAATTTATTTAAGCCGTATTGGATTAAGTATGGGTGTATTTTTCTAAATTATCGGTAGTAAAGAAATCCGATGGTAGTGATGATGTAATCATGATGAGCATTGGAAGAAGGGGCGCAGAGTTGCAACTCGTTTCCATCTATCGATTATCGGAAATTAATAAAAATAATAGATTGAGGCACTTTTTCAATAAACGGGTATCCATAGGAGTGAATGCCCATTACAAGTATGTCCCGGTAAAAACAAACGGATTTTCAATCAATGCTCCTTATTCCTATTACGATGGCCCATCTTTTGAAGGTGGTGAACTACGACAGGGTGCTCTTCACGTTGATATTCCCGAACGCACATGGAATCCTGGAGGGCGGGGGTTTGGTGTGATTATGGGGCTGCACTTTTAAAGTATTACTGAAAGAGGGTTAATAATCATATTATACGAGGAGGCAGTCATGAAAGTGAAATATCATATTGTATTGGTTATGCTTATACTTATACAATTCTACGTATGGTTGTTATTTGGGTTGACTGGTACTGCATATTCCCAGGATACGTTCAGGCAGCAGAAAGAACTACAATCCGCTGTTCATAATGATATAGAACACCAAAATTATTTGGTTTCGCAGGAGATAAAACAAAAGAGTAAGGGTTTAGCGGTTGTATATGCTTTTGGAGCAACCGCAGGATTGATTGCCGCTCCTTTTTTACTAAATCTTGACGACCCTGCTCCTGCGTTGTTCGTCATTTCGGGGATAATCGTTGGTCCCTCAACCGGAAACATTTACGCTCATAACTGGAAAGGTGCATTAACCGGTTCGCTGATCAGGATAGGTGCAGGTGCGTTATTCGTAACCGGAGCTTTAATGGCATGGGAGAATGAGAGTGGGTTAGCAGGTCTTTTTCTCGTCTCTGCAATCGTTATTATGAGTTTTAGTGTCATTTATGATATATTTTTCTCCTCCCTGCGTTCTGTCGATGAATATAATCAGCGGATACTGGAAAAAACCAGTATTTCTGTTAATCCATGGATTTCTCCGGGAGGCAATGGAGGGGGACTTAAGCTACAATTAGATTTGTGAATCATGTTATTCTATCATTACGAATGGAGTGAGAGATGAAAACATGGTATCATCGGAATATTGCTAACCATGTACTCTGTCCTTTTATCCAGCGATTGAACCATGCTAGGCTACAGCATATTGAAGCCAAATCCGATTCGCAAGCTGCAAAATCTGCCGAAACAAAACCGATCACTTTTAAAGAAATGAAGGTCACAAATCGGAGCGCATGGAATTCCCAAACCAAATCGATTATATGCAACTGTTTTTACATTTTTATGACAATTAATATAAATACTTTTGTATGTAAAATAATATACTTCTTTAGTTTGTGTACTCGCTGATAGCACACGGTAGAAGTTCACAAAATAAAATTAAATATGAACATTAAAGTTTATATGATATCGTTATCGAAAGGGGTGCATATGAACATAAAATGTATATCTATTGTGAAGCTATTTTTAATATCGGTTTTGCTTATGCAATCCTGTTTGTTATTTAATGAACCGGAACCTGAAATCGGTTTCGATTACTCTGAAATCCTGATAGATGATCACGATTGTATATGGTATTATGTCTGGGACAGTAGTGACAATATATTATATTTCGTGACATTCACAGGAGGCATAACCCAATATTACTTGAAATCGGTTGATATTAATACCAATGAAGTTAATATTCTTGAATCGGGAAGTCTCGGATACCTCTATATCACTACGACGAGAGATAAAAACTTTATCTATTTTGTACACGATAATAAGGAATATACTGCATTCACCCTCCATCGTTATTCTTATGCGGAAGGGAAATCTGAGTTATTATTGTCCGATGTTAATCGATACGCAGTCTCACCGGATGGGAAGAATTTGATATTTACAAAGGCAACACATGAAGCGGTCGATTCAATATTTCTGTATTCTGTAGATCGAAGAGATATTTCTTTGTTGAGCGTCGTTGACGGAAAATTATCCCTGTTCCGGACGTTTTCACCGGATGGAAAATTTATACTATTTGAGAAATTTCTTTCTGAACATATATTTATGCTCTCTCTCGAAAATAGTGTTATAACTGAATTGCTTCATTCTTACAGTGAAAGTATCCATTGGATTGAGGATGATATAATTTCATTGATCGTCAAGTATACAGGAGATCATAAGAAATTTAAACACACGGTTTTCTTAAAATCACTTCTCACCGGATTCGAAAGGAAAATAGGTGAAACAGAGAAGGCTTATACTCACCAACACCTAATCTCGCATAACCTCAAATATTTCATATACTATTACAATGAATGTACAAAAAATGTTGGTGGACTCTTTGGCTGGTGTGAGCAATGGCAAGCCAGGATATATCGGGTGGATATTGACACTAAAAAGAAATATTGTATTTGTACTTTTGATAAGGAAGTATCAGAAGTCAGTATTTCGCCAGATGATAAGAGCATCGTATTTCGAAATCTTGGAAATCGAGGGAAGATTTATATACTTAGGGTTTAAAAACAAGGTTGAGCATCAATCTAATGGCAAGTATGTCGAGAGGAGGTTAGTATGAAGTATTTAAAACTATTTCTTTTTGTTCCCGCAATGTTCATATTAACAACATGCAATGATGACAATCCAGTTTCACCTGTTGAAGATGTTAAGGTAAGAGATATTGACAATAACGATTACCAAACAGTGAAAATCGGTGATCAATGGTGGATGGCGGAGAACTTAAGAGTAACGCGGTACCGCAATGGTGATGCTATACCTACTAATATTGGTAATGACCAATGGGAGAACACTATCTCCGGCGCTTATGCCATTTATCCCCATGACAAGGTGGATGGTATAAACTCCGATGCGGAAATGGTTGCTGCATACGGTAAACTTTATAACTGGTATGCCGTAGATGATTCGCGTGGTTTATGTCCTGCGGGCTGGCATGTACCCAGTGATGATGAGTGGAAACAGCTTGAGATGTATTTGGGAATGTCTGAGCAGGATGTAAATCTTACTGGATATCGAGGATCACCTGTGGGAGGCAAATTAAAGTCAATCCAAACGGAACCAGATCCTCATCCAAGGTGGAGCAGTCCAAATACTGAAGCTAACAATGAAAGTGGATTCTCAGGTCTTCCGAGCGGTCGCCGTAAGGACGATGGCGGTTACATCGTCATTGGGTATAACGGAGGCTGGTGGAGTTCTTCGAAGGATGGTACTTACCTCGCCTGGAGCCGTTCCCTGCGTTACCATTACGATGGCAGCAGTGTTACTAGGGCCACACACAATAAGAATTATGGTTTTTCTATCCGCTGCCTCAGGGATTAAATGTGCCCAGCGAATACATCAGGGTGTGGAAGCACACCGCACAATATACAGTAACATTCACAACCCCGGCCACACCAGCTGAGGGTTTTAAATAGGTACCAATGTAAGTCCCGTTACCTTTAAACTGATTCCACATACATCGACCTAAAGGCAACTGGAGTCCTCACTCTAATCCGGGATCAAAAAGCGTTTTCTGGAAATTTTTTCCCAGAAAAATTCTCCCTATTAGGCGACCAAACGCTAAATAAAACCACAGGCTATTTTTTCCTGTGGTTTTCTTATATCACGGCGTATTTTAGTGATCATCTCCCTGTTAGTTAATCATCCGAAACATCCACAACTTCAAAGTCACGTTGATCAGCCTTGACGACAAACGTTTCGCGGGTATACCCATTCATATACAACCATTCCTCGAATTCATCGGTCGTCTCAGGCGCATCGTCCGGCACTTCAAGCGTTCGCATCTCAACCCAATGTACGATCAGATGTTTCATAATGGTTCCTCCTTGAATAAAGAAGCCCACCGCTCCCCAAACGGCAGGCTTATTATTATCTTCGTGATCGTTGGATGAAAAGCGTCGTTGCAAGCTTTTGAATATCATCCGTTTGAAATGGTACGCCGTCAACAGCGCGGGTAACCTCAACTGCATCCTTAAGGCATTGGTGCATAATCTCTTTCAGATTATCACCGTTTGTGCCGATGTGTTCAACTATACTGCCATTACCGTTCGTTCGATCAGCGGGAATAGCTTCAAACGTGATTTCAGATATAACCCGTTTCCCTTTCTGCGAAGCAGTTTTCTCCAATATGAATTCATCACCCGCAACAAGCTTGCTCTGTTGGATTTTCATGTGTACTTCCTGTGTAGCGAAGTAGACTTTCTCCACTCCTGATTCCTCTACAGTGTAAAGGTAATATGGTCCATATTGATTTTCACCTTCATATGGTTCACGCAGAAGCTTAAACCTCACCGGCTCGTTGATTTTCAACTCGATCTTTGGTCTGTTATTGTTTGCCATTGTTGCCTCCTCGTTTTAATGTGTATGAAAATTTCACTTCACCCTGAAAGACCTCTACACCTCGTGGTATCTCACCCGTACGTTTGATATGCTGATGTATTGCCTGGAGATCTGGCTCGATGCTTTCCGGTATTTTACGAAGCAGATTGTATCTGTCGCCTACCTTCAGGAATTTATCCATGTCAATAACCTGCACCTTCTGCCTTCCCTGGCGAAGCTTGATCTGACCGTGCGGGAGCGTAATTGTCTTCTCACCGGTAGAGCGTATGTACCCCTCAAGATTAAAGGTTAGCCAGGAACGCTTTTTCTCCAGCTTCTCCAGTTCCTGTGTCCGATATTCCTCGATAAGCTTGATTTCTTCGTCCGCTAACTCAATGACTTCGTTCATCTTCTCGTCGAGTTTCTCAATCGCTACCAGCATCTGATCTGCTTTGAGCTTATCCATTTGCTCTTTGTATTCCTTCTCACGGATTTCAGCTTCCTGAAGTAGTTCTTCGATAAAGTTCATATCGTATCCTCCGGCGAGTGTTTATAATTAATAAGATCATTTCAATTGCGATACGTAAGATATATTTCATAACAGTGCTCATTTCCATAGTAGGATGATCTTCTTAAGCGTCTTAACTACTTCCTCCGCTATTTTGATTACGATTTGCCAATTTACTTTCATCACAGTGCGTTCCTCCTAATAGAAAAGCCGCCCGGTTGCCGGGCAGCTTTATGACCGTTTCATTGTTCTGATTTGTACCACACACAATCTTTCGGCTTTTTATCATCACGTAACC
>PWTU01000289.1 GCA_003562775.1 Ignavibacteriales bacterium
GTTATGCGGTGAATTTTAACTCTTTATCTTTTTCTGTTATTAATAATGTAGATGTGTACTGATTCCGAATGTAGGTATATACTCATTTATTTATACAATCGTTTGAAAATAATATTGTATACTAAATGGGACACTGATAAGGTACCGGAACACTATCTCTACTACAAGCGATTTTAAATTTAAGAAGTAAGTAACGTATGGAAAAATTTTGATTTTGTCAAGGGTTTCTTCCGGAGAAGCAGGGAACCGGGGTGTATGCGGAATCCGTTAACATATTAATTTTTTGTAGAGGCGAAATTATTTTCGCCGGTTTTTTTGACATAAATCGCTCAGTTATCAATATTTTTAAGTCCGTCTTCGACGGACTACGCCAAAATAATTTGGCTTATACATAAACTAGATCTTTTTATACTGTCTTGGTGTGGGAGGGGTTTTGTAAATGTCACTTGAGATAGAGCATCCTCCTGCTCTTGGCATACTCGCCCGCCTGGAAGCGGTAGATATAGACACCGCTTGGGAGGTGAGATGCGTCGAATGACAAGGTATGGATTCCGGCTTCCATATCTTCATTAATTAACTGAGTCACCAATCGACCGAGCATATCATATATACTGAGTTCTACGTGAGCTGCTTCGTGCAGCTCGAAACGAAGTTGAGTCGTCGGATTGAACGGGTTCGGATAATTCTGATGCAGTAAATATTCATCGGGTATATTTTCGCTGCTTCCTTCAACCGCGACAGTCTGATCACCAGTATTTATGGTTATATTTGTAATTGCCATTTGCGAGCGTTGTCCGCTCTGCTCGTCGAATTGAATCCCGGTATAATAATAACGCCAGAGTAGTTGAACATATTCCTGCCCTATGGCCTCCTCAGGCAGTTGTACTGGACCGACCTGTTGTCTGTGGTTTGCTTCTTCATTTCGCACATACTCAACCGGATCGCCGTTTTCGTCCGTTATATCCTGGAACTCTCCATCATTGCCAATACGGTATTGCAAGCGGATATTGTAAGCCCTTGAATTCGGTAATACGGTCATACCCGTCCAGGTAACATTAACATCATCAAATCCCCGGGAATCGATGGCGAGAATTGCACCTCCCAGACGTAATCCTGGGTATCCCGGATTACCATCAAGATTACTTGTATTTATGAATGAAAAACCTCCGGCTCCCAGTCCGTTAATTCTTGTCCGTGATTCCAGATTATAAGCACCATCTGTAAATCCTGCAACAGTGGCATCAAGCCCCGGCTCCGGTTCATCCATATAAACAAATGCCTTGTTTTCAGGATATCGACCTGCCGGTTCATCAGCCGACCATTCATTGAATATATAACTACCATCTATCAATCGTGCAGGCACGGGGAATATTTCCGTTTCTTCAAAGACCGCAATAATATTTGCATTTCCGGTCATCGGTAATTCGACCGTAGTGGAGCGGGGATTACCATCGACTCCATCCCAGTGGGAGAATCTGTATCCACGATGTGGTTTTGCTCTGACAATGACAGGAATTCCCTGAAAATAAATACCCCCCCATGGAAAGGGATTTGGTTTTATACCTGGTGTGTTCGGGGAGAGTTCGATACTATTTACATAAATCTCACCCATCGACGGATTATTTACTCCGACGGTAAGTAATACAGTATTTTGAATTCCAAAATGGCCTTTGATATGATTTCGGACATGTGACGGACGTGCCTGTGCATAATTCCGTATGACATTTACTTCATTTCGCCAGGCATTTTCCGAACCGGGTCGGCCCCACCGAAGTGTATGTTCTTCAATTTCAGGCTGGATATGATTTGCCATTTCGTCGATCATAGCAATAACCCGATCAGGATGAAATGCGGAATTTAGTTGATCGGCGAAACGGTTTATAAATTCGATTCTAAAAGATTCATTTTCAAGTAAACGTCGGAATAGCAGCGTTGACCAGGGCGGATTTGGCCAGGAGGGGCCGTTCATTTCGGTTGCAAATGCCAAAGTGTTATGTGAAGGATCGCCGCCATGCAATCCAAAACCAAAATCGGTATCGTACATAAGCCATCGCCAGCGTCCGTCTTGTCCGTATGGAGCATCCGGATTGTATTCGTTGGTTTGGTAACGCCAGAAGTCAATATTATTGCCCGGCCAATCTCTGTTTCCCGAGTAGATTTGCGCTATTTGATAATGCATATAATTTACGATGTCAATGCGGGTTTTTATATATTCGTAATATTCGTCATTCACAAGTCGATTTGCATTTATATAGTCTATGGTTTCAAGATAATGTTGGTTGCTTCCTTCTTTTATAACAGCATTCCTTTCAAGGATATCTACCTTGTCGGATTCTATTGAGTACACCCGACTGAGGTAATGCCTGTCAAATCGTTCACGGAAATTATGAATCCCCCAATATTCCCCGTTGAAAAATACAATGGCGGGGCGATAGTTAAGAATATCGATTTTCAAATGTTGAGATACTTTCTGTATGAATGCATCACGAAACATTGTATATGGCCAATCGTTTCCGGAATTCCTCAACAGCAAGCGATTATATTCGGTATATAGAAGATTAGGGAAAATACGGTGGAAGAACCGGCTATCGCCGTATTGGCTTCGTGCATAAAGCCGAAGTGATTTCATAGGTTCTGAACGATTCCAACCACCATGTATACGAACACCGATATTCTGACGTAACGCCGCACTGTCCGAGTCCGGTTCAAAAATCTCGATTGAAGCTGGACGTTCCCATTCAACACCGCGTCGATTGTAATTAGGAGCCGCATGATTATCTGTGCTAAACGGGTTCAGATTATCATAAACTTTCCCCGGTACATATATTCCATCTATGTAATCGAATAGATGGTTCTGTTGAATCGATATTGCAACAACGGGCAAACTGTATACCGAACGTCCCTGTGGTGTAACGAAATATGTATGGGTTATGGTAGGACTGTCGATTGCACCCGCTTTCACCGCTTTCGCTCGTATAGTCGTTCCTTTAAAAATTGGATGTGAAGGATAATAGTAGGGGGTACCATGGAGATCGAATGTTGAATGCATACGGCTTATTACATTCGGTTCTCCTGTGCGGTCTGAAATCATAATCGGACCGGAATTTTCTTTACTCTCATATGTGCGTTGTGTAATACTCCCCGTTCCGCGATACCCGGTTTTATATAGATATGACCGCCCTCCGATATTCTCCGGCTCTGGTTCACTGCCGTCAATGGAATAGATGATAGTAACATTTGAATCCGGATGACTCAATGATAACATGAACCAATCATCCGTGTAAAAACCACCTTCCAGCGAAAAGACAACAGGTGAAAGAGTTTCCTGAAAGCCGTCGGTTGTATTCGACGCCCCAGGGGTCGGAGTATTAAAGAATTGCCAGTCTCCGATTCCATCCGGTAGTCTGCCGATACTTATATCGGTCGGTATTGCAGTCGGCGGCAGTTCGTCTATCCTTGTGTAATCCGGATGTGTCAGCAGTACTTCTTCTCCGGCTGCAGCAATGCTGAAATTTGTATGTAACGGAGATCGCGGATCGGTCCGGTTTTTCCCGGATGCCCATACTAATAAAAACTCACCCGGTTGCATGGTAATATCAGGGAAAACCCAACGGAAGGGTCTGTTGTAATCGTCGGAAAGCCCGTATCCCTGTAAATTCAACGGTTCGTTCCCGGCATAGTAGATTTCTATCCAATCTTCGTTATCTCCGTCTTCATCCTGAATTCCCGATGAGTTCGACGCGAGAATTTCATTGAGATAGAGTTCTTGTGCGGTTGACGCGATTGTGTTACCTAGGATGAGTAAAAAGATACTGATAAAAATAATGAAATTATTTATTCTAAGTAAATAAGAGTTATTATACATTAATAATCCTTCCATAGTGTATTTCTTATCTAATACCCCAAAAACGAAGTTTATCCGAAAGTAAGGTTGGCTAAAAGATTGTAGTAGAGTAGGCAAAGGCAGTTTCACCCTAAGCCTCTAACAGAACCGTACGTGACACTCCCACCCTATGGCTATTCCAGATTGCATTCATAGTTTGCTTCCCCAGTTCCATAATTACACACTCATACAAGTCTTGCTGCCTATATGCCGAGGGTTGACACAGACCGTCATGCTCAGGTTACCTCTGTGCTCTACCCAAAGTAGATTAAGTTATTTTGGTTTCTAACCCTTCCGTTCTCAGTTTCGACACCTCATCGGACAATTCATTTTCATTTAGCACTTGTCTAAACACCGGAGATGATTCTTTCAGTATCCCTTTTCCCTGACCTCTCAATATCCTCATCCTTAGATAAAATCACTCCCTCAATGCTTGATAAACCCCGGGTGGTTTGCCAGATACTCCTGATTGCTGTTCGTGAGACCTCTTCGGTTAATCATTAAGGGTCAAAGCTCGTTTCTTTTCAATCTCTAAGATTTCACCACAGTCCGCCATCTTAATTATAGTTCATCCATCGGTTCATTTTGTGGTGTGCATCCGCAACCCGAGGTATTCGCTGGGCACACTTAATTTTTGAGGCAACGTACTGACCGACCAACCCGCTTAAAGTCGTAGCCCCTGTCCACATAGCTGTTATCATAAAAGAGGCCGCGATACCATGCGTAATAAAGGGGGTACTCAGAAGAACTCCACCAGTAACTGCTGAGACCAACGAGAGCGTAATATCCATAGACGCCACGGGGAGCAGCAGGAAGACCTGAGAATCCGCTCTTATTGCTGGCAGCTTCGTTTGGATGATTCCATCTTGGGTGGAGGTCAGGTTCGGTACGGGTTGATTTAATTGTACCTCCGGCTACATCCCAACCACCGAGATTATCAACCATTGTTTGCCAATTATCATCACTCGGTACAACCCATCCATCCGGGCATAATCCACGAGAATCGTCTACAGCATACCAATTATACAGTTTTCCATATGCTTCCACAACTTCTTCATTGGATTCTAGGCCATCAATTTCACCGTGTGGATAGATTGCAAAAGCACCAAATTCAGTGGTATCCCATTCGATATCATCTAAACCGGTGGGTATGTCATCCCCGTTTCGATATCTCGTTGTCCGGAGATTCTCCGCCGTCCACAATTGATCACCTATCTTTACTGTTTGGTATACGTTGCCATCAATATCGGTAAGAAGATATTCATCCAATATCACAAGGGGGATCGTGATTTCTGTATCGGAATCAATTTGTTTCGTCTCAGACCAAGTTCTATAACGATCCTTTTCCACTTCCAAGGTGAATTCCTCAGTTTCTGCTGCAACCTTCTGAAGCGGTAGACTCCAACTACTGCGTGGTGTGACCTGCATAATTTTTCTGCCGGACACTCCTCTCTCACCAAGTAAATCCTTTCCAGCTTTCATTAGCTTGACGACTTGTTGCTCAATCCCTCGCAAACGCAGGAAATAAATTCCTGTCGGAAGATTCGAAAACGGAACCTTGAGAGTATAATTTCCAACCGATAACGCAAACTGATCTGACAGCAGCTGTTGACCGAGTATATTATAAATATCGACTCTAACCGTCTGGGATTCCGGTATTGCAAAATCCACCTTTGTCTCATCGATGAATGGATTGGGGTAGTTCTTGCTGACAACAAATGTGTTTGGTAATCCCGATTTCGTTTCTTTTAAACCGGTCGATGTGATTGTCAATTGAGTCCTTCCATCTACACCAGTATAGGAAGCAGTAAGGATATCTCCATCACGAAGAATCTTTACAAGTGCGGAATCTAACGGCGCATAGGTTTTGTGATTGTGGACAAAAACATCTATTGAAATATTCTGCGCGTTGAGGTTTAATGAAAAAAGAAAAGCGAGGATCAATAGTGGTAGGATATGCTTTGATGACATAGGTATTCTCTTTCATTATGAAAGAATATGATATCAATCCGGCGATTCGAGTTAAACGTAGAGGGCCGATTCATAAGTTTTTAGGACTACCGTGGAAGACGCTTGTAAAAATCAAAACCCGAACGGTGTATGCAAATTTAATGGTTGGGCTTAGCTGAAAAATTACTGACGGTGCCGTATTACGGCTTAACTGCTCTCCGACAGTCATTGCAACCAATTTAAGTGGATGAATCGCGATAACTCGCTATACTATGTTGTATGTATAACTGTAAATAAATATACCGCTTTTTTGTGTGTTTGTCAATGAAACGTTTTTCTTCCGGAGAGGGCAGGGAACCGGGGTGTATGCGGAATCCGTTAACATATCAATTTTTTGTAGAGGCGAAATTATTTTCGCCGGTTTTTTTGAGATAAATCGCTCAGTTATCAATATTTTTAAGTCCGTGTTCGACGAACTACGCCAAAATAATTTGGCGTTTACATAAACTAGACTTTTTCACACAGTCTCGGTGTGGGAGGGGTTTTTGTATTTTTCCTTATTTGAGATACATCATTTTTTTGCTCTCTGCATACTCACCCGTCTGTAAGCGGTAGATATAGACGCCGCTCGGGAGCGATGATGCATTAAAATGAGACTCATACGATCCGGCCGGTTTATAATCATCGACCAGTGTGGCAATTTCTCTGCCGAGAAGATCAAATATTTGTAATGTAACGTGACTGTTCCGGGGTAACTGATAGCGTATGGTAGTGGCAGGATTGAAGGGGTTAGGGTAATTTTGTGCAAGATGGAATGTGTGTACTCTCGCCTCTTCATCTTCAAATACACTCACCGACGGTGATGTGCCGGTAACCGCAATATTATTGAAAGTCACCCTGTTACCGTCGTCTGCAGTCATATCATCACCGCCGAAACGGATGCGTACTTTCAGATGTGGATTATTGTTAACTGACTCTA
>PWTU01000271.1 GCA_003562775.1 Ignavibacteriales bacterium
TGTTAATATAATATTATACTCGTTCTACGATAGTTGCAATTCCCTGTCCGACGCCGATACACATTGTTGCAAGCCCGTACCGTACTTTCCGGCGATTCATTTCGTATAGAAGCGTGGTCATAATCCTTGCCCCGCTGCACCCGAGGGGATGGCCGAGTGCAATTGCACCGCCGTTGACGTTTGTTCGTCCATGATCAAGTTCGAGTTCCTGTATGACAGCGAGGGATTGAACTGCAAATGCTTCATTCAACTCAATTAGTTCAACTTTATCTAAAGTCAATCCCGCTTTTTTCAATGCCTGTCGTGTTGCGGGTACCGGACCAATCCCCATATATCCCGGATCGACGCCGGCAAGTCCTGTTGCAACAATTCTGGCAACCGGTGTGAGATTATATTTTTTCAATCCTTCTTCATTGGTAACGAGTACACAGGCGGCGCCGTCGTTCAGCGATGATGAGTTGCCGGCGGTAACCGTTCCATTTTTTCGAAATGCCGGAGAAAGCTTAGCTAATTTTTCAATTGTTGTATCTTGACGCGGTCCGTCGTCGGCATCAACAATTATCGGATTACCTTTTTTTTGCGGAATAATTACCGGTACGATTTCATCTTTAAATAGTTGGGATTCCTGCGCTCGAATTGCACGCAGGTGACTTTCAAGTGCGAATTCATCCTGTTTATCGCGTGGAATTTTGTACTTCTCGAATATGTTCTCTGCGGTCTCACCCATGCTCTGGAGTGGGAATAATTTTTCCATTGCGGCATTCGGAAATCGCCAGACGAGTGCGGTGTCATATGCAGTCAGATTTCCGAAAAGCGCCTTGCCGCTGACGTTTTTCGCGATGGCATATGGTGCGCGTGTCATGCTTTCCACGCCTCCTGCAATGAGCAGGGATGCATCCTCCGACCAGATCGCACGTGCAGCTTGATTGATTGCATCGAGACTCGATCCGCATAGACGGTTAATCGTTGTTCCGGGGACCGAATACGACAAGCCGGCAAGAAGCAGCGCCATACGTCCTACATTGCGATTATCCTCACCTGCCTGGTTAGCGCACCCCCACAACACATCATCGATCTCATCGGCAGGAACATTGTTTTTTTCAACAATCGCTTTGATCACTATTGCACTTAAATCATCCGGACGGACATCCTTCAGAACGCCGCCATATCGTCCGACGGGAGTTCGTAGTGCATCTGCAATATAAGCTTCCTGTTTTTGCATATTTTTTAAATGTAACAAAAATCAGCTTGAATGACAATTTATTGTTGTTTTTTATTGAGAGTATGCATATTTTTAACGATTATATTAACTTTCATTGCGGCTCTATAACGATCCTCTTCAAACTATTCTGTCACATTATACAAGGAGAATTATATAATGACACGCTCTGCATTTTCCACCTTGTTTATGCTTTTTCTGTTGTTCTCCATTGCATCCGGCAATATCTATTCATCTCAGCCGGCTGATCCGGTGATACCGTCGTTTAGCGACGTTACCGGATTTGAATTCGGTGAGCGTATCACCCAGCACCATGAGATGGTGCGTTACCTCGAAGCGCTTGATAAAATATCGCCGCGCGTTTCGGTGGTCAATCAGGGGCAATCCTGGGAGGGGAGAGAACTCCTGCTGGCTATCGTAACGTCTCCCGAAAACCATCAACGTTTGGATGAGATTAAAGAAAATGTACAGAGACTCGGAGATCCGCGGCGCCTTCCATCGGGTGAAGCGAGTGGAATCATCGAGAATCAACCTGTAATTGTTTGGATCGGAGGATCAATTCACGGTTTCGAGCTTTCCGGTACTGAAGGCGCGTTGAAATTACTGGAACATCTTACTGCCGGAGACGATGAAAAAACACTTCACGTATTACAAAATGCAGTCGTGCTCATCGATCCGATCTTGAACCCCGATGGACGTGATGCACACGCGCATTTTAATATGCAGCGGGGTGGACGTGAACCGAATCCCGAACGTCACGACTGGAGCAACGATACCAATTGGTGGGAAGGATTAAAATTCCGTACCGGTCATTATTTCTTCGATACAAATCGCGATTGGTTTGCCCATACACAAAAAGAGACCCGTTACCGTGTACCGGTCATTCAGGAATGGCGTCCGCAAGTCGGTGTCGATGCACACGAGATGGGGCCGGATGTTGAATTTTATTTTGATCCCCCAACCGATCCGGTTAGTCCTTACTTCCCCGATTATGCAATGAAATGGTTTGAAGTATTCGGGCGCGCGCATGCCGATGCATTTGATGAACATGGATTTGAATATACAAAACGGGAAATGTTCAACTATTTTTACCCGGCATATACCACATCGTATCTCAGTTATCAGGGGGCGGTGGGTATGCTCTATGAGCAGGGCTCGACGCGAGGTCTTGCACTGAAACGGTCCGATGGTACGGTTCGTACGCTTGCCGAGGCGCTTGAGCAACAATATATCGCTTCGTGGGCGCTCGTTCGTGCATCGGCTGACAATCGTGAGGAAATGCTCAGAGATTATTATGAAGCGCATCGTGCAGCAATAGATGACGGTCGCCAGGGAATTCAGCGGTACATCATCACACAAGATAGTGATCCTTACCATGTTACGGAGCTTATAAATTTATTGATGAGAAACGGCATTGAAGTACATCAACTGAATGCCGATATACAGCTTAATAATGTCCGTGATAAAACGGGAGAGTCGGTGGGGAGATATCTAATACCAGAAGGGAGTTATATCGTCGAAGCAGCTCAACCTCGCAACAGGTTACTACGTGCATTGCTTGAACCGAGCGTACCGATGCCCGAGGAATTTCTCAAAGAAGCTCGCGAACGAGTCGATCGGGCGGAGAACCCGCGTTTTTATGATATTACAGGATACTCATTGCCGCTGCTGTTTAATGTGACCGCATACAGTACCTCCGACGGCCGCTCGATCAATGCGGATCGTCTAATATCTGAAGTCAATCTTACGGCATCGTTGCCGGATACCGATGCCAGATATGCGTATCTTATCGACGGAAGACAAACCCGCTCCGTTTCGGCATTATACCATCTGCGGGATCGGGGGTATCGCGTCGCAATGATGACCGAGCAAACGAAAATACAGGGAATGGAATTTTCGCGCGGTACCGTTGTGGTAAGAGTAAATCAACCGAAAGAAGGGGTGCATAATTCCGTAAGGAAGGTTGCGGAAAAGTTTGGTTTAGAGGTGAAAGCTGTGAGCACCGGTCGCGCTGAACCCGGATTTACGGCGCCCGGCTCGCCGACTACAATCGACTTTCGTAAGCCGGAAATTGCAATCGTAGCGGAGTTTCCGGTTTTCGGGTATTCGTTCGGGTGGTTGTGGTATACATTCGATCGTCAATACAAAATTCCTCATACTATCATTCGCGCGAATGCATTAAGAAATTTGCAGCTTGATCGATTTGATGTAATAGTGCTGCCTGCGGTGTCGGGAGCGATGCTCGCACGTGAAATCGGAGAGGAAGGAATCGATAGATTGAAACGCTGGATTCGTGATGGTGGAACGGTCGTAACCATTACCGGCGGCGCCACCGATTTTGTACGGGAACAACTTGAGTTAACGTCGCTTAAATCATGGTATGATGCTGAAGAACACAAAAAGAAACAGCGTTTTTCGGTTCCCGGGGCGATATTCAGAACGCATATTAATACAGATACGTGGTTAACGGCAGGACTTCCTGAAGAACTTCCCGTGCTTGTTAATTCTGCCAGTATATATCTGCCGCCGGATGGTCCGCCATCATCGGCTCAACGCATCGTGGTATCGTACGCAGAGGAAGAGTTGCTTGCTGCAGGATATGCCTGGGACGAATCTCTCGAGCGCATGCCGGGAACAGTCTTTGCTTACGAAGAACGTGTAGGAAACGGAAGGGTCATAGCGTTTGCAGAGGATATAAACTTCAGGGCGTATTTTCGCGGACCAAACCGCTTGTTGCTTAATGCGGTCGTGGTCGGACCAAGCGCACCGTGATTTTTTAAAATGATAATTATAAAACGGCAAGAGCATTAAGGGCAAAGTAATTTATAAAATTATTATGCCCTTAATTATTTTGTCAACCATTAAGTGCTTTTGGTAAAATTACATATCCGGTATCATGCGCCAATTTTTCTCAAACACATCTTCCGGTTTGATTTCACCTTTTTCTTTCAGGTAATCGATAATCATACTGCGCACCGATTGATCAATCTCATTGAGAACTTTGGCGTCTGCAAGCATATCAAAACCGCCGCCGCCAACAGCGCGGTATGAATTAACAGCCATCGTGAATACATGGTTTTCGGATACCGGTTCACCGTCGCGTGTTAATTCCACCACGCGTTCACCGACCGGCTTTCGCAGATCGAGAGTATATTCAATTCCCGCAAGCATATCGAAGTTATATCCGGGCCAGTTCGGATTGACCCGCGGCTGTTGTCCCGGTTCGGGCCGGAGGTAATATTGCGAAGTATATTCAAGATACTCACGTATTTGTTTACCGTTGACTTCCAATAAAAAGAGTGTATTCTCGAACGGATATAATTGCGCAATCTGTCGCAACGATATGTCACCGGGACCGAATTCCACACCAATATCGAATGCCGCCGCCTGTGATATATCCGATCCCGTTACTTTCTTCTGAACATGTTGTATCAAATCGATAATCGGTGTGTCTTCAATGCGGGCTCTGGCTGCACTCCAGCGTGCAGGGGTTTGCGCAATTGGTTGATTCACGTGTTGACGTACCCGATCATGTGCATCGCCGACGAGATCGACTAAACCGGAGTGCGGTTCTGCATGCGCAACGGGAATTACCTCCGTTGTCTGATTAATGATGTCCCATTTGTTTGCATCTTCATTAAAGGTTATGGTAAGCGTCGAAACACCCACATGCGATGCTCTGCCGCCTGCCATCACAACGCCGACTTCGCGGCCATCGGGACCGGTGAGTTTTTTGCTCTCGATTAATCTGTGATGGTGACCGAGCACCAGATGATCGATACCTTCAACGGTTTCTCCCAGGTTACGTCCGAAATTTTCATCGCCGATACCTTCTACACCATACGTCGAACCTCCGTCCAGTCCTGTATGAGCAAGAGCAATTACGATATCGGCTCCCTCATCTTTGATTTTTGGAACAAACCGTTTGGCTGCATCGACGCCGTCTACGAAATCGATGCGGCCTTCGACACGCGGACGATTCCATACGGCGGTACCGGGAGTATTGAATCCGACGATCCCGATCTTCAAATCGCCGATCGATGTAATCACATAGGGTGTAAAGTACGGATCGTCTGTTCCGTGATGATACAAATTTGCACCGATGATAGGGGTTCGGGCTTCGCTGATCCTTTGATTCAGGAGATCGACGCTGAAGTCGAATTCATGATTACCGAGCACGACTGCATCGTACTGCATATAATCGATTGCCTGTATGAAGGGATTCGGCAGGGTTGTGTCGACCGTTGCGAAGTACTCTACCAACGGACTTCCCTGAAGCCAATCACCGGCATCGAGTAAAACGGTGAACTCATGTTCGTTTTGTAACGAATCGATAATTGTTGCTGCTTTTACAAGACCATACCGCTCCTCAGGTTGATCGGTATAGTAATCCCATGGCATTATCCAGCCGTGAACGTCGGTAGTGGATATGATGACGAGATCGAGTGTGTCGGGAAGGACGATATCCGCTGCCGGACGATCTCCGTTATCGGTGCAACCGGAAATCAAAAATATCGAAATAAGCAAGAGGTAAAGATTTTTAAGAGGCATAGTAATTATTTAATTATTTTATGAATGTGAATTGAAATAATGTAAGAATTTTTTCCAAAAGTATTGCATAAAAGAAGAAAAAAACTTATATTTATTTAGACTTAATCCAAATAAATATAAGAAGCTAAAAAAGAATAGAAGTGACAATGAACTATTTGCATCCAAAACTTCCTGCCGGATCGCACGTTCCCGAGTTATTGAATTTCCTTTTATATGAACAACATATTTTCTTCGGCAGGAAGTGCTGTAAAAAAATGAATCAGGAGACAATTAATGAAAACGCTGTATTCGATTATTATATGTATAGTATTAGTAGTTTCGTTTGCCATAAGCGAAGAATTATCAACAGTCCGGTATTCAATTTCGGGATCCGTCTTCGATCAAACATACGGCGATCCGATGATGCGGGCTTCAGTATATCTTGTGGAGTTGCAAAAAGGAACGATCACCGACCGGAACGGAAATTTTTCAATCGAACGCATACCTCACGGCACGTATACGCTTCGGGTACAGTATGTGGGATATCGTACTCATGAAACCAAAATTGTAATTCCGGGAGATTCGTTTACCGGATTTAAAGTAGAATTAATTCCAAGAGTATTTGAAACGGACGAGGTGATCGTGACGGCGTCGCCGCTCGGAAAACCGGTTCTTTATCAACCGGCGCAGGCATTCAGTTCCGAGGATATACAACGTCGTGCAACGGTTTCTTTAGGCGAGATGCTCGATTGGGAACCGGGACTTGCGATGCGCTCATTCGGTTCTGTGCCCGCCCGACCGGTTATTCGCGGAATGGACGGAGACCGGGTTCTAATACTCGATAACGGAGAACGTATCGGAGATCTTTCGGAGATCACGCCGGATCACTCGATCGCAATGGACCCGATGTGTGCCGATCGCGTTGAAGTCGTTCGCGGTCCTGCAAGTCTGTTGTACGGCTCGAGTGCACTCGGCGGTGTTATTAACGTATTTACCGACGATATGCCGCGTATGTGGAGCAGCGGCACCTCGGGTGCGATTGCATTTTATGGTTCGACGATGAACAATCTCGGTTCCGGATTCGGACGGATTGTACATGGCAATGATAACTGGGTTGCGACGGGGCGAGTGTCATATCGTGAATCGGGAAATCTTTACACTCCCGAAGGACGTTTACCGGGAACGTTTCTGCGGCAGTTTACCGGCGCTGCAGGTGCAGGATTCAGACATAACAATATCGACGGCGGTTTGTCGATAGAAGTGCTTGATAAAGCATACGGTTTGCCGGAAGAGATTGACGATCCCGACACCGATATAGAAATACGCATGGACCGGCAGCGGGTGCGCGGTTATCTGAACGTTCAGAGCACCGGTTTCTTTGAGAATTACGAATTTCGCATCAGCGGTTCGCGTTATTTCCATGAAGAGGTTGAGATCGAACGCGAAGAAGACGGTACCGTTGAAGAAGATATGGAGCTTGATTTCATACAGAATACTTTGAGTTCGACGCTGACGATAAAGCACGGATTGCTCGGCATCATCGAGAACGGCGTGATCGGAGTAAACGGAATCCTGCGGCGGCTCGATACTACCGGTCCCGAAGCGCTGACGCCGAACGCACGATCGAGTTTTCTCGGGCTTTTTGTATATGAAGAAATACCGTTAAGTAAAATTTCACGCCTTCAGATGGGCGGACGTGTTGAATTCCAGCAAATCAATGCAATCGAAAACGAGAAGTATCCCGATTTCGATATGACGCGTACCTCCACGACATTCTCGGGTTCAATCGGTACGAACATTCAACCCTCGAATAATCTCGAAATCGGATTCCAGGTTGCTCGCGCACACCGGGTGCCTTCGATCGAGGAATTATTCTCGGATGCGGCACATCTCGCTGCCGGTGCATATGAGATCGGTAATCCCGGGTTGAAAAACGAAATAGGTCACGGTGTGGATGTATTCGTTCGCTATTCTACAAACCGGTTATTCATTGATGTCGCGGGCTTCTATAATCGGGTTAACGACTATATTGTCCGGCAGCCGACGGGTGAAATTCATGAACCCTCGGGGTTTCCGATTATAGTGTATGAGGCGGGCGATGCAGAGTTATTCGGAGGAGAACTCGGAATAAAGATGCTGCTTCATGAAAATATACATTTCAATTCACGTCTGGATTACGTGCATGGAGCGCGGCGGGATATCGATCGTACGCCGCTTCCGTTTATGCCTCCGTTACGATCGTTTATCGGTGTTACATACGAAAAAAGAAACCGGTGGCTGGGGGTCAATTCGCGTATTGCCGCGAAACAAACAAGAACGGCAGTTGAAGAAGATCCGACCGACGGATACGTTCTTTTCGGTTTCGAGTCAGGATATCGTTTTGATGTTTCCGGAAGGCACGTTGTTTCATTCAGGATGGATAATATATTCAATACGGTCTACCGCGATCATCTGTCGCGTGTGGAAGACCGGGATAACCCGATGCCGGGACGCAGCGCACATTTAATGTATAAGTGGTACTTTTAAATTGCAGACTATTTCATCAAATATTTTCGGGGTGTGTTTTTCTGCAGGTATTTTAAGCCGCGGCGAAATTGAGAACTCCCCCTTACCTTACAACCGTCTTCTCCAATTTTCTATCGTGCTTACCGCTATCATTACCTTGCCGTGGCGTACTTCCGACGGTATCGGATCGGGATAATTATTTCCACAACACGCAAGCGCCCTCATTGAATCCAGCTCCCAATGCGACGGACAATTATTGTTATGTATCTCATTATTAATAATTGTAAACCGACTGGAGTTGCTCGGTTCGCTTATGCTTATCGATGTGACGAGTTTTCCACGGGTGGAAATATAGGCAAGGATAGGTATAACTGCCGTCGGCCCCTGGTATTCGAGCCGCACCAGTTTGTGGTTTAAAACTTCTTGAAGGGGGAATGTGAAATAACCATTTTCGACGGCGCCGGTAATGTCGGTCATCGGAATTTCACGGTCGGTGTAATCCACCGGATCGCTGACGACCGGTTGTGTGGTGATCACGTCGTGTTCTTCAAAATAAATATAGTTGTAAATGGTTACAATAAGATATACCCCGATAATCGCGAAGATGCCCAATAGTATATAACGAAGCCTCGAGGACATCCGATTTCTCGATCCATTTTCGTTAGCTGCCGGTTCCTCTGTCGATGGAGTTTGTTGATTTTTTATCGCCGCTCCGCAGGAGGGACAAAATCGGGCTGTTCCTTTTAATTGATTACCACATTGTGGACACGAGAGAGTTTGCATAGTTTATTTACCTCTTTACACCGTTGGAAATTTCTTTCTAAAATATACCACATTTCTGCGTGAAATAACATAATAATATAATATATTTACGTAATAGTTGCAAACCATTTGCAATTAGAAGATGACATTCGTATATTTGTATATTTCTTAACACAGTTACAAAATATGCTACACCTTATACTTCACGTATTTGAGCACGCAGTCAAGGTTACGCTGCTTGTCTTCGTCATGATGGCTGCGGTGGATTTGCTAAATGTCTGGACGCGTGGAAAGTTAACGCCTTTCCTGCAGGGGGGAGTATGGCGTCAATATCTGCTTGCATCGTTTTTAGGTGCGACTCCCGGCTGCGGGGGAGTATATATGAATGTTTCTTTGTATGTGCATGGGCTGATATCTTTCGGCGCTCTCGTCGGCGGTATGATCGCTACATCGGGAGACGAGGCATTTCTTATGATCGCGATGTTCCCGCGTGAAGCATTTATGTTGTTCGGATTACTTTTTGTAGCAGGAGTTTTTTTTTCCTGGATTACCGATAAGATTGTGCGAAGATGGAATATTCAGCTCTCGTATAAATGCGAGCTTCATCAGCATCATCCCGAACGTGAAAGCATCTCACATTATTTGAAAGATCATATATGGCGGCACCTGATTAAACGGCATATTTGGAAAATATTTCTATGGGTGCTGGGTGCAATGCTGATTATCGATATCGGATTACATTATTGGGATGTGAGTGTTTTTTCGGCTGAATATACTATTTATTTTATTTTTGCCGCGGCGCTCATCGGTATTATCCCGCAGTCCGGGCCGAACATCATTTTCATAACAATGTTTGCAAATGGACTTGTACCGTTCTCTGTGTTGTTTACCAGCTCCTTTGTGCAGGATGGTCATGGATTACTGCCGATGTTATCATACTCGGTACGTGATACAATAATTATTAAAGGATTTAATGTGGTGTTTGGTTTACTGACAGGATTACTTCTGTATTTTGTCGGTTGGTAATGTTACGTCATTTTGCTTTTATACCTTCAATAGGAAAGGATTCGATTATGCGAACTCTCAAATTTGTATTCATTCTGACTATTTTCATTGGGATTATTACGTATTCCATCACGGGTTGTTCAGTTGATATTCATGACGATTTATCGGAAGTAGTTTACGGGCTTGAAGAAAAAGGTTTGCAGCCGGAAATTATTAACGCGGAATCGTTTTACAGAGGCGAAGAACCCGAAAATTTCTTTGTACGAACCGGCGCAGCGTACAAACCAAGTTATAACGAGGATCCGGCGATACCCGCTCAGTGTTGGATTGAAACCGGCTACGGGACGCAAAATGCGTGTCAGTATTGTCATACGGATTATCTTGCATCTATCGAACACGGCAACGCATTCCCGATCGCCGATGATCAAATACTGTATAGTTTTCCCACGCCAAATCTGAACCGCATACTATGGCGAAATGTGATCTTCCCTGAAGAAATTGAGCGCCGGCTGAGAGATGAAGGAATACAAATCCCCTCGCGCGATGACGTCGGCTACATCCGGCAAGATAACTGGTCGGAACTATACGCAAACGTACGTGATACCGGAAACGATAGATGGTATAATGATGATAAACCCGACAATCCGTATGCATTATTTCCGGCACTCAATCCCCGGCATCTGTTTCCTTATGATAAGGATGATCCTACCGGCGGTGGTGAGCATGGATATGTCGATCTTGAAGGATTTGTCCGCGATGAACGACACGAATATACCGGCTGGCGTGCACTCAATTTTTTCCCGTATGCGATATTTACTCCGCTCACCGGAAGTGTAAGCGGAATCTACATTCGTCTTCCCCGTATTTTTATGACGATGGACGGCATATTCGATGTCGAGATATATAAAAAAAATCTCGACCTTCTTGAGAGAAATATTAAAAACCGTGCCTATGATGAAACACATTATATCGGTGATGCATCGTCGGTTCCGGTGAAGAAAGGATTCTATCCGGTAAGCACCGAATTTGCACATCCGTTGCACTATGTAGATCTATTTGCCGATGGTGAGTCGGGCAGCCGCGTGAATGGAGTTGTCGGTAATACCGGCAAAACGTATGAATTCCCCGGTACTCGCTCAAAACGGGTAAAAGAGATTCGCTATATGTATAAATGGAAAGATGTCGATCTTGACGATATTGCAGAGGACGATGATGAACACGAATATGAAATGTATGTTGGGAAAGAAGGTCAGGGCTGGGTTGAGAATGGTGCAGGGTGGATTCTTGCCGGATACATAGAAGATCGAAAAGGTAATCTTCGTCCGCAAACAACGGAAGAGATGGTACAGTGCATTGGCTGTCACGGAAACGTCGGCAATACCGTCGATGCGGTATGGTCGTTTCAGCGAAAGCTGCCGGGCGAGAAGGGATGGGGAGAGATGGATTACGGCGCATATTCGTATGACCGTCGGGACAGATCAAGGTTACAGGATTATATGAATATCGATGTGGGAAAAGGTGAACTTGAGTATTTTTATTATACGGTTGTAGGGGCAGATTTGTATGGCGTTATGCCGGAAGAGATTGTCAATGAATTAAAACGTTTTACCCGAAGTGCGCGACTTATACAGCGACTTGATTTACAACATACTATAGATGAAATTTTTAGTGACGACCTTCTTAAAGATATGCCGCGTGAGATGAGAAAAAGCCGGCTTCTCGAACGTCAGCGCGTTATGCGATATTTTGCCGAAGAGAAAGAATATCTCTATTATGATCGCGACGACGGTGCATATTATGTGAAGGGATCTATTTTCTATCCGTCCGAAGAGACTATGAAAAATAATATTCATCTGTATCGTAAGATCGTACTCGATCAGAGTTATAATCTCGGCAAGGATGTATTCGGAACAGAGCAAACACACGTGCCGTTCACGTTCCGTTCGGACGGTACCGTTGTCGATGCCGAAGGCAATGTCATTCCCGCCGGTCGGGTCATAACCAGCCGGCAATACGGACCCGACGGCGAAGGAACCACGCCCACCGGTATTGCAGCAGTAAATGACGATGGGGAACCGGTTGATGAATACGGAAATGTTGTCGACATTGATAAAGAACCGGAGCGGGTAGTTGGTCATATTTCAACCGGCGGTACGTTTAATCCATTGTATAATCCAATACCGGATGACGAACCGGTGAGGAAATAAATGACTCAGATACGTATGACACATGTTATTGAGAAAATAAAAAATGCCGGTGTAAAATTCACCAGGCCGCGTAAGTTGGTGCTTGACGCTCTCCGAACGGCACGACAACCGCTGAGTATGAAGGAAATCCACAAACGTGTTCGGAATCGGGCGGACCTCGCAAGCGTGTACAGGACTGTGAATTTATTTCAGGAGCTTGGCATTGTGCGTGAAGTGCAGCTCGGCGAAGGATATCAGAGATACGAATTTATCGAAGAAGGACGACACCACCATTATGTCTTATGTATCGAATGCGGCAAACTTGAGGATATCGATATTTGTTTTCTTGACAGGGTTGAGAAAATGACAAATTTTAAAATTCTCTCCCACTCAATGGAGTTTCAGGGGTTGTGTCACAGTTGTGCAGAATAAATCCATAAATCTATAAAAAAATGATTAACCTGTTGATTTAATCCGTTAAGTGTGTTATAATTACTAATTAGGTATGTCTAATTATTTAATGTGACATACACAAATATATTATATTAGAATATTAATTTAGAAATATCAGATCGCTGGAGTTATTAGTGTTTTATTATAGCTATTGGTTAACGTTGATCACACTCTTTAGTATTATCTTCGTCGATGCGCTTGTTCTTGAAGCAAATGAGATTCAGGGTAGAATAACCGATAAACGTACCGGAGAACCGCTATTCGGCGCGAACATTATAATCATAGAAAACAACCGCGGTACGGCATCCGACCGCAACGGATATTTCAGGATTGAACGGCTGCCTGATGGGACCTATACGCTTCGGGTACAATATGTCGGTTATTCAACGGTTACGCAAACGATACGTCTTCCACAGGTTGCCGAATTCATTGATGTCCCGATGGAGGAACGGACTCTTGAGATCGCGGAGATAATAGTTACTTCATCACCGCTGGGTAGCCCGGTCGGTTATCAACCGGCGCAGTCATTTAGTGGTGAAACGTTGCAACGCAGGGCAGCATCGTCGATCGGTGAGATGCTCGACGGTACGCCGGGGCTTGCAATGCGTTCGTTCGGAGCCGCGCCCGCACGCCCGGTTATTCGCGGTCTCGACGGCGACCGCGTGCTCGTTCTTGAAAACGGTGAGCGTATGGGCGATCTTGCCGAAACCGCAGCCGACCATGCTATTGCCATAGATCCGCTTGCAGTGAATAAGATAGAAGTTGTTAGAGGACCCGCAAGTTTACTGTACGGGTCAAGTGCACTCGGCGGTGTGGTTAATATTTTTAATGAAGATATTCCGCGGTACTGGTCGCGCGGTGCTTCCGGTACGCTTGCTTTACAGGGTGCTTCTATGAACAATGCCGCTGCAGGATTCGGAAGAATCATGTACGGTACTTCGCATTGGGTTACGACCGGCAGAGTATCGTACCGCTCGGCCGGCGACATCAGAACGCCGGAAGGGGTGCTTCCGGGTACGTTTATGAGAAACCTTACAGGGGGAGCCGGCATCGGATACAGCAATGATAGAACTCACGGCGGTTTTACCGTTAATTTTCTGGATAAAACATACGGATTGCCCGAAGCGATAGACGATCCCGATGAAGACGTCGAGATTCGTATGGACAGAATATCTCTCCAGGGAAGATTACATCGCGAGCTCTCCGGTTTCTTCAGAGACATTGAATTTCGCGTCAGCGGGGCACAGTATTCACACCGGGAAATCGAAATCGAGCGGGAGGATGACGGTAACGTCGATGAGGAGGTTGGACTTGAGTTTACGCAATCGACTATCAGTTCGACGATCACAGCCCGGCATAGAAAAGCCGGCATGATTTCGGAAGGAGCAATCGGCGTCAATTTTCTCTATCGCTCGCTTGATGTCGGCGGTGAGGAGGCGATCACTCCCGATGCCCGCTCCACTGTGTTTGCATTGTTTCTTTATGAAGTGATCCCGGTATTGAACAATTTAAGATTGCAGTTTGGCGGACGACTGGAAGGACATTCGATATCTTCAATAGCGAATCAACAATTCCCGGATGCGGAAATGAGCCGTACATCGACAACCTTTTCGGGATCGGCGGGATTAAATTATCGCCCGGTTCAATCGTTTGAAATGGGATTCCAATTTGCACGCGCTCACCGGACGCCGACCGTCGAAGAACTTTTTTCGGATGCACCGCATCTGGGAACGGGGAAATATGAGATCGGTAATCCCGCACTGAAAAATGAAATCGGTCACGGGCTCGATCTGTTTGCAAAAATCTCCGCGCGCTCGTTGCAGATCGAAGCGGCAGGCTTTATCAACGGCATCGATAATTTCATATTCCTTCGACCGACGGGAGAAATACATGCACCTTCGGGTCTGCCGGTGTACATATATGAATCGGACAATGCCCTGTTAACCGGTGTTGAACTGTATGTACAAACTCTCTTTACCGAACGTGTACATTTTGAGACGCAGGTGAGTTACGTACGGGGAAGCCGGCGCGACGATGTATCAACTCCACTGCCGTTTATGCCGCCGCTGCGGGGAAGTACAGCCGTAACATACGATACAGGTTCATGGTGGATCGGCAGCAATGTCCACTGGGCCGGTTATCAGAACCGGGTAATTGAGGATGAACAGAGCACCGATGGTTATGTATTGTTTGGATTGGAGTCCGGGTTCCGGTTGCATATATCCGGCAGGCATGTGCTTTCATGTAGAATAAATAATCTTTTCGATACAACATACCGTGATCATCTATCAAGAGTTGAGGACCGCGATAATCCGATGCCGGGACGGGATATCAGCGTTGTATACCGGTGGTATTTCTGATAGTTTCGTGTTTCATAACATTTTTGTTTATTTATCGTATATTACAATACTATTCACATGAATATTGATATTGATATATGTTATGAATTCACAGAAAACCGATCAAGAGCGGCTCGGTCGTACACTCCGTGACGATGTTCTCCACGGCAATATCTGGCAATCGCTCCGGCTTGATTTCCGGGAGCTAAAGGATTTTTATATTGATGATGAAAAAAAAGCCCGCCTTGAACAGATGGGCTGGATCAAACGTACGTTGTATCTCTTCTGGTGGTATATTAAAATTTTGCTTCTCAGGTTATCGCCCGCCCGCCGCGTGATGCTGGTTATCGGTATGTTTTTTATTATTACATCCGGTAATATCCAATGGCAGTCCGGAGCGATGCGTACAAATCCCGAAACATACCTGCTTGGCGGTGCGATTATTGTTTTTGTGCTGATGCTCGAACTAAAAGATAAACTGCTCGCGCGGAGTGAACTCGAAGCCGGGCGCTCCGTGCAGTATGCTTTAATGCCTCCGAAACGTCCGAAAATATCCGACTGGGATATTTGGCTTCACTCGGAGCCCGCAAATGATGTCGGAGGCGATCTGGTCGATTATATTCAGCTTGACGGTAACCGCCATGCACTTGTACTCGGTGATGTTGCAGGGAAAGGACTGCGGGCTGCACTGCTTATGGCAAAACTCCAGGCGACGGTGCGGGCATTGATTCCCGGTTATGTATCTCTCCCCGAACTGATGTCGCGTATTAACGGCATTTTTATACGCGATAGTTTGCGGAGTATTTTCGCTTCGCTGGTGTATATTGAGTTAAACACACAAGATCAAAATATCCGGATGGTGAATGCGGGGCATATGCCGCTGTTAAAGGTACGCAATAATAGTTATGCCGTAGAACAGGTGGGCAGACCGTCTCCTGCCGTAGGAATCGTAGCCGATGCTTCATACGAAGAAGCTGCAATTGAGATTGATAAAGGAGATATGCTTATAGCATATTCCGACGGCATTACCGACGCCCGGAACGAATACGGAGTTTTTTTCGGTGAAGGAAGACTTGAAAAGATAATAAAAGAGAATGCTCACTTACCGTCCGATCAGATCGGACAACAATTACTCAAGGAAATTGAATGGTTTCGCGCTGATGCGCGTATATACGACGATATATCGATGATAATTATGAAAAAGACATGAGATATTTGATTGCAATACTATTACCGCCGGTCGCCGTCCTTTTTTGCGGGAAACCGGTGCAGGCATTATTGAATCTTTTGCTCACGCTTTTGTTTTATATACCGGGGATGATTCATGCAATACTGGTGGTACACGACTACTATGAAGACAGGCGAACGAAGAAAGTTGTGAGAGCAATTCGAAAAAGCGCCGGTTAATGAGATAAACAATATGAGAAGCGATAGTTTTACAAAGTTATCCTCGTGCAAATTCTTTGTTTTTCTTTACCGATTTAATCCCGAGAAATATTAAAGCGAATCCGGTTGCGATAAAAACCGCACTAAAATAAATATTTTGCCTGAGTATCGAGCTATGCTCCGGTTCTATGTTTGCACCGTTCAGTGAAAACATGTGAATCATTATAATTGCTACGAATACTCCAATGATGAATATATATACTCCAACAGCAATATTTAACCAGGATTCGAGTAAGGGCAGCTTCGGTTTTCTGCGAGGTAGTTCCCTGTCAATTCGTTTGTAAGCATAATTTAATTCTATCGAGTGCTGTCGTTCCTGTCTCTCAAGAATCAGCGATGCTAAAACTGCCGTTAAAAATATCAAGACAAATCCCATTTCTGTTACTCCTCTTTCTGTGTTTTCTGCTTGCGTGACATCTTATAATCACGAACGAAAATAAGAATCAACAATATAGCTATAGGAAGATGAAGCAAAGCTATAATAAGCGCCACCTGAGCATCAGTGTTATATACGAAGATGGTGAAAGCAATAATAAAGATAAGAAGGAGTAAACAGACAATACCCGTGGTAGCGAGCTTCCATTCGGCAGTGGTTTTTTTCTGTTCGGGAGGTACTTCATTTCGGTCTAAGTATTCCAGATGTTGTGCATGAAACCTCTCACGCTTCCGGTACTCTTTTATTGTATATAGTACAATGCCCGCAATTATAATGATTGATCCATAATCCATAATCGATGTCCTTTTTTAGTGCCCCTTTTGTATTTAGACTTGTTTTTCTCTATTTTTCTTTCAATTGAAAGAAAATGATATAAATACGAGTCTAAAGGGAATAATAAGCAAACGGACGGTTTTGATTGTGTTAAATATCTTACGGAGAATGTAACGTGCACGGCCAACAGGAGTTTAATCGGATTGTAGCTCAATTCTCTGCAAGAATTTATAATCATGCGCTCCGTATGCTGGGACATCGGGAAGATGCAGAAGATGCAACGCAAGAAGTGTTTCAGCGAGTTTTTAAAGGATTACAATCATTTCGCGGACAGAGTAATATATATACCTGGATATGGAAGATTACAAACAATGTATGTATGACCATGCGGGAAAAGAGAGCGAAATTTGCAGCGCTCTCTATTGACGAAGAACAATTGGCAAAATTGATCGATGATAACCATTTTTCAAATCCCGAGAAAGTATATCTCACTCGGGAAAACCGGGAATTTTTGGAAGATTGCTTTGCACAACTTCCGGCAAAAGAATCAGCCGCACTGATGTTATTTTATCTGGAAGATATGGACTATAAAGCTATCTCTGATGTGCTGGAAGTTCCGACCGGCACCGTCGGTACCCTCCTGCATAGGGGGAGAAACAGACTGTTATTGCTCGTGCAAACACATACGAAAAAGGAAACATTATGAATTGTAAAGAATTTAGAACGTACCTTAATGTATTGCTCGATGAAAAAAAACATAACGAAGAAGACATTACAGAACATCCACATTTTTTGGGATGCTCACAGTGTAAGAGATATGTCGAGTCCGTTCTGATAATTCACCGGCAATTGCAATCACTTCAGGAAGAACCGGTCCCGCAAACACTGCAAACCCGTTTGCAGTCGATTGGCTCGCAGGGAGCGCGACGGAATATTTTAAAGGAATGGAAGCCGGAATTTAAAAAAGCTTTAACGTTGATGTTTATCCCCGCAGCCGGCGCTATAGCAGGCATACCGGCGCCGGATATTTTAAAATTAATACTTGAATTGATCGTCGTGTGTACCGGGTTGAGTATTGCTGCAATAAGTTTTTTAAGGATACGGATTATTGGTTGAAAGGTAGGGAAAAGTGAAATTTTACTTCTTAACAAACGCAATATCCTCTAAAACTATTTGTTTCAATACATCTGCATCGCCGAACCTTTTTCGTGCATCCAGGATCTCTATGCCGGCTATCTTTCCGTCCTCTGTGTAGTCAATCGCAATTCCTTCGGCAACATGTTCGGTTGTCACGGTTTTTTCCAAAAAGCGGATATATAAGGCATCGACTTCGCTGTCGTAAGATATTTTCATGGTTAATGCTCTTTTAAGATTAATAATAGTAACTGTAAACGGTTATAACAACAGTTTCCGTTTCTTCTTCAACGAAGATCGGTCTAACCTGTTTCGTTTTATAATGAATTTTATTCCATATCCGATCATACACAAATTCTTTTCGGCATTCCATTCTACCGAGTTCCGCAAGTGACCAATCACTTGAATTGATTGCTTCCTTGACTTCATCCACAGTTACACCACGATACTTGATAGATTCAGTAGCGTGTGCCGACAATCTAATAGGTTTCATAGTAAATAATAATAATAAATTAGATAAAATCACAACCTAATTCTATTTTTTGTACATCAAATTTTCCCATTTTCTTCCTCCTCACCCCCGCAATATCCTCCTCCAACCGCTCCTTCGGCCACCCCAGCGGGTGCAGCAGCGTCGCCGCGCAGTCGAGTACCAGTTTGGTGTATTGCTCCGCATCGTAACCATCCTCCGGTTTGTACATGAACAATGGCTTTGCTTTATCCGGATCGTGTTTACCCGATTGATCGGTGATGATGAACTCGATCGACTCGCCCGGCTGCAGCGACACACCTGCTGCAACGATCGCCTGTGCGACGAGGGCGTTGACGCTCCGGTTGCTGTACTGATCCGGTTCCTGGGTGACGTGACGGCGCACCACAAGCTCGTACGGATTTGCCTGTCCCTCGCGTAGCTGACGGACGTAATGTTTGACGATAGCAAGCAGTTCGGGCAGACGTTGTTGTATCTCCGCAATTGAACGAACCTCCGCCATCGATTGCAGCATATCGATCTGCATTTTCTTTACGTACCGCGGTGTGTCGCGGCGGCGGACTTCGATGCCGCGTATCTTGACTTCACCATCGCGGAAACGTCCCACATACCGGGTGACCGTCGAAAGTTCGGTATCCATCTTCGATGCGGGGAAGACGATCCAATCGTAAATGCCTTCGAAAGTGATCGGAATGCCTGTCTTCGCTTCGATCTGTTTTGCAAGCCGTTCGTATTCTTTTTCGGTTGCATTCTTTTTCTTTAACCAAACGCAATCAACAATCGCATGTTCAAGATGAAAGCCGTTCTCTTCGGCAAGCTCCTTTGCCTGCAGGAGCGTCTCGCGGGAAAATGCATTTACCGTCTCGTGTGCCTCGATGCGTCCGAACCGCGCGTTCTTGTAACCGAGATATCCGAAGCAGGTAACGAGTATCCACTTGAGCGCAGTTTGCCGCCGTTTGTAACGCTCGGCGGTGAGGACGGGAGTTTTCCCGACGGAGTCGGAATTGGATTTGTGCTGTAACTTTCTCTGCATCGCTTTGTAATGTTTACGACGGACGAGCAGCGGCGCGAGCGTTTCCGGTACGAGACCGCGCCGTTTTTCGCAGATACGGTAGCCGAGTTCCGGCACGCGGATTGCCGAATTAGGGCAGCATTTACAATTGATCGTTTCCGGTGAAATGTTTTTATCTACCATCAGTGCCGGATACATTGAGGTGAAATCCAGCTCGCCGATGCTCTCGTGATATCCCATTCCGGGGAGGAACATCAACCCGCCGCGGTCGGCGAGCATAAGCGTGCGTGCGGATTTGAAATCTTCCGGCTCCCGCTTCTTCGCCGGAACGAGGATGCCGTTCCGGCACGCATACGCAATCTGCAGCGACGACAATCCCGTGCCGATGGCGGCGCGACCCTGCTGCTGTACGGGCAACCGCGTTAGCCGCGCAAGCTCGAATATGCCTTCGAGATCCGCTTCGTCGATGAGGAACGAGTTATACAGGTCGAGATGCCATCGTCCGGCAAGAAAGAACGCGCCGGCTTTGTAGACGATCTTGCCGTATGAGAAGTAACTTGTATCGCGTGTGGTGCGGTACGGTACATCGGGATCCCGGTTGAAGCGGACAGGAACGTTTTCTTTTTCGGATAATTTTGCGAGAAAATGCATCAGCATTGCATCCCCCCACGAGGTGAGTATGATATCGGGATCGTAGCGGGCGAGTTCGCGGTCGAGTGTTTTGAGTACATCGGCGGCGTTTTCTTCTTCGAGAAGCAGCTTTTCGTTTTCGTAACTGATCTCAAGTTGCAGGTAGCGATGGTATTTCGGCTCGGTGCGGCTGCCGGCTACGGAATCCTCCGCGGCATTTTTGATGGTCATAGTGCGAAGGGGAGGGACGTGATAGTCGAGTGCTTCCTGGGGCACGAGTATGTCGAATCCCATCAGATGCCCATTCTCGATATGATACTCCGCTTCTGCAAGGGGAAAGAGGTCGCGGTTGTATAAAAAGAACTGCTCGACGGAGATGTCGGTATTATAGAGAGAATCGTGCGGTGCGACGGTTTCGACGATCTTCACCGCACGCTTGAAAAGCACTGGGTTGTGCACCGTTAATTGCAGTACCGGCATCATCTTTCCGCTGTACAATTCGAGCTTCTCCGTGTGTGAGATCGTAACGGCAACGCCTTTGCGCTTCATTGCGGTGTACACGTTCTCCTCCCGCACCTTGTGCGCGGCAAGGTAAAACGACGGACGGAACGGCGCGAAGCACCGGTGCGCGTTTCCGACGCGATCGATAATCCAGAGCGCCAGGCCGTTGTTGATGGCGTAGAGATCGAAGAGCCAGCCGGTTGTTGTGTGAACCACAAAGTCTCCAATACACAAAATTATAAATATGAAATCAGAAAGATGAAATAGGAAATGTTTGTCACTTGTATACGATACTCATATATTATCTTTATGACGTCTGGCATCTGATGTCTGATCTCTGGTTTCTGATTTCCTATTTCATTTCAAGATCAGATATCGTTTGTTCTTCAAGCACATTGATTTTTTTCTCAAGCTCTTTAATTTGTTTCTCCTGTTCCAGCATAATCGCCATCGCGACGCTCTCAAACGGTATCACCCGCATGGTATATGTGGATGCGGCGAGATGAATGCGCGGTGCACGAAACATCTCGTCGAACAGTTCCTGATCTTCCTTCCGCAAACCGCGGCGGAACTTCGACCAGGATTCGATCTCTTTCTGGATGACCTGTGTGAAGGTCGGTACGGTTCGGCCCATTTGGTATTCCTCCTTTTTTAAAATCCTAATTTCTAAATATTAAATTCGAAACAATATCAAATGTATCAATTCTCAAATTTTTAAAACCAACTGACGCAAATAGTCGTTTTTATTTTGGTCATTATGATATTTGAATTTAAAATTTGTTTAGAATTTAGAGATTAGAATTTAGGATTTTTGATTTATGGTTTCCTTTTTCAGTTAGCAATGCAAAATGCCTTTCCCCCACATCCAGCCGGTACACGGCATCGGCGTTTGTTTTCAGACTCGAAAACAGATGTCCTCTTCCGCGCGGTGCGGGTATGCGCTGCGATGTTACTAAAACGGCAATGCCTTGCTCTTTCAGTACGTTGAGTGTGTTGAGCATGTGTTGTAAGCCGCGATGCACATCGCGCATCGGGGCCTGTTCGTCATAGAACAGGTCGAGCGGACCGAAGACGAGAAGCAATGAACAATCGTGCTGCGCGAGAAATGCCGGCGCCCGATCGCTCACTGCCGATTCCATCTGATAACAGGTAAAGGCACGCGATATAACAATTCGTTCAAGCATTGTTTCGGGATCGACGCGGTGCCGCCGGGCAATGGTTGCAATGGCGTGCGGCGAAAAACGGTTCGCGCCGTCGATCACCGCAACCCCTTGCCGCTTCAGCAAATACTCTCCCGCAACGCCGTGCGAAATGTGGAAAACCGGTTTCGGTCCGTAGAGCAAATTAACCTTGCCGGGCGAACACCGAAGTTTATCGACTCGCTGTCCGGCCGGCTGAGGGAGTTGGCGTTTTTGGCGTAAATATTGCATTTTCCTGCCTATTGTATAGTATAAATTTATACGCTATAATAATATATGGTATTATCCAGGGGAAGTCAAGGGGGGATGGAATGATTGAATGGTTGATTGGTCCCGATGGCTATCGCATTGGCGTCAAGATAACATATCCATTTTTTGTGAATGATTTAAGCGATCTGATCGCTTTTCGTAAGTACAGTGATAGTAAATTTGATCAGCGAGAAGATGTCGCTGAGCCCAA
>PWTU01000184.1 GCA_003562775.1 Ignavibacteriales bacterium
AAACATTGTTTGCCGTCGACGAGTTGACGGGATTAATAACTGCCGCTGCGCTCGTGAGACCGAGCAAAAAAATCGACGATCTAAAAGTATCATCGGTGAAAAAAAAGATGAAAGATAAGGGATTTGCGCGGCAGGTAAATCGCGACGAGATACGGCAGGGCGCCGAGGAGCTTGGTATAGATCTCGATGAACATATTGATAATGTCATATCCGCTATGAAAGAAATTGCAGATATACTGGACCTATAGAGAGGGGGAAATATGGGAAAACTCAATGGAAGAAATGTTTTGATTTTTGCCGAGGATATATATGAGGATCTTGAGTTATGGTATCCGTATTATAGAATGATAGAGGAGGGTGCAGTTGTCACTATAGCCGCCCCCGAGATGAGACAATACAAGGGGAAAAACGGGTATCCGCTTAAGCCCGATAAAGCGATAGATGACATCTCTGCCGATCAGTTTGATATACTCATCATTCCCGGTGGATTTGCTCCCGATAAATTACGGCGGTATGAGAAAGTATTGCAGATCACCCGTGATTTTGACAAAGCTAAGAAAGTAATCGCATTTATATGTCATGCGGGATGGGTGCCGATATCTGCAAAGATACTCGAAGGCAAAAACGTCACTTGTGTGCCTGCTATTAAAGATGATATTGAGAACGCGGGCGCTATTTATCATGATAAGGAGGTTGTGGTTGATGGGCATCTGATTACTTCCCGAAAGCCGCCTGATTTGCCGGCGTTCTGCAGAGCGATACTTGAACATTCGTGAAAGATCGAAAACCGGAATCGATTGAGAAATGATCAACCAATTAAAAAAATCAAACCTCTTGAATAATTACCGTGGTATGATTAATGAACCATATATTTATCTACCAAAAATCAAAACTAAACCCGAGTGCTGCAAATACAAGGCGTTCGTCGAAATATTCACCGAAGAAGTTAAGCCCGTTGTAGTATTGCAGAGTCACGCGAATACCCCTCCCTTCCCATGCTCCGAATTTAACGCCCGCTTCAACGGAGTGTGAAAGGGCGAAAGAATTGTTATTCTCACCACGGAGAAAATATCCTCCGTACCAATGGGTAGATTTTTCGGTCGACGAGTAAAGTAATTTGTCGGCAGATAGAAAAATATGATATGGGGAAACTTCTTCCGGACGTCGTAACCAAACAACACCAGCGCCCCCCCCAAAGCGAATGTTTCCGAAACGGTGCAATGTGGTGATTTCTGCCTGATCGCGTGTGTAGGAAATGGGGAGCCGGTCGCCCACCCACGATTCATTGTATTTGTCATACCTGCCGTCGACCATATGTGCGCTTTGATGCATCAATCGAAGTCGCAATTGCCATGGATGATTATATAAAACCGTTGAATAGACAACGTGCCCTCCGAAAAAACCGTCGATAGCATCGACTTTTAGCCGGCTTTGGTCAACGGATGTAATATACCCGTAGCTAAAAAAACTGACGCCGATCGAAACCGATCGTTGATGTTCGTTTGGATTACCCGGGATATGCGTCCAGCGTATCAGATCGAGTGTATTGCCTATCTCGACATGCAAATCCGGTCCTTCAACCAGTTTACGCACCGCCATTCTTGCCTCTTGCGGATTGCCGATGAGCGGTGCGAATGCAAGAATCGATGGCATGAATTCTCGATTATTCCAGCCCCGTTCCGATGCAAGAATGATATCGTGATGGATAAAAACCAAAGCGATAGAAAACAACCAGAGAACTTTCAAGACATTTTTCTCGTTTATTTATTTGAATAACATATGCGATGCACTTACCCGTATATAAGGACGAAATATAATGGGATTTGTGTGTTGCGTGTTTGGTTAACTATGTAGTAAGGTACGAATAATATGAATTTGAATCAAAATAATAAGCCTCTTGCATTGCTGTATTGTGACGACCTGATATTTGTTTCGAAAATATCTATCGCAGCCAAGGAGAGGGGGGTGACAACAAGAGTGATAACAAAAACTGATTTAGATTCCATAGATGAGTTGGTCGGGATAGCAGACCTTGTCCTCATCGATTTAAATGCGGATCATTTAAATCCCGTTGAATTTATTCGTCGTATCGTAAATTCACCGACAATAAGGGACACCGAAATCATATGTTTTGTTTCTCATGCACATCATGATCGCATTAAAGAAGCAGAGCAGTTTGATTGCGTTACCGTTTTGCCGCGCTCCAAATTTGTTACCCAGTTGTCCGGAATATTTGAAGGAATAAAACAGGCATGATTAGTGATGTATCTTTAACGGACCATAAAATTTCACGGCAAACGGATATACAATCGCTTGTCGGGAATACACCCCTGGTACAGTTGAAAAAACTGTTCAGCGGTCACCAAAATATATCAGTGTATGCAAAGCTTGAGTGGTATAATCCAGGCGGATCGGTAAAAGACCGCCCGGCGCTCAATATGATCTGCGAAGGCGAACGGTCAGGGGAATTAACGGCTGATAAAATTATTATCGATGCAACAAGCGGAAATACGGGAATAGCGTATGCACTGTTCGGTGCTTCCCTTGGATATAAGGTTTCTCTTGCAATGCCGGGTAATGCGAGCACTGAACGTAAAAAAATACTTACAGCATTAGGCGCTGAGTTAATTATCACGGATCCGATGGAAGGAACAGATGGTGCGATTCGTAAAGTTCAGGAACTTGTGAAACAACATCCTGAACGGTATTTTTATCCGGATCAATATAATAACAATGCAAACTGGCAAGCACATTATGAAACAACCGCACGAGAGATTCTTGAAGAAACCGGCGGGAGAATAACGCACTTTGTTGCAGGGTTAGGTACAACGGGAACATTCACAGGGATATCGCGTCGCCTGAAAGAGGATAATGAAAAAATACAATGCATCGCAGTGCAGCCCGATTCGCCGCTGCACGCCATCGAAGGATGGAAGCATTTACCGACCGCCATCGTACCGGGGATTTTTGATAAATCACTCGTTGACGAATTGATAGAAGTGACGACTGAAGATGCATACAAGTATGTAAAAACAACGGCGAAGACGGAAGGATTGCTAATCGGCGTTTCTTCAGGCGCAGTTCTCGCAGCTCTGGGGAAATTACTCGATCATTTAGATATAATAGACCGGCTGCGAAATCCGTCAATTGTAACTGTGCTTCCCGATAGTGCAGAAAGATATTTAAGTGATACATTCTGGGATGAATAAATTGCAGGTAACTATACAGGCAGATATAGTGGAGAGGATAAAAGTACAGGCAGCGGAAACATATCCGGAGGAATGCTGTGGCGTATTAATCGGTTATGACGATGAAAGCGATAAAAAAGTACTCTATCTGTACGAGACGGAAAACATACACGACGATAACCGGACGCGAAGATTTATGATCGGACCGGACGATTTTATAAAAGCGGAAAAATTTTCCCGTGAGAGAAATGCCGAAATAATAGGTTTCTATCATTCGCACCCGGATCATGCCGCCGAACCCTCGGAACACGATAGGGATTTTGCATGGCCATGGTATCTTTATTTAATAGTGAGCGTAGTGGATGGTAAGCCGTCAAAAACGCAGGTATGGAAATTACGTGCTGATCGGAATAAATTTGATGAAATTCAAATTAACATATCTTAATCCCTATACTTCATACGTATGTTGTTGTGCGGCTTCCGCCGCATAGAATATTTCCGTACATTATATAATTACGTTATATTATAAGAAAAGGAGTGACTGATATATGTCAGTAAAAATCATTATACCTACGCCTTTACGACAATATGCAGGAAAAAGAGATTCTTTTGAAGTTGACGCGCATACGGTTGGTGAAGCGCTTCACAAATTAACCGATGAACACAGGGAGCTTCGCAACCATCTGTATAATGATGATGGTAATCTCAGAAGTTTTGTGAACATTTATGTCAACGAAGAGGATGTTCGATACCTGAATAAAGCGGAGACATCCGTTAAAGAAGGAGACACCATTTCGATCGTCCCCTCGATTGCAGGCGGTATCGCATCGGATGAAGACCTGCAAAATATTAATCTATCAAATGATGAAATACGACGATACAGCAGACATCTTATTATGCCCGAAGTCGGTATGGACGGTCAGCGAAAGTTAAAAGCAGGATCGGTGTTAATGATCGGTGCAGGCGGACTCGGGTCGCCGACCGGTTTATATCTCACCGCCGCAGGAGTCGGCAGAATAGGTATTGTCGATTTCGACACGGTCGATGAATCCAATTTACAACGTCAGGTGCTGTACTCGACTGATCAGATCGGCAAATCAAAACTTGAAATGGCGCGGAACCGGTTACAAGCATTAAATCCATATGTACAGATCGATATGCACCAAACACAACTTACATCGGAGAATGCGCTTGATATATTTGATGGATATGATGTCGTGGTGGACGGAACGGATAATTTCCCAACCCGTTATCTGGTGAATGATGCATGCATACTAACCGGAATACCGAATGTATACGGAAGCATATTTCGTTTCGAAGGGCAAGCATCGGTATTCGGTCTTGACAATGGTCCCTGCTACCGGTGTTTATATCCGGAGCCGCCCCCGCCGGGATTAGTTCCGAGTTGCGCCGAAGGAGGGGTGTTCGGTGTTCTGCCGGGCATCGTCGGTTCGATTCAGGCGAACGAAGTTATCAAAATACTCACCGGTATTGGCGAACCGCTAAAGGGAAAATTATTACTTTTTGATGCCTTAAAAATGACATTCCGCGAATTAAAACTTCGGAGAAACCCGGAATGCCCGATGTGCGGCGATAATTCGACACAAAAAGAACTTATTGATTACGAACAGTTTTGCGGCGTCGAAACTTCGTGGAGTGATTATAAACGGGACGCTGAGTACGAAATAGAGGTTGAGGATCTAAAGAAACAATTTGACGAGGGAAATAAACCGTTTATGCTTGACGTTCGTGAAGAACACGAATATAATATTGCAAATCTTGGAGGGCGATTACTCCCGTTACGTGAGTTACCGTCGCGGGTAAATGAACTCGATTCATCAAAAGATATTGTGGTATACTGCAAGATGGGAGGAAGAAGTCAACAAGCGGTCGAATTCCTTAAGAACGCAGGGTTCCGTAAAGTGAAAAATCTTGTCGGCGGGATCGACCGATGGGCGGAAACGATCGATACGTCAATGCCGCGTTATTGATAGGTGGAATAATTTTCGGTAAAATCGTATCTTTATGTGAAACTCACTAACAACTGAAGGTTAATTACCACCCAGCAATAACGAAGGTCTTGTAATGAAAACCCTAATAAACCGTTCAGGTTTACACATTCAGATTGCAGCCGTATTAATAATCAGCGTCGGTCTCACCGCTGCTTCGATTAACTGCGCCAGTTTTCTTGGGTTAAATATATTTACCGATGAAGAAGATGTAGAACTCGGTTTACAGCTCGATGAAGAGATACGCAATTCACCCGATGAATTTCCTATATTGCAAACACATCCCCACGTAAGGGAATATGTTGAAGCAATCGGCGAGCAAATTTTACAATCTGAACACATTCGTAAAAGGGATATCTATCCCTATCAATTCGAGATTATTCATGATGATAGCACCATTAATGCGTTTTGCACGCCGGGTGGGTTTATTTATATTTACACCGGTCTATTGCATTTTCTCGATAACGAAGCGGCGCTTGCCGGAGTGATCGGTCATGAAATAGCACACGCAGAGCGGCGACATGCAACACGACGTATATCGGGCTACTTCGGAACCCAGTTATTATTAGCCGTTGTATTGGGGGAGCAACCGGGTATTCTGGAGGAGATTGCCGCTAATCTTTTTGCCGGACTTGGGTTTCTTTCCAATAGCAGAAAGGATGAACGAGAGGCGGATACCTATTCAATGAGATATTTAGCGGATTCCGAATATTATCCGGGCGCGATACGATTTTTCTTCGATAAAATTCTTGAGGAACAAAACAGAAAAGGCGGTGGATTAGAGCGACTGCTTTCCACACACCCGCTTCCTCAGGATCGTGTACAGCACGTTGAAAAAACCGCAAGAGATCGAAATTTTCCGGAACCGACCGAAGAAAATTTGTTTACAGAACGTTATCAGGAATTTAAAATGACATTACCCTGATCGGTCGCACTTATGAATACCGAAAATATTACACAAGAAAAATTCAAGTCAGGGTATGTTGCGCTTGTCGGAAAGCCGAATGTCGGAAAATCTACGCTTATGAACGCGCTGCTCGGTCAGAAGATTTCTATTACTGCACCCAAACCGCAGACTACCCGGCACCGGATACTGGGAATTCTGAGCCGTCAAACTTTTCAGGCAATCTTTCTCGATACGCCGGGTCTGATTAATCCGCGATATAAATTGCAGCAGTTTATGATCGAAAAAATTCACCGGGCAGTCGCCGATGCCGATGTTGCAATTATTATTACAGAAGTGACCGATCCCGATGTACCCGAAGTGCTGGTAGAGGAGATTAAGAAGCAGGGTATTAGATGTTTTTTACTGTTGAATAAATGCGATCTCATCAACCGGAACGAAGCGCTGCCCGTAATCGATTCGTTCCGGCAGAAGGACATATTCGATGAAATTATTCCGGTATCGGCTCTTAAAGCGGAGGGTATCCTCGAACTTGAAAAAACTATCGAGGAACACCTTCCGTACCACCCGCCGTATTATCCGTCCGATATTGTGAGCGAACAACCGGAACGCTTTTTCGTTGCAGAATTGATACGGGAACAAATATTTCTTCGTTATTCTCAGGAGATTC
>PWTU01000438.1 GCA_003562775.1 Ignavibacteriales bacterium
CATATAATAAATTATCATATTTATTTGGATCAACGCCTTCCCTTCTAATATCAACCACCTCTTTTATCTCAACGATCTCCCACTCCTCCGGCACCATACCCACCTCCGTCTCTTTCAGCTTCACCTTATCCGCATCGTGAAACGGGACGGGACCGTAGGTGAAGAGATGATGCATCAAGCTTTTCTTCAACTCCCGCGCCGCCTCGATGACCTTTTCAGTCTTCTCCTTCGCCTCCTGTACCGTGCGGAGGACGTATGCGATTGCGCGCTGTTCGGAGAGCGGGGGTAGGGGGATGGAAATATTTTTAAAGTCCTTTTTACTAACAATCCTTCTTCTCTCAACCGTACTTGACAAATATCGTTTGTAAGTTGATATCATTAAAGGCGTTCTTAAAAATTGATCCAAGTATTCTATATCTATATCATCAAAAATTACTTCCCATACATTATAAACAGGACTAACTATTCCAATATCAAAATTACGTAATGCATAAATTACTCCTTCATCCATCGGAAAACCATATACAATCTGGTTTTTCTTTACCACCTTATAATTATCAATATTTCTGCCAGCGACCCGCTTTTTAAATTTTTCACTTTGTAAAACTAACCCATCGTATCTTGTTATTGACAAAACAGGAATTTCAGATGATGATTGAATTCTTTTATACCGTAAATCTACTTCTTGTAATATCTCTCCTAATTTCACGGATTTCCAATCCTGCGGAAATATTCCAAGTTCAGTTTCTTTATATCCGTTTTGTATTGTTTTTGTGTTGTTGATCATAGTATCTTTATCGAATGATAAATCTTGTTCTCACTGTGATGACTGGCCTCGCTCTCATCGTCATCCTCACGGTCGTTATTGTCGTCATATTCCTGGTCGCCGTCATTCTCGTCGTGGTCATCCTGCTCTTGATGATTCTCGACTTATTCTTGCTGATGATGATATTCGTTGCATTCATTTGTCGTTTATTTATCTTATCAGAGTAAAATATCGAATTTAACCTACTGTGTACTAAACTAGGAATCTACTAGGAACTTACTAGGAATTAAAAATGGGTCAATTTGATCAAATTACAAAAGATTTCTAAAAAAATATTTGACATTTAAATAATAGAAAACTATATTTCATATAGAAATGCGCCACTTACAGTCGAAAACCCTGACGAGGTCAGGGGAACCGCTCGACGGTAGTCCCACTATGGGACGTAGATTGTAAGGGTGCATTTTCATTTTTGTAACCTAAATTTTAATTCTACTCATAAAAGTATTAGTCTTTTTTTCAGCCACGGATTTCACGGATTTTAAACTAAAAAAGGCATTGTTATTTTAATCCGTGTAATCTGCGGCTAATAAACCCTTTCGGAACGGACTCAAATTTCAAATTGTAATTTTGTGCTTCTCCCTCCGGTGTATTAAATAAATAACAACAAATACAACCGAATTCAAAAACGATCAATATTCAATCCACGCTTTCTTCGAATAACGTCAATTGTATATCGTCCTTACCGGATTGCTCTGTTTCAATTTCTTTTTTTGCCGCTCCGTCAGCCGAAGTGATTTCCAATGTTTTCCTGAGTGAGCCGTGAGACTCTATACCGGACAACATCAATTTGTGAGCTCCCTTTTCTATAAGCAATCTGTTCCCCTCGGGTACATCGTCATCTGCTCTTACAAACAGAGGCGTCCATTTTTTATTGATATTCTCAATCGCGCCCGCCCACGTACCGCCTTTCTGCTCGGATGCGCTAATAACCAGCGACCAATCCGCAAGCGTGTAGATATACTTGTTGCGTCTCATCGCATTACCCACGTTAAAACCTGCATCGGGGTTGAACGGTGATATCAACACACCCCGTTCATCGCGTAACGAATTCCTGTACACTCCGGACAATGCCTCTTTTGCCAATCCGTTCGCCAGCACACCGATATATGCTCCCCCCTTATCGGCAACTGTTATCATTGCTTCACGGTCAATCCCCTTCGCCCCGCCTGAAATTATCTGTATATCCTCGCCGGCACACATTTCCGATATTCGTTTCGTAAACTGTATCGCCTTCTCATCAGGCTTCCGGGAACCGACAACCGCCAGTCCGCCGAAATCGAGCAGATCCTTGTTTCCAACACCGTACAGAACCGGAGGGGAAGAATTTCCTAAATGTTTCTTTATTCTTTTAGGATAATGTTCATCGATTCTGCTGATAATCCACATTCCCTGATTGAACCATTTCTCAAGAACAAGCGCAAGCTTCCCTCCCCTGTCGAGCAATCGTTTGATCCGGTCTATATCTATCGTAATAGATTTAGATTCGCGCAACTCCCGCAATACACTGTCGTCAAAGATATTCTTCGGACGGAGATTATTTTCAGACAACCATTTTGCGACTGAATTATACTCCTTCAACGTAAGAGGTTCATCCGTCTCTTTCTTTCCGATATTAGCAGTCAGCAACAATATCGCCTGCACATCTTCCGACAGTATGTAGTTATTTAAGTCCATATCGTTTCTAATCAATTATTCAACCGGCGTCGTCATCGATAATGCAACCGGAAATACCGGTCCGCTGCCGCTGTCTCTGAGCAAAGCGGCTACGATTGTCAGAGTCCATCGCGAATCGACCAGGTCATCGATTAAGAATACGGGTTCCGGTTTTAGAAGTTCGTCTTTCACTTTAAATGCACCTGCAATATTCTTCGCTTGCTGGTAGCTATTCTCCATATATTTTTGCGGTGCTGTATCCCGCACTTTTTCCACACTATCAATAAAAGGTAAATTCAGCTTATTTGCAACGCGACGGGCAAAATCGGGCACAAGATCGGGACGTGAAACCGAAGGAATGCACGTAACCCAGCCGGGGTAAGGATCCGGTTTCCAGCGCTCTTTTATCATTGTAACAACTCCATCCACCAATGCATCGGGGAAACGGCCCTCCTTTTGTTTTCCAATTCGTACCATTTCACCCCATCCCGGATCGCCCCACAGACACAGGGTACGCCCTTCCATTATCTGAAGTGATTCGGGAATACGCCCCTTCCAATCATACTCATCGACCAAAGCATCCCCAGGCCACATTTTTCTGACTTCAATAACCTGATCGAGCCGTTTTAAAAATTCAACGGCATCGATCACCGACTCCTTCGAATATTCTTCCGGCAACAACGAATTTCCCGTACACGGAGCACACCTCCCGCAGGTTTCGGCATTCGGATCGTTTAACTCATCCTGTAAGAACTTCATCAAACACCCGGTACTATATAAATAGTCCCTCATACGGCGTTGTTCTTCTTTACGTATCGACTTTAAAAATTCAATTTTATCCGTGTCGGGCTTGTACTCGACGGGGGTCGCATAGTATTTGCTTTTTCTTTTTACAACAGGCGGTTTAGGTTCCACAAGCAGCAGCTTTAGTACTTTCTCGATCTTCTTTCTTGAAATGTTAACCTTACCTTCGATCTCCGTCATTGAAAGTCCACCCTCCTGCTGATTCAATACCTCTAATAGTTCATTGGCGTTTGCTTCCGGAGGGAATGCAGTATCGATAAAATAGTTCGTGATATCTTCATCCTCCCCGCCGCTCAGCATTATACCATACGCAGAGTCGACGGCTCTTCCTGCTCTGCCGACCTGTTGATAATAATGAACAACCGATGCGGGGCGTTGAAAATGTATAACAAACGAGAGGTCGGGTTTATCAAAGCCCATACCGAGTGCGGTCGTCGCGACTAACGCTTTTATTTCATTGTTGATTAATTTCTTTTCAAGCTCTACGCGTATATCATTATCGAGTCCGCCCCAATATGCGCGCGCATCGATCCCTTGAGTTTGAAGCCAATCCGCTACTCGCTGCGAATCCTTTATGGTCAACGTATAAATAATACCGCTGCCGGGGATATTTCTCAGATGTCCGGCAAGCCACGCCATTCGTTCCGCCTGATCTGTAAGTTTAATATTTTGCAATCGGAGACTCGAACGTACCAGCGGTCCCCGCATCACTTCCAGGTTTTTTCCTAACTGGTTGGTAACATCGTTAACAACCCGGTCGTTTGCCGTGGCGGTGGTTGCAAGCAACGGTACATTAGGCGGCAGTAATTTCAGGATCGATACAATTCTGCGGTAATCCGGTCTGAAATCGTGTCCCCAATCCGAAATACAATGCGCCTCGTCGACAACGAATAATCCGATTCCCTTAGCAATGGGAAGCAAGATATTATCGCGAAATTCATCGTTCGCCAATCGCTCTGGTGATATCAACAATACATCGACTTCACCACAGAGAAACCTGTTTTGGACGTCTTCCCAATCCTGCCGGTTGCTTGAATTGATTGTTGCTGCATGTATGTCGATTCTCTCAGCCGCTTCGATTTGATTCCGCATGAGAGCAAGTAAGGGAGAAATAAGCAAAGTAGGACCTGCACCCTGATCGCGTAGAAGTCTCGTCGCAAGAAAATAGACGATGCTCTTTCCCCAGCCGGTTCGTTGAACTAACAGCAGGCGGGATTTATCGATGACTGTTTTGTCGATTGCCTCCCACTGATCAGGACGAAATCGAGCTTCCGGATTTCCGAGGGAAACTCTGAGATATTCGAGAGCTTTTTGCTCGGGATTATCAGCCATTTTGTGATCTCCCCTGTTTTTTTGAAGTAAAGGTATCTTACTAATGCACCTCTAACTTGAAGTCACAAAATGTGAATTCAAGTTATCACTCAAATTTTCAAGTACTTTTAAAAAAATTTGACATTTACACAATAAGAATTTATATTTTAGACAGAAATGCGCCACTTACAGTCGAAAACCCTGACGAGGTCAGGGGAACCGCTCGACGGTAGTCCCGATAAGGGACGTAGATTGTAAGGGTGCATTTTTACTTTTGCAGCCGAAAATTCCATATCGTAAACCTGTGATTTCCCCACGGTGTATTCGATTTTAAATCCGGTAAACCCGCTTGAGAAGCAATGAAATTTGCCAACTCTTTTTTTGCCTTCCTCGTACCTGCAAGCAAATCGTATCCGTTTTTCTGAAATCCTATACTTCCGATGATTATATCGGCAATCTGTAGGATATCGTCTTTCTTCGAACGTCGCGGTTCAATAGAGACAAAAGGATTAGAATCGATAGAGTATCTTTTATTCATTCCTCTATTTAAAACTACTTTAAGTGTATTCAATTTATAAGAAGTAACACGATAATCCAAAATTACGATAAATCTATCATCATCGTCAGGGCTACAATATCTTCTTCCGAATGAATGCAATAACAATTGATAATAAAATTTATAAAACCCAAGCTCCTTATCACCTTTACTGAATTTTTTATGGTCTACTTGGTGATTATCAATTATTATGCAATGATAATGTATTTTATCTGTATTATTAAGAGCAAAAAAATACTCAATAAATCTTTTATATTGCGGAAGTTTCTGTTGGGTAACCTTTGTCCATTTTAGCTCTGCAAACATCCTTTGTTCTTCTCTGTATTTCTTTATAGTATCATAAAATTCATCCTTATCCTCGACAGTAAGAATAAAACCACCAATGACCATATAGCGATCTTTTGATTGTCTGCTTTCGTCACAATAAACATAATATAACATTTTTATTGAAATACTTTATTTAATTTATTTTAAAACCCAGTTCTTTTAAAACATCTTTTAGCTTCTTATCCGTTTCGCTACGTTCTTCTTCAGCTTCCTGCAAAAGCACCACCGCTTCATCGAGCGGAAGGACTTCCTGCTCGGCGCCGGTTGTTACGTAGCGGCTCGGCGATAAATTGTAATCGTTCTTTACGGCATCGTCTATGGTAATCACCGTTGAGAGAGATTCCTCTTTTTTCCATTTCCCGAATATCTTGCCCACTGTCTCAATGTGTTTTTCTTCGAGATAATTCTTCGGTCTTCCTTTGGAGAACTGCTTTGAGGCGTTGATAAGCAGAATCTCTCCCTTTCGCTTCTTTGCTTTGTTTATCACAAGAATGATCCCCGGCGCGGTGGTGTTGTAAAATAAATTTTCGGGCATGAGGATCACCCCTTCAATCCAATCTTTCTCGACAAACGCACGGCGGATATCACGCTCTTTATTCGAGCCGGTATTGCCGCTTCCCCGGCTCACCGCTCCGGTATCGAGGACCAACGCCATTCTCCCGTTCGGACTCAACGATGCGGTCATATGCTGCACCCATCCCCAGTCGGCGCTCGATGTAGGCGGAATACCGAACGTAAACCGTCCGAACGGATCGTTCTCATATTGCTTTGCGCTGAACTTCTGATTCCACATCGGATTGGCAGTAACAAGATCGAACTCGTGAAGCGAACCGTCGTCTTTTGTAAATGCCGGACGCTGCATCGTATCACCGAGCGCTACTTCCGCATCCATATCGTGGATGTAAGCGTTCATTCTCGCCATTGCAAAGGTAGAAGGATTGATCTCCTGTCCGAATAGCCGGAGCGGAGCAACGTCTTTCGGCAAATTCTTTCTGCCGTTCTGCTGCTCGCCTTTACTCTCAAGCAATTGCAAATGACATTTAATCAGCAAACCGCCCGAACCGCAGCACGGATCGTACACGCTCTGGCCCGGATCCGGATTGAGAAGGCGCGCCATCAGAACTGCAATTTCACGTGGCGTATAGAACTCGCCCGCACTCTGTCCCTGTCCCTCGGCAAACTTTCTGAGCAGATACTCATAAGCCCTGCCGAGGATGTCCGGCTCGACGTCATCGAGACCGA
>PWTU01000429.1 GCA_003562775.1 Ignavibacteriales bacterium
CACATATTGTCAAAATAAATCAACCGGATCATAACTAAAGAATTCTTCCAGTGGTATACCACCGGATCCGATAAGATACACCTTGTGAGGGTTATGACGTTGTTGAAATACCGACATACCCCTGGGTCGATAAAGGGTGCCGCTCTTTATCTCAAGTGCTGCTAATCGACCTTCTTTTTCAAGAATAAAATCTACTTCGTCGTTTCTATCACGCCAATAATATATGTTTATTCCCGATTCAATACATCGGTTTAATAAATGCGCTCCGGCTGCCGTTTCCACGTGTCTACCCCAACGTTCGGGCATTTCAAGAGTTTGTTGAAATTTACGGTTTGATAACACAGTAAATAGGGCGCTATTGTATACCTGCCATTTAGGACTGGAGGCACGTTGACGTACCTTCTCTTTTGAATATTTTTGCAATCCGGCAAGTAAACCTGCCCAATCCAATAATTGAAGATAGTGAGCAAGCGTTGTTGTATTTCCTGCATCCTGCAGTTGTCCCAATAGCTTATTGAATGAAACAATCTGTCCGGAATATGCACATCCCAATTCAAACAACCTCTTTAAAAGCGCAGGTTTCTCAATTCGCGACAACATAAACACATCTTTTGAAATTGTGGTCTCAACTATTGCATTAAGTATATAGTCACGCCACCTGTTTTCATCGTTTATAAGTTGTGCAGCTCCGGGGTAACCACCAAACCAGATATATTGATAGAGGGAAAAGCCAAACGCTTCTTGCATCTCTTCATAACTCCAGTGGGTCATCGGTATCACTTCAAATCTTCCGGTCAATGATTCGGTCAGTCCTTGATGAAGTATTAATCGTGATGAGCCAAGAACAACGACTTTAATGGGGATATCGTCAAAGGCATCTTTATCCCATTGTGCTTTTACAGCTTCACTCCAGTTTTCAACTTTCTGGATTTCATCAACTATAAAGACCAACTCGGCGGCGCCGGAAGTTTTTAACTTCAATCTGGCAGCTTCCCATTGCTGATCGATCCAGGAAGTATTCGAAGCAGGGACAGCATCGGCGGATACATATAAGTAGGGTATATCTATCTCTCTGGTAAGCTGTTTCGCAAGTGTAGTCTTTCCAACCTGTCTTGGACCCAGAACCGCCTGGATAAATTTTTTACCCTCTAAAACCCTGTTTTTTAAAAATTTAAGATGTTTTCTTGTATACATTCGCTGTGTGCAAGTCCTGTTGCAATTTACTCAAATCACTGAGTAATATTACTCAAAGGTTTTATTAAAATCAAGTTTCCGAGTGTAAAACTGTTTTATAGATGCCGATTGTTGATTTTCCAAAGGTATCGACAATCGAAGCGGATAACGTGTACGGTTTATGGTTTTGATCAATTTAAAGAGCTTGTGATGAGGATACAGGAGGAGAGGAGGAGGTAGTGGATATGCATTTATTACCTTGATTATTGTTGCATATAGTCTTATATTAATATTGATAATCATTATCAATAATGATTATCAATCATAATAAAAAATCCCATCATGGCAAAAACAAATTCGAAATGGCAGGAACGATTCCGCGAAATGGGAATGCGGTTCACCGAACCGCGGCGCGTCATATTGGAAGTACTCGGCGACACCGTCGAACATCTTTCGGCAGAAGAAATTTACATGAGAGTTTATAAAAAGCATCCGAATATCGGCTTAACGACCGTATACCGGAATCTCTACACCCTCGAACAGATGGGCATCGTAACGAAATTTCATTTCGGCGACGGGTGCCACCGTTATGAACTAATAGAGAGCAACAAAAAACCGGACCACCATCATCATCTCGTGTGTACCGGATGTAAACGGATCATTGACTACGACGATTTTATGGATGAAGAAATAGAGTACATAAAGAAAGTCGAAAAAGCATTATCGCGAAAACACTCGTTCCACATAACCGACCATGTGATTCAGTTTTACGGAATTTGCAAAAAATGTAAAGCTGCATAAATACCTTACATACACACCACGAACAAAAGGAGAACAAAATGACAAAAGAAGAACTCATCAAAGGATTAAACGAAGATCTCGCCGCTGAGTTAGGTACTATCATTCGATACAACTATCAGAAAGGAAAATGCTTCGGCGTTATGGGTATTGAATTACGGGAAATGTTCGACGACGAGATAAAAGACGAGCTCGGCCACGCATCGTTCCTCACCGACGTCATTATCGATCTCGGCGGTGAACCGACTACGACGCCGAAAGATTTCGGTAAACCCGAAACCATAAAAGAAATGCTCGAACTGGATATGAAGATGGAACTGGAAGACGTTGAAAACTATAAAAAGCATGCCCAATGGGCGGAAAAACTCGATATGATAGAACTGAAAATGAAGCTGGAAGATATGGCCGCCGATGAAGCGGGGCATGCACGGGAAATGCGGAGAATAGTGAAGGGGCTTTAAATTCTCATATTATTAAAAATGCCGCCTGTTTCAACCAAAACAGGCGGCACGTAAAATTAAAAAAACAAAACACATTAAAAATGAGTAGGCGACTGCGGCTCTTCACCCGGCGCTCTCCGCCCACCACGCAGGTTATCCACATCACGACGCAGCTCATCGATCATACCCAGTAACCGCCGCTCAAGCTCATCAAGCCGGTTTTCCAAATGTGAATGTGTATGTTCCGAACCTTCTTCATGATGTTTAAGGTGAGCTGTAACCCGCTCCTCAACATTCTCCACAAGCGCTTTGACCTCGTTTATCTTCGTTGTGGTTCTTCGGTTGACCGCCGTGGTAATCTCTTTTTTCAGCACATCTTCCTTCGTCTCCCTCTTTTTCTTCGGAGTTTTTCTTGCCTGTCCCATGACTGCACCTTTCTATTGTGATTGGATACGGAGTTTAGCATTACGTTCGCACCATACATCGCGCATCATCATCTCACTACCAATGTAATAATTTACCACAACAATTGCACAATGGAAAAAACCACAACCGCTTTATATCGACCATGACCCCGAAAAACGGCGTTTTTGACCGTGTTTGGCCAATTATCTATGTGTAAGCATCTCATAAATAGTCAACAGCATAGACTCCGCCGTGAACGGTTTGTGTAAAAACTCCACGAAATCCTCTTGAATCAATATTTCGTCCGGCGCTAACCCGCTCATTACAATAAACCGCGCCCCGGGATGTATTTTCTTTATTGCCCGAATCGCAGCATAGCCGTCCATATTCGGCATCGTTAAATCCATTAAAACGAGGTCGATATCCTGCCTCTGTTCTTTATATAAAGCTACGGCTTCCAACCCATCTGCTGCCGTGACAACATTATACCCGTTCGCTTCCAATGTCGTTTGAGTAATCGCCCGTACTGCTTTTTCGTCATCTACGACAAGGATTAATTCGCCATTGCCCGACGGTGCTTGATGTTTCTCTTTCATCACTGCATCTTCTTCGGTTTCCCTGGCAGGCAGATATACCTTGAATATAGTTCCCCTCCCTTCTTCGCTGTAAACATTCACAAACCCGCCGTGGCCTTTAATGATAGAGTACACAGTGGAAAGCCCCAGTCCGGTTCCCTTTCCTTGTTCTTTTGTCGTGAAAAAAGGATCGAATATTTTCCCGATTATTTCCTGAGATATCCCGGTGCCAGTATCGGAGACGTTAACCTGCACATAGGTTCCCGGTTTTGTCTCGATATTCATTTTGGCGTACTGTTCATCTATCACAATGTTTTTTGCACTGATCGTCAATACTCCGCCGTCGGGCATTGCATCCCGTGCGTTGATACAGAGATTCATCAATACCTGATGAATTTGTGTTGCGTCCGCAGGAATATGCCGCAGATCTTTCGGTACATCAATTTTCAATGATATTGACTTAGGAAAGGTTTGTTTGACAACATTTTCGATCTCGTCGATAATATGTCTGATCTGAATGGGTGTAAGCTCTCCTTCAATTCCCCGTGAAAACAAGAGCACCTGTTTAATAAGATCGGCGCCCCGTTGCGCACTGGCTTCGACGGTTTTAAGCAATGTTGCCGTTTTATTATCGGTTACTCTTTGTTTTATGATATTCAGTGAAAGCATTATCGGTGCGAGAACGTTGTTCAGATCGTGTGCGATCCCTCCGGCAAGCAAACCGATGCTCTCCATCCGCTGGGTACGGAGTAATTGTTGTTCGAGTTTCCTTTTCCCCGTGACGTCGCGCGATACAACAACAACCTGTTGGACATTTCCCTGCTCATCGTGAATGACGCCGCCTTTCGATTCGATAATGCGTACATCGCCATCTTTAGAAACAAGCCGGTATTCGGTGTGTTGACCGGTGCCCGATTTAATGGTTTCTTTAAAAATATGTTCAATTTTCTCCCGGTCGTCCGGATGAATTTCCTGAAATGAATCTGTTCCGACCAGCGAAGTCGCATCGCCGAGAATAAATTCGTACGAGGGATTATTGTATATCCTCTTTCCTTCGGTATCGAGAACCACAATCATATCGGGTATGTTCTCGGCAATCAAACGGAATTGCTCCTCACTCCGACGAAGTTCATCTTCTGCCCGCTTTCGTTCTGTAATGTCCCGAACGATTGTCGCAATAAATTCAGGAACTCCGGTCTCTGATCGGGGAGCAACTATTACCTGTGAAACGGGAATTTCACTCCCGCTCCGATTAACCAGAGCCGTTTCACCATGCCAGATACCGTCTTGTATAGCTGCCGGGATTCCCTGGTCCACAACAATGGAGCGAGCCCAGTCGGGGTGAGCTTCTGGTATTCGTAAGTTCGAAACATCCTCATCCTTGTCGATATCCAGCATTTTACGCCCGGCATCATTGATGAAAAGAACATTTCCTTCCAAATCGGCAAAAGAAACAAAATCCGGGGTTGCTTCAAGAATTGCAGCAAAACGTATACGTATTTCCTCCGCCTGCTTAAGCCCGGTTATATCTTGCTTAATTGCGATATAGTGGGTAATCTCTCCGTATTCATTTTTTACCGGAGTAATCGTTTGTTCCTCCGTGTAAAGACTGCCGTCTTTTCGCCGGTTAGTTAGTTCTCCCCGCCACACGTTACCGGCAAGAACGGTATCCCATAATTCTTTGTAATAAGTATGATCATGTACACCCGATTTAAGAAGACGGGTATTTTCTCCTACCGCTTCCTCCGGAGAATAACCGGTGAGATGAGTAAATGCAGCGTTGACCCATTCTATGACACCGTCACGATTTGTAATTACTATGGCATTGGCGGCAGCTTCTAACGCACTTGCCTGTAATATTAATTTATCCTCCATGAACTTCCGCTCGGTGATGTCGGTAATAAATCCTTCCAGTGCAATCAAGCCCCCGTCTTCCGAATAAACTCCCCTGCCCTGCTCCCACACCCATTTTTCACTACCGGCAGCGGTTTTTATGCGGTATGTAATTTGAAAAGGACGGTTTGAGTTGAGAGATTGTTGTACCTCATCCATTACCATATCCCGGTCATTGGGGTGAATAAAATCTGCATACGATATCGCCCTATTATCAACTAGTTCATCGGGAGCGTAGCCGGTCAGATCGACACATCCGTCGCTCACGAATTCCATAGTCCGTTGAGAATCGTTCCGGCATCGATACGCCATACCGGGCAGATTGCTCATAAGTGTCGACAACCGGCGCTCGCTCTCACGTAATTTGTTCGCCGCTTCCCGTTCCGCCGTTTGGTCGCGAAACACAAGGACAACTCCAATTATCTCTCCTGCTTCGTTTCTTATGGGCGCACCGCTGTCGGCGATAGGAATTTCTTTGCCTTCTTTCGAAATCAAAATCGTGTGATTTGCAAGTCCGACCACCTGGCCTTCCTGCAACACTTTTTGAACCGGATTTTCGACTGTATTGCGACTTTCTTCGTTGATTATTTTGAAAACATCCTCGAGCGGGTTTCCCTGTGCATCCGGTTCACGCCATCCGGTTAATTGTTCTGCGGTCGGATTCATATTCCGTATCTTACCGGCGGTATCGGTTGTTATCACTGCATCGCCTATACTATAGAGAGTCGTTTTAAATTCTTCCTGAGATTCCCACAGCTCCCGTTCCGTGTTGTACAACTCCCTGTATAAAATCCGTTGACGGTTACTGTATATAAACGCCAATCCGGCGCCGAGAAATAGAATCAATAGTAACACGAACGAAATGATTACGCCCGCTCTGAAATAGAGTTCCGAAAATATTTCTCGTTTATCGATTTTTGCAACAATAAACCAGGGAGTTCCGGGAATTGAGCGAACATCCGCCAGCACATCAACCCCGCGGTAATCTTTCCCCGAAAATATTCCTTCATATCCTAATGCCGCCTGAACGGCAGGTAAATCTGTTTGAGTAAGCGGCAGTCGTAATTTCAATTCAGCGTCGTCTTTATGTCTTAATGCATTCAGAAATAATACCGTATCATTTTCTTTACGGAAAATATATGCTTCAGCAGTCTCAGTCGGCACAGGCCAGGACCGGATAAACGGGTATACGTACTCGTTCGGATCCATGCGCAATACCAAAACTGCAATAGTTTCCTCCTGATCGTTTACGACGGGGGTGAGAAAATCTATGTATATCGTTTGATGAATCGGCGATTTATACAAATCCGTTGAAATAATTTCCCGTTCATTCACAGCGCGCCGGACAGTAGTGACCACGATTGAATCGATTGCTACAATCTCCGGAATAAACGAAAGAAGCAACTCAC
>PWTU01000235.1 GCA_003562775.1 Ignavibacteriales bacterium
AGCGGCGTTACCGCGAGAATTACCGTATCGCTCGTATCCGCACCCGCGCCGTTCGATACTATAACCCGGTACTCTCCGGCGTCATCAAATGTTACCGATTCTATAGCAAGTTCCGGCTCATGAACGCCCGAGATATGATTCGATTCGGAAATATCGTTGCCATCCTTTTGCCATCTGTACTGTAACGGAGCAACACCGATCGCTTCGACCTGAAATGAAACGTCGCTGCCTTCTTCAACCGATTGTCCCTGCGGATGTTCGCTTATGAGGGGTACCAGAGAAGTAACCGATAAAAGCGCCGGTTCACTTGTCGCCGTGCCAAGGTCGTTTGTTACGGTGACGAAGTACTGACCGCGGTCTTCAAGCCCGACATTTTGAACCGTCAGTACGGATTGAACGGCGCCTTCAACCGGCTCTCCGTTAAAATACCACTGATAACCGGGTGTGGGGAATCCGGTTGCCTGCACACTAAACGACGCACTCTGTCCGATATACACATCACGATTCCCCGGGTGCTGTACAATTTCCGGCGCCTGTGCGGGCGGTTCGGTATCGATATGTCTTCGGTGTAACGCTCTCCCCGAAGTCGTATAGTTTAATCCGGCATACCGATTCACGGTATTCCAGAATGCCCATGTTCCATCGGCGGTTATACCACCGGCAATTCCAAGATCTGGTCCGGCGGGAACATCGGGAGTGATCCAGTTAATTGCTTCAATGCCGGATTCGGATCGAACGAAAAGATCACGGGAATCATTATTATCGCCCGGAACAAGTTGGTCCATATCGGAGACGAACGCAACCCGGGCTCCCACCTCCGCATCGTACAGCGAAACAGTAGGCGTGCCCCATATTCTCCCCTCAACCGATTCATTAGTGACACTTTTACTTTCAACACGAAGCACCCGGTTTTGCCAGTTCTCGATAAACCCGGTCGAAGAATATACGTCTTCATCCACACCTTCACGATTGGTATCGCTTGCAAGGAGATTGCCTGAAGTGCGGAATACGACCACACGTCCGCTCCGGTCAACCCACGGCGCACGTCCTCCCCATGTATTCAATGTACCGTCTTCATTAACATTCAACGGAATGTTGGTAACGTCCGAGAAATCAATCGTACCATTTTCATCCACATCATTGAAACGTGCGAGCACTGCATCGGCGTTATCATTATCATCGTTCGGAAATAAATTTGTGTGCGTTGTTTCAAACGTTAGATACAAACCGTTCGTCGATACCGAAGGATATCGGGAGCCACCGGGGACCGTCGGTGTTCCACCACCGGTTCCTTCAACACCTCCCGGCCCGAGACTCACTCTTCGTATCTCATACGGACTATCGAAGAAATCGCCGCTGAGGTTCGGATCGAGATCTACGGCGTAGATATCGAATCCGTTATCGGTCGCATCTTCGATATAGTCGCTGTACCTGTCGTGGAAAAATATATAACGCCCGCTGTACGTGGCGGCATTTTGCGTAAATGCAAACCGTGCAAAGACAACACTCATATTCACGGGCTCGCCGTCTTTATTTCTGCTGAGCAGTCCCACGTTGCCGTTATGCAGATCTTTTACATAAAAGTTTTTACCACTAACTTCCTCATCGATGAGGTTCGTAGCCCGGCTGGCGAAGTAAACATAGCGGCCGTTTCCGCTCACGGCGGGATTGCGCGAACGATCATTAGCCGGTTCACCGGCTTCGTTAACGTCGACCTGTACAATTTCTCCGCCCCGCCATGCATAGATTTGATTGCTTCTTCTGAAAACCAAAACCGAACCATCGTCCGATGCAGCAATTTGATCGACTCCCCCCTCTGCAATTAACTCGATCGGGCGTTCTATATCATCGAACAACTGATCTACTTTCTCTATCGTAAGAGTAAAGAATGCATCCTGCCCGTAATCGTCCGTTGTGCTGAAGACGATTATATTCACACCGTCGAACAAATTCACGAACCCGCCGTGAGCGAATCCCCGGATAAATTGATTCGGCAACATCGGACCACCGGAACGCACAATTTCATTATCGATATTGCTCGACTGCCAGTACACCGGCCCGGTTCCGGCTGCATTGGTCGTCACGGTAATTTCCACATGCACCCTGTTTTCGGTGGTGATATATGTACCGTCGGATTGTAAATACACGTGTCCCTGATTGACCGTACTCCTTCCGACATACTGCAGGTCAAGCTCCGGGGGAGTCCAATCATAATAGACCTCAAAGGTTTCGTCTATCGAATTACCGACGGCATCGGATGCAATCACCCGGATGGGTACAAACATTCCGTAGGCACCGATTGCCTGTCCCTGTTCGGCAATGTCCGTGTCGCCGAGTATGAACGTAGAACCGAGCGGCAGCGACTGCGTAAACCCGGGGACACTTACCGATCCGTCTACGACCTGTGTTTCAAGATCTTCCACAAGCACCGAAAGCGGTGTTTCGGGTCCGACGACCCAACTTAAATACGCAGGCGGTTCGTAATCGAGAACGGCGGCGGGCGGTTGATTATCGACAAGCACCGTGATCATTTGTCGCAACGATGTGTTACCCGCAGCATCTTCGGCTTCGAAATATAATGTATTCGGTCCGTCGGGCAAATCACTGAGAACAAACGATAAATTTTGATTGACGGTATTCCGGATTTCGGAGTTTGTAAATAACGGGTCACCCCACTGAAACTCGACCGTTGCACTCTGATCGAATTGTAAAAACAGTATCTTGTTGCTCTGATCCCGGATCACCCAATCGGTTAACGGCTGGTTGTGCAGCTCATCGAACCATGATACGTTTTGAAAACGGGGTACGAGCCGTTGTGACACAACTCGAAATCCCTCCATCGACCGGTGCTGTGAACCGTAGACTTCCGGCGAATCCTCGACACCTACGTGAATAACGTCGATATTAGTTAAACTCGGCGGCAAATCGTCGATTGCAAAAAAAGCACTGCGTATTGGTTCACGTGCATCGGCTTCATTAACGGCGCGCCAATCGAAACGGAACAGCCGCTCGCCGCTGAGATCATACGGGTCTATGAGCGTCGCAAACTGTGCCGAGAAATTGTTCGGAACCGTCACCCAATCGTGAAATTCCATGGTACCGTCGTTATTTCGGGCTGCAACACGGTATTCCACCTCCTTTGCTCTTGCGACAATAGAGTTTGCAAACCGGTCGGTAAAATTACGATCTTCCGGATCGAACTGAAACGTTGCATCGGGTCCGACTATAAAATATCTGTTACCTTCATCGGCATATTTAACCGGTTCCGATACAAATAACTTCGTCACCGGTGTTAATAACGTCTTTGCCCAATCCGGTGCAACCGTTTCTATCTCACCGAGTAAAATTGTTCCGTGATCCAGTGAGGAATATCCCTGAAGCGCCGTCATTCCTCCGTTCTCCGTCGTGAGTACGCGAGCACTAACATTCGAAACGGCAAGATCGTCCGGCCGCCGTTGCAAACCCTGGGGGTTTGTAAACAGCGAAAAATTACTTTGTCCGTCTGTAAGGGAAGGGGTTGCATTGATGCGCGGACCGCCTTCTCCCCAGGTTACAAACTGACGGGTGTGCGGATTTTTTGACCATCTTGTTAAATGTTCTACGGCTTTCTCGGGCGTCAGATCTTCCCACACTTTCGGATCTCCGGGGAACCCGGAAGCATAACCGAAAATGATCCTTAAATCCTGAATAGCAGCCGCGATGACGTTTGCCAGAAGTTGATCTGAGACAAGATCGCCGACAGTTATTGCAGATAATTCCGGAACATTAATGCCGCTTAACGTTCCGAACCCCCGGATAACCGCATCGGCTATATCCAAAAACACATCGAGTAATGTTTTGGCAAAGGTCGTGGTCCAGGACGGATTCTGGAGCAATAAATAGGTAATGAATTCTTCTACCGTCTTTTCTCCGACACCTGCCTGCATCCATGGTTCCTCAAAGATACTGCCGTCGATCTCATCGGGCTGCCAGATAATCTGCGCAATCTTAGCCATATTACTCCCTGCAAAGGGCGGTGCAGTGTAAATTACGTTGGCGACACGTTCACGCTCGCGCTGGTCATCGCTTTCATTAAGAATCGATAACATCGCACGGGTATCCAGTCCGCCAGCGCTATGCGTTATAAGATTCACCTGCCGGAAGCCCCCGAATTTTCCTCCGAATCCTTCAGTCGACCGAAATGCATCGACCAAATTTTGAGCGTGCGCCTCAACCATGCCGTTCCGGTTGTAGTTGCTCACTACCCTGTTGTTATATAAATTGATCATAAATGAACCGGCGGTAATGGGATTAAAGAGTTGCTGGTAATTCTCGGCAATAAATTCGGAAGGATCCGGAGAATTATACGGAGTTACCCCGGCGACTTCACCTCGTACTTCCGCAGGGGTAAAAAACCTCGCCCATCCTAAATCTGCATTAGCGTACGGATTACCTCCCGGCGCCCACCACTGAGTAACAAATGTGTATATTCCAAGCTGCTGCCAGTAATGAGCAGGTGTACCCGTAAACGCACCGGTTTCTAAATCCATAGCCCATCCTCTGCCATCGTCATTGAATCCGTGCACATAAATAATCGGCAATTGTTCAAATACGGGATCGCTGACTGCCGGTATTATTAATTGAGCGGATAAAATTAAAGGGAACAAAAAAAGTGCTGAGATAATGATAAAGCGATACATTGTATCCTCCCGATGTTTATTTTTTTATTATGAAACTATCTTATTCTAACGGTCCAACCCACACCATCTCCAATCTCAATGGAGCATTGGAAAGAAGTTGCAATGAAGTTCCGCTGCTTTGGAACACCGACAACTCTATAAAATCGTCTTTATGTAGCATAAGTAAACCGGATAGCGACTGAGACATTAATCCGGCAGCATTTCGTGTATCGACTATCCTGGTCACATTATTCCGTAGAATTGCCATCTGACGTATCCCATTGTTATTTGACGACCAGGTTACATTTGCTGATATTTGATAAATACCGTCGATGGGTGCGGTCAGACGTGTATTATTTACCGCGGTATTGTGCAGACCGCCGGTGTCGAACAAATCGGCGTCAAATTGAATCTTTACTACGGAATTGTTATTTACGTTGACATTACCCGTTCTTGTTACACTTGCCGCCGGGACAGCAGCCAACTTACGCGGTGTCACTGCATCGTCCGCGAGTTTATTCGTTGTCACCGCACCGAACGCCAGAACAGGGTTGGGATATGTTCCGGTTAAATCACCGCCTGCAGTACCGGAAGGCGGGATTGATATATCGGGAGATAACTTTGCATGGGTAACGGACTCATCGGCAAGCTTTGATGTTATGACTGCATTATCTTCTAATTTATCGGAAGTCACCGCTCCATCCGCTAACTTAGATGATGTAACTACTTCATCTGCTAACTCCGGATCGGGATAGGTCCCCATAAGATCGCCGCCGGCGTCGCCACTCAGAGGCAGAGAAATATCGGGGTGAAGCTTCTCCTGAGTCACCGATTCATCGGCGAGTTTTGCCGCAGTAATGGAACCATCCGGCACCGTATGTGCAATAAAGCTGTATGCCGTTGAAGTGAGTGGAATACGAGGTTCGAGTTCGTCGCCATTTTCCACCGATATTCCTAACCAGTATTGACGATCGAACGGAATAGAAAGGTCAGTTTCACTCCCGAGTAATACATTGAAAATGCCGTTGACTATGAATACCGATTGACTTTCCGACCAGACTGCTTCGCCCGCATTTTGAGCTTCAAATAGCCGGAAAGTCAAATCATAGCTTCCATCTTCTACCGCATTCCCCTCGGAGTCGGAAAGCAGCCCTTGATAGCTGATAATCTCCGGTATTTGGGCACTCAATCCCTGAAAGTATAATAGAAGCAGCGTGAGAACTACCGATACGGTAAAATTTCTCATTATTTCCTCCCGAAATAATACAGATGATAATTGATTACGTTTCTCCGCTGTGTACCGGCAGCGCAGATAACTCTATAATCTGACCGGATTTGACATATTTCGATCCGGTACTTGTTTTTTACAGGTTCTTTTAGTATTATCTTGTACTTTATATATAACCCAAAATCGCTCAAAGGGATAACGAGCTGCGATAATATTACTGTTAAGGGATTGTAGGGTGCTATGAATACAGTAAACCCGCAGACAATAACCTTGTTGTTACACGAGGTACGAAGCGGCAGCAATGTTGCATTTAATCGTTTGTATGAGAGTGTCTACGACGAGCTTCACCGGCTTGCAAAAAACATAAAATTTCACAGACAGGGCCAAACACTCAATACAACCGCTCTGGTTCACGAGGCATACCTTAAACTTATTCCCACAAAAGATCAGGACTGGCAAAACAGAACTCACTTTTTTCGTGTCGCCGCACGGGCGATGCGTCAGGTGATGATAAAAGAAGCTCGATATAAACTTGCCGGTAAACGGGGTTCGGGGATATCGAACATCACGTTTATCGACGACTTATACATTCAAAATCAAATCAAACCGGAAGATTTACTTTCTCTTGATCAGGCATTAACCGAACTGGAAAAAATCGATGCACGTCAGGCAAAGATAGTCGAATGCAGGTTCTTTGCAGGCATGAGTCTTAAAGAGACCGCGGCGGTATTCGACGTCAGTGTACCGACTGTTAAAAGAGACTGGCGCCTGGCGCG
>PWTU01000384.1 GCA_003562775.1 Ignavibacteriales bacterium
CAACCGGTGTCCGACTTTAGTTGCGATGATTGCATCCCGGTGCTGCGATATGGTTTTTCCGATCAATTCTTCCGAGTGACCGAGTCCGTAAAAATCTGCAGTATCAAAAAACCTGACTCCTTTTTCATACGCCCGTTGAAGGGCTTTGATCGAGACATCATCATCCACGGCGCCCCATCCGATGGGCGTCTCGCCTGCCATTGCCGGACCGCCGATACCCCACGCGCCGAAACCGATGATGCTTGTTGTAATATCCGTATTTCCGAATTGTTTTGTTTTCATGGTAATCATTCCAATGCTTTGTTTAAAATCTCAATTGCACTATTCCACGCTATATTAAAATCAACTTTTACGGTTGAAGGAATTAAATATTCCAGATTACGCTCCCAGTTTACAGTATAATCATTTTTTCGATTAAGGAAATCTTCTACTCGTAATTTCGTTATGTCAATGCCTTTCGATTTAAATTTTTCAGATAAAACAGCTATCGATTTTTCAATGTTTACGTTTTGTCTGGAAATAAAATAGATGTCATAAATATCTCGTGCAACTGCATACTTCCGTTGGCCTGATATTGCACGTAATTTCTCTGAAAGAACTTCTTCAAGAGTATAAACCGATATTGATGTTATCGGTAAATCATTTTTATCTGAATAATTATGAAAAATTTTCTTACTATTCGGTTTAAAAATAACTTTTTCATCTTGACTAAAATGGATTCGCAATGAGCGGGATGAGCCGCCATAATCCCATGGCCCATCGTAATACAGTTTGACTTCATAAGATTCCCTGCCATATTCATCTTCTATAACTTTTATTGAATACTCTTGTGAACTGGTACGGATACCGATTCTCTCTTGTAGTTTATAGTTTGTTTCATCAATGCAAATTTTTATATCATTGATCGACATCGATTGAAATAATGTAGAATCCAGATCTTCCGAGAATCGATATTTCTCAAAATAGCATTTTCGAAGCGCAGTTCCTCCTTTGAATAGACACCTTGATTTGATCATAGGATGATTTCCAAGATAATGAAGATAACATCCAAGGACATAATCAAGATCAATTACTGTTGGATTTAATCCAAGCGATCTTGCGATACGTTTTACTTCTGCGATGTCAATCATCTATACATCAGTGTTAATAAATAAATTCCATCTGCGAAGAAAATATCCTTTCTTATTAGCAGCGGGCAACAATGGATTCATTCCTTTCGTCATTGTCGTTCGCCATTCCTTAAGAATATTTTCTCCTTCTTGCGGTAATGGGGAAACCAGCTTTTCAATAAGGTAGCCCAAACGCTTCTTCACTGCGCCGCTTGGAAATCGTTGGATATAAGTATTCAGTTTATTCCAGGAAATTTCTTGTGATCCTTCCATAACAGCTTTTATGAGTTCTTCAATAGAACCGGCACGATTTGGTTTATCGGCGCAATCGATGAGTGTTTTTTCGCGATCTGTTATTAGCACCCTTTTCCCTTGCCGCCACTCTTGTGTAAATCCGAAAAACTTTTTTTGACTTACTCTTACTATCTCGTAACGAACACCGAAAATAGTATTCGACATTTTCGATTTCCGAGAGGTGGTCTGAATGTAAACCACATTCGGTATTTGTTCAGTCCAATTCCAGTGACGGGCAGCCGTCCAGTAAGATATGACCGCAGGTTGGATGAGTAAATTAGCAATAAGATAAGCATCTTCACTCCAACTACGTTCTTCTCCCGCTTCAAGAGGAATGACAATGTATTTTCCCCTTTCTATACGGTCAATCCACCCTTTCTTTTCAAGCAGACGTAACTTTTTCCAAGCCATCTCTCTGCTTCCCCAAAAAGAAACTGCATCTTGAACAAGAAACCCGGATTTCTTCTCTGAAGCCATTCGGGCTAGAAATTCGGCTTCCCTAACACCCAGTTCTGTTATAGATTTAGCCATAAAACAACCCTTTGTGAGGTCAGTATTATGTATAAATATATAACAATATTGTAAACAATTCAACACACATAAATTCTACAGTTCACACTAAATGCACCAACTTGCAACTTAATTCCCTACGTTAAATGGAAATTGTATTCTTACACTACCGGGAAGTGCAATGCAAATATCTTCCCCCGATATGATTGAAAAATTTCGACTCCACCCGTCGCCAGCTCTTGCAAAAATCCAAAGAAAATTGTATATAGATGGGCACTGTGGTTGTGCACTTGTATGAATCATCATTAACTCGAACGGAGTGAATTTTATAATCAGCATCTTCTACCACTGAAAGGATATATTGCTATGGGCAAAAAAATTATATTCGGTTGCCTGGGAGTCGGCTTGCTTGTTTTAATCGTGGGCGGCTACCTCTTTTACTCTATGGTCGTGAAACCGATCACGGGAAGTTTGGATACACTGAAAGAAATCCACGAAACTAACGAACAGATTGTCAACAGAACGCCGTATCAACCGCCTCCGACCGGTGAATTAACAGAAAATCAGGTGGAGCGATTCGTAGCCGTCCAAACCGAAATACGGCACGGACTTGAGGCGCGCTTTGCCGAGTTTGAAAAAAAGTATGAAGAACTCAGCGACGACCTGGAAGAGAGAGATCCATCATTTAGAGAAATCATGAATATCCTTGGAGATGTGGTAAAACTCTATTCGGATGCGAAACAGATTCAGGTTGATGCATTAAACAGAGAAGGTTTTTCACTCCAAGAATACCGGTTTGTACAACAATCTTTTTACCAGGCGCTTGGCGTAGAGCTTTTCGCCTTTAACCTCGATATGATTGCAAAAGCCGCAAGCGAAGGCGATATCGACTTCGATCTTGATGAGTTTGAAGATAGAAAGAAATATAAACTCGATGAAGTACCCGAGAAGAATCGTGAATTGGTGGCGCCTTACACCGATTCGGCAGATGTATGGATCACTTTCGCGTGGTGGGGACTCTGATATATAAGGTATTGTGTATTGTTCGATATACTCAAGTTGACCGTTTGAAAATAAACATAAACGGTTAACGGTCAACTTGAGTTGTAATAATATCAATCTCAGCGTTACACCATAACATCATTAAATCCAAACCACCGTGGTGGAGGAAGTTCAATCGCCGTTTTCAATCCCGCCCGTGCGCCAATAACGAGGGGTATATAATTTATCGCTGCAGAGACCGTTGCGATGTCTCCGGGCGTTCCGTCATTAACGGTCACATCCATCCCGGGTATACCGGAAAGCCGGACGGTATCGCGAGGTTCCCGAGCACCGACGTACATTTCGAGATGTAAACTGATACGCTCCCTTCCCTCCGTATCGTAGCCAATAGCCGTTTGGTCGATACCGAGTACATTGCCGGGAACAACGGTTACGTCGGTACTTTCGTACAGCGAATCCGCAACTTTCGGTTTGAGATCATCTGTAATCTTCTTTAATTTCCATTTATATGCTGCACCGATCATTGCGACAGATTCGACAAGTCCGATATGCCCGAATTTCCCCGTTGCCTTTCGTTTTTCAAAGTCATCGACCGTAATCCCCGCCCCGACCTTCTTCTTGAGCGGTCCCCGGCGTTTTCCGGCATCGACAATGCGTTCAACAAATACCGAATCGACCGACGCAGATACTCCCGAAATAAAGATAGGAAAAAGATCCATCACGAAACCCGGATTTACACCGGTACCCAATACCGTAACATTATTCTTTCGTGCACATTCGTCGATTTCCGTTGCCTCTGCCGGATGATGCCACCAGGGATAGGATAATTCTTCGGTCGTTGAGATGACGTTTAGTTTATTTTCGACAAGCTCAATTATTTGTGAACTGACATTGCTTAAAAATGATCCCGTTGTATGAACTACAATCATTGGCTTTTCTTCGGCGGCAGACAGCGCTTTATCAAGCGTGGGCGATACGATTATTTCCTTCGTCCAACCCGGTACAGACTCATTGTCAAACAATTCCGATAGTGTACGTCCTGCTTTATCCGGCGCCGGATCAACCGCACCGACAACCTTCACTCCTGGATGTTCAAACATACGTCTTACTGCACCGAGCCCGATCGGTCCGAGACCTATTTGAATGATTCTAATATTCATCTTTTCACGTGGCCTTTCATCTGGAAAGTCAAGTGTTGCTTCGTTTTATACATTACATCATTACATTACGGTTCTTCTATAGATATGGTAAATCTGAGGAACTGAAAAATATACAAATTTTATCAAACGATTACAACGCAATGTGCGGAAACCTCCACTACAGTAAACATCCGTTCCAATAGACAAATTAAGCGCTGCGAAAAGTTGGAATTAATTTTAAAAAAACGGTATATTGATACAATTGTAATTCATCATATCGAGAACCATTCTAAATGCTTGTCGAGTTTTCCCTCATCATCAAATTTATGAGAAGTAAGATATGGTTAGAAAAGCTGTATTGTGTTTATTATTGCTCATCATCGGTATTCCCGTAGTTTCCCAGACCAATGAATCGCTATTTCCCGAAGGATATTTTTCCGACCCGGTCGTTACTCCGTTTGGAATAGTAACAACAAACGAGCGTCATTCATCGATTTATCTAATTACTAACGGAGATATTGAAGAATTAGTCTCTGCGCCGGGGGCGGGGAGGTTTCTACACTTTAATAAAGATAAATCAAAAGTAGGATTCAAATTAATAAATCATGCCGATGAAATGCAAATCCCGGCAATCCTTGACCTGAATTCGAAAGAAATCAACGAACTGAACAAACCGGTAAAACGCGCCGGGCAGGTAAGCTTTGCCGGAGATGGATCGGTTGCGTATGTTATAGATACGCAGTTGATCGTACGGACCGAAGGTAGAATAGAAACTCACAACCTTGGCGTTTATTCCAACCTCACTCCGATCTCACCAGACGGGCGCAGCGTCGTTTACAAAGATAATTCGGATCAACTCTGGATCTTTAATCTGGATACACAGCAAAAAATTCAAATTACCGATCCGGAAAAAGGGTACCGCGGTGCACGCTGGTCGCCAAAAAGCGATAAGCTGGTCTATTCAACAATCGGAACAGATCTGTATTTATTCGACCTCCGGAACCGGCAAACCCAATACATCGGGGAAGGTGAAAATCCCAGTTGGTCTGCTTCGGGCGACAAGTTAGTGTTTCACAGAAGAGAAATAGATTTTCTAAATATTGAATTGCTTAGTTCCAATTTGTTTATTTACGAAATCGATTCACGGACTACAAAACAATTGACCGAGACCGAAAATGTTTTCGAAATGGACGCACGGTTTTCAGTTTCCGACGATGAGATTATTTATCACACATTCGAGGAAAGAGAAATCAAATTTCTGCATCTCAATGATCGTGAGAACGATGCCGGTCTTTTCAAAGAAGCGCCGCCATTTAAGATAGATCGACCATTGGAGATACCGGAGTTCCTGATGGGTACAACATCCGCCCAGGATACCGTAATCGCTGGTGACATCGATTGGGTCCATATCCATCAGGTATATGATACGAGAGATGACCATAAATGGGATCAAGGAAGAGTTTGCTGCGGTGCTGCAACTGTTGCCCAGGTTTTTGCTACCTACGGGATTTTCACTCCCTGGCCGCTTGAAACCTACGGTCGTACCTCCGATTTCGGTCTTTATATATCCGATAGTTATACCTTTAATTATGTTACCTATGATGGATTTGCCGGTCGATGGCCAGCCGGCGGGCATGGCTTTTTATGGCACGGGGGATCACCACGTAGCCGTTCCGTACAATACATAACAAATCATGGGATAAGCGAGACCCAGCGCGATCTTGATGTAAGCTGGAATACCGTCACGACCGAGATAGACCTCGGTCACTCTTATGTACTTTGCAGCACCGGTTTAACGGCAGGTCACATTGTGCTTGCAATAGGGACCTACGGCGACCAAAACACCGTCGTGGTAAACGATCCGTACGGCGATAAAAATGCGGGAAGCTACGGATGGGTATACAACGGCAGATACGCACTATATGACTGGGCCGATGCGAATACGGGACGTAAAAAAGTTACTCCAATTGCGTGGGGCGTGCGTGTCCGGTTCGATCCCGAAGAAGAACCGTCTGTTTTATCGTTTACTCCGGCGAATGATGATACGGTACACGCGACAACGAGTGTCAAAATCACGTTCAGCCAGCCGATGAAAAGAGAAGCATTGATAGATGCGTTGAGCATTACACCGGATGTAGACGGAAAATTCACCTGGTCGAATTATAACCGAACAGTTACATTCACGCCGGACGAAACGTTCGCCCCTTCCACGATGTATTCGGTTAGAATTGATACCTCCGCAATGAACATTTTCGGAGTACAATTACCTGAAACACTGGAAATCGGTTTCACTACAAAGGACCGGGATCGATTGGTTGTCGAAAAAATGTATCCTATAAACAATCAGACGGATATCAGTACGACCGTTCAGTTCAGATTTCTTTTTGACGCCGCAATAACGAGAGGCGCGCTGATGGGCAATGTCGTTCTGTTCGACTACCGGGAGGAACGAATTAGCTTAACCAATATCAAGGTCGAAGAAATTGACGGGAGAGGGTATCTTGCATTTGAGCCGGCTTCCAAGTTGGAATACAACCAACGGTATCTGCTGTTCCTGTACGGAGGTCTGAGCGATGTTGACGGCTATCCGATGCGCGATACGCTGG
>PWTU01000220.1 GCA_003562775.1 Ignavibacteriales bacterium
GGGAACCGAAGGATGGAACGTTCCCGCACTTTTCGCGTGTGCGCTTGCACGTCGTTTAACCGGCAGCAATAATTTCGTACTTCAGGCGGCGTCGCGGTGTCTGCGTCAGATTCCCGGCAATTCGAAAAAGGCGCGTATATATCTGTCGCTTGATAACCGGGATATTCTCGACCGTCAGTTGCAGGAAACCTACGGGCAGACAATCGGCGATATAAACCGGACGCAGCGCGAGCGAAAATACGAACCCATAAAACTTCGCAAGCACGACATTCCGCCATTGTGCATACGAAGAATTATTAAAACGGTTGTAAGAATCGATTCGGCAAAGACGAAGATTAATTTGCATAGGCCGTATAAAACCGGCGGGAAAAAACTGAAAAAAATTCAATACACCGTGAGCGAACAAATTTCTACACAAAACGTACTGAAGCAGGTAGGGGATGAAATTACACTGGAATCCGTTCCTGCGGTTCGGGATGTGTACGCAGTTTCCGTTGAACTCGCTTCAAATTATCATCTCGATCTGTGGGAGCTGTACGATGAGTTGAAGCGTATCTATCCAGACGGTGATGTACCCGAAGAGCATATCACCGGTTTACAAGAGCAGATTGAAGAGCAGACCCGTAATTATGAAGAAAGAGAAGAAACGGTTGAACGGGCGCTTGCACTGGTTAAACTGGACGGCTTCACGGAGGAGATTGACGCAGAGGGGAACCAGGTATACACAGCCGAAATATCCTACCCCATCGACCGTGAGATATTGATACAGCATCTCGGTCGATGGAAAGACAGGACGGGAGGATACGGTTTTCACTACACGCCGTATAATTTCGATTCGCAACCCGAATTAAGTTTTTTCGAAAATATGCTCCGTGAAATTCAGGTTGACCCGGATGACATTGAGGATATATATTTTACAGGTGCGATTACCGACCCCGAGAAGACCGATTTTTATATCGAATATAAAGGCGAGGACGGTAACTGGCACCGCTACACACCGGATTTCATCATACGCAAGAAAGACGGCAAATGCCTGATACTCGAGATAAAGGATTCCAGGTTTGAAGCGGCTACGAATGACGATTTAGAGAGACATTCTCGTGGAGAGCACGCGAAAACAACCGAAGGTAGAAAAGCGATAGCATTGTTACATTATCAGAATTTGAATCCGGAAAAGCTTAAATATGAAATTGTGTATGCGAAAAACGAAACGATACCGCACGATAGTATTAAAGAAGTTCATAAATTAATCATTTCACGTTAATGAAATCGGGTATATCTGGAGACAGGCTTTCCCAACGAAACGAGCTTATTTTAAAAAATAGTTTTATTTTATAGTGATAATGTTATACAAATATTCAACTTTTCTGCTTTGATTAAATGCCTCTCCCCCTGTGTCCCCCTCTCCGCCGGGCGGAGAGGGGGATTTAGGGGGTAAGGTGGTATACGGGAAGCACAAAAAGTTTCATAAGAAGCGAAGTCGAAGGGTACGTGTGATGAAAAATGATTGAAATAGCAGTAAATTTAGTATAGATGGAATAATACATCGAAGAATGAATAAAAAATATGACACTCCACGGCATAGAAAACGATTTTAAAAAGAAAGTATGCAGCCAGCTTGATTTGATTTCCGAGGGTATCGGTCGATACCGAATACATACGCCGTTTTCGTTCGATGACGGCGATCATATCGTTGCGGTTCTGAAAAAGGAGAACGGTCACTGGCTCATTACCGACGAAGGTCATACATTTATGCACCTTACCTATGATTTAGACGAAAAGACTCTCTACACCGGAAGACGGCAAAAAATAATAACCGATGCGCTTTCGATGTTTTTCGTGGAGGATAGAGAAGGGGAACTGGTGATTAAAATCGACGAAGATAAATACGGGGATGCTCTTTATAGTTTTATACAAGCGGTATTAAAAATATCCGATGTTACCTATCTGAAACGCGAACAGGTCCGATCTACCTTTTTAGATGAGTTTCACAATTTTATAGAACAGAACGTTCGTGAAGAGCGAAGGACATTCGATTGGAACGATAAGAATCTTGACCCAGATGGAAAATATTCAGTCGATTGCAGGATCAATAGTATGGAAAAACCTTTATTCGTGTTTGCACTGCAGAATGACGACAAAGTGCGCGATACGACGATTTCGCTTCATCAATATGAAAAATGGGAGGTGCCGTTCCGGTCGCTGGCGATATTTGAAGATCAACAAGAGATTAACCGGTGGGTGCTGGCGCGATTTACGGATATTTGTGAGAAGCAATATTCAAGTTTATCGACAAATAAAGATCGGATTGCAAAATACCTTAAAGAAATAATAGGTGATTAAAAAATTTAACTAAGGAAACCAATGGGGCAAGCCCGAAAAGTAAAGAAAAAAACAACCGAACGAAAAACAGCAAAAACATCAACGGTAGCTGAACCGGTTGTAAAACCGAAAGAGATAACTATTAAAGGTACGAAAGGCCGGCCGATGCTGACATGGGTCGGTAAGCGGCCGCTGCGCAACGTACCGGTATTTCCGGCACAGGAAATCGAACGATTTACTCCCGAAGGTTCATCACTCACTATTGATGAGAATAAATGGAATGATTGGCCGGACACCTATCCGAAAGCGGGTTTGCTCTTTCACGGCGATAATAAAGAAGTGCTTGCTCATTTGCTTGCGAATGGATTCAGGGGGAAAGTAAAGCTTGTCTGTATTGATCCACCGTTTGATAGCGGTGCAGACTATGTTAGAAAAGTCAATCTAAGGGGAATTCAAGGAAAAGCACGAATTGAGGGAGAAACATATACAGTAGGAGAACTAATTCAATATACTGATATATGGGCAAATGATAATTATTTACAGTTTATGTTTGAGAGATTGATGCTATTTAAAGAATTATTATCAAATGAAGGAACTTTGTATCTACACTGTGATGATACCAAAGCACATTTGTTGAGGTGCTTATTAGACGAAGTATTTGGCGCTGAAAATTTCATGAATGAAGTACTTTGGTTGTTCAGAGAACGTGGTATATCAAAAACAACCTGGAATAGAAAACATAATAATATTTTTGTATATGCTAAATCATTAGGAAATCAGATATTTAACGTCAATAGTGTTCGAGATGAATATAGCGAAGAGACAAAGAAAAAGTTTAAATACGAAGATGAGAATGGAAGGTATCAGATAAGAGGTAGAAATATTCCTGGTAGTCCTGTGAGACAAGCTGATGGTTTAAGACCAGAACATGAAGAAATGTACCCTGGATTAACATATCGTCAATATATGGAAGATGGTCAATTGCCTGTGGATTGGTGGGAAATACCATTGGTAAACAAAGCTGCAAAAGAGAGAACCACCTATCCAACTCAAAAACCTGAAGAATTAATGTATAAGATTATTCTTGCATCATCTAATAATAATGATATTGTATTAGATTCCTTCATCGGTTCCGGAACAACAGCAGCCGTAGCACAAAAATTAGGTCGCCGATGGATTGGTTGTGATATTAACAAAGGTGCAATACAAACGACAAGCAAACGATTGCAATCGATTATTACCGAGCAAATTGAAAAGAACACTAAAAAAGCGTCACAAAGTAAACTTGAATTAGATGATAAGAATAATGAAAATGAACCATCCCCCGCACAGTACTCATTCGCCGTATACCGTGTAAACGATTACGACTTACAGATACAACACAACGAAGCGGTTAATCTTGCCTGTGAACACATTGGTATAACCCGAAACAGAAGCGACTCGTTCTTCGACGGAACGCTTGGTAAACGTTTGGTGAAAATAATCCCGTTCAACCACCCGCTCAGTCCGCTCGATCTGGAACAGATAAAGAACGAACTCAACGCCCGTCCCGGCGAAGACCGCGATATTGTTGTCGTCTCGCTCGGAAAAGAACTTGCCGCGGATGCCTGGCTCGAAGAATGGAATCGAATGCGCAAAAAAGGCGACGTACCGAATAAAATAGAAGTAATCGAACTCCGTACCGATCAGAAATACGGAACATTCATAAAGCACGAACCCGCCCGCGCACGGGTATCAATCTCACGGAAAAAGGATAACATAAAAGTAGAAATAAAGGATTTCATCTCACCCACTATTATAGAACGGCTCAAGCAGCAAAGCGGCGTCCTGCAGCCGCAAATAGACGATTGGCGCAGCATGGTCGATTGTGTGATGATCGATACGGCATATATCGGCGACGTTTTTAATATTACATTATCCGATGTGCCGGAAAAGAAAAACGATCTCGTGAACGGTGTTTACGAATTACCGGCGCCCGGGGGAGAAACGACCGTGGCTGTGAAGATTATTGATATGTTAGGGGAGGAAGTTGTGGTCACATCTGACGTTTGATAAATAGGAATTTACAATAAGGGTACATTGTTTATATAAATGAATATGACACCTACAAAAGACATATTTCTCCAGATTCTGAAAGAAGCCGCAGACCGAAATATATCCATAGGAAAAACCCAGCTTATTAAACTTCTGTATCTTGCCGAGGTTGAATATTACCGTGAAAAGGGAGAACGCCTCACGGATATCGATTGGGTGTTTTATTATTACGGACCATATGCAATTGAACTTGAAGGGATCCTAGAATCCGAAGAGTTTGATCGTCAATCTATTAAGACATCATCCGAAAAAGACTATATAAAATTTCAGGTATCGGAGAATTCAAAAAAATATGGGGAATATACCGATGCTGCCATTAGTGTACTCTTGAAGAAAATACTTGGAACATGGGGGAAATGCGAATTGCCGGAATTACTGAATTACGTCTATTTCGAGACTGAACCCATGGAAGATGTTAAAAGGGGCGATCGTTTACAATTTGAAAAAATCGATCGTACTTTCCAACCGTCTGTCATTCCATTAGAAGCATCATCCGCAACGAATAAAAAGGTCAGAGAATTACGTGCTCGTGTAAGTGATCGGTTGAAGTCAATCGGAAAAGAAAAAAATATCTATATTCACAAAGATAAAGATGAGTTGGACGCTATCAGGGAATGGGACGGAGACGACGAAAATCCGGATTTAACGAATATAAAAGTTTCATTCATTCCGCCAGGGGATAAATGACGGGTCATTCAGTTCGTAAGGGAATAGACATTGAACATTTCGTCAAACCATTTTATGAAATCGGTTCTTCAACAGAAATTCTTCCGGGACAATTGGTATGGGCGCCTTCCTTGTATCCGAATCAATATGGTAATGCGCTTGATATAATTGAGGATAAATATGATCCATCTGAAAGTATTGTAGAGTTTGTAATTAAACCATATAAAGTGAGATCTACCAATTTCCCTGTGAAAAGGTTGGATTTAGCGGCTGATGAGTATTACTTTGCAATTAAAGGTAAGATCAGGTTAGGAATTGTAATTGCAGGCGGAATTATAGAATGGGGAAAATCGGCAAAAGAAAAACTATATATATGTACTCCCCTCTATACCGTTAGTAAACCGCGAATTACTCAGGAATTTGTTGTCAAAGTCCAGGCAAATCAATATCCCATGTACTTTTATATACAACCGGATGGAAAATATAATATAAAAGAATCAATTGCGCGCTTTCCGTTAATGCAGATTATTCACGGTAACACAATAGAATATTATTATAGTGGTCATCATCCAATTAGTCTCTCAGATGAAGCACTCGGCTGGTTAAAGACTCAGCTCGGGCTTTATCTCGGTTGTCAGGTTGATAAATTGGTAAGTGAGGCATTGGAAGTATACGGAGAATTGGTAAACGAAGAATATGAAAGATTGAGGATGAAGTAATATTCAGGTTCTCGTGATTACACGGAGCGTGAGGAGATGTAGTGTAATTTCGGGAGACAGACAGTGGTGTTTGCTGTTGCGGTGAATTTGTGAGGGGGAAGCAGGGAAGTGGGTAGTGGAGATGTCAGGTACGATGCGCTTACTGGTTCATCCACATCTGAACTTATAGTCTGGCTAACGGCGTTGCTGCTAAGCTGCTACCCCATAACAAGAATACAGCAATGAAAAATCCAAGCCTATAATTATTTAAAAAGTTTTTCTATTGGAATTACATTGAAAAAGAAACTATAAACGGAGCTACAAACTTATAAATCTCAGAAAAGCCGAATGCGAAAATAATCAACCAGCTTGAACCGCTGTTTAGGTTTTTATTATTCCATTTGTAATATCTTCAATCATAATATTATGAATATTTTTTACATATTCGAGCATATGTTCCTTGAGTTTTATTATAAGTCGAAGCATAAAATAATTTCTATTTCCAACAGTAATGACAATGTCTCTCTTATTTATTAATTTGAAAATCTCAGCTTCTTCTATTTTTTCTGTTTTTGCACGTTCATTTATTTTTTTTATTTCTCTAATAATTGTATTAATGTCTTTGTTCTCTTCTGAATTTGTATAAATATCTGAATGTAATGCTATATTTCTCATTTGTCTTAGGAAGTTAAACCAATAATGTTCATTTGAACTTTTTTGCTCTAATTTTTCCAATTCAGTAATTAGAATACAATTAGGATATAATTGTTTAAGCGAATTATTTACATTTAAAAAAGTTACGTGCTTATCACCTTTAGTTTGAAGTTGTTTTAAACCCAATTTATA
>PWTU01000329.1 GCA_003562775.1 Ignavibacteriales bacterium
AACGCTTCAAGAATCCGCGATCCACCGATCAGAAAATTTCCTGCAAGCACTACGGGTATTCCGGCAAACAACAAACATCTGATGGTCGGACCGTAGCGCCATTTATAAAATACTGCTCCAAGCGAAGCAGCTATAACCATCGCGAAAAATATCTGCGGAAGCGCTATGACCGGACGAATATAGTAACTTATGTAAAAGGACAACATAAGCACAATGACGATTGAGAATATTTCAACCAGACCTTTTCTGATATATACCGGTTTATTTGCCACTGTCGCTTTGTAATCGATTAATATTACCGATGCGACAAGTCCCATATACGCAATCAATAGATAATGACTGCTTAATTGAGAAGAACTGGTTCCCATAAATACACGGGTTAATGCCTCGATACCGACCAGGAGAAAAAATGCCCGAATGATAAAAACAAGCTGCGTCCGGGAAGTACCGACGACCGTTTCTTCGGTCGAGTGAACGACCGATGTATCGGGTTCCAATTGAATATTACCGATAATTTTTCTCAACTCCTGTCCGCCTACAAAGAACGATACGGTAAGCGCGATTATGGTCGTCTTGCTGATCAGATCGATGAGCGGGAAATCGGGTAACCCCGCTTTCGATACGCCGCTTGTGACAAGAAAATAACCCATAACCAATCCGAAGATCACTATGATTAAAATCGGTGAATAGCGGGTGCCTGCAACCGCCGTCCGGGAAATCAAAACCATTGGTATCACGAGAAAGAGTGAAAGCCAGAATTGATTTAAAACCTGTAAGCCGGTAATTTGTTCAATTAATACATCCATAACGTTATATTTTTTGTCTTACTGATTGACAGGTTATGTATAGAGAGAGGGTAGCATTTTCAATTAGCAACCAAATCTCACAGGGATAAAAATACGAATTTTTTTGGTGGAAAAAAACGATGTGACTACCGGCGCCTGTTAATTTTCATGATGATCGTTCGTTTCTCGGCAATCATCCAATCTACAACACCGGATTCAGACGTATCGAATAGTGTTTCTACCGGCGGTTCGTGACGCTTCGAACCTCTTTGAAATAAATATGTTGTTTCACGGTGTTCTCCGTTCTCCGCTCTCTCATTTTTTACTATTTGTTCCATCCAACCGCCGCCTACTCCATTATCGGTATTCATTCCGAAGTGTCTACTATAAATATTACCGGTAAAACGATAACGAATGATACCCATAATTACAATAGCAAGAATCACTATGAAAATAGCGACAATAAAGGCATTAATAATAACCTCATGCAGCGGGATCGACTGCAAACAAAATATCACCGTTGCAATAAAGAAACCAAGCAGTGCAATCTGAAATATTATTTTATCCACACCGGTTACTTGCTCATTGTAAGGATTTTATTTTTCTTGAACACATGCAGGTCACCCGGAATGTATTCACTGTATATAAAATAGAATTTTAAAAATAAAATTCCATTAGACTTTTCTAATAAAGATATTTTTATCCCGAATTAAATCTTTTTTCTTTACTTCTATCAGTAAATATGCTATCTTTTCCTGTGTTTGTAAAAACGAGGGGAGAGCAACCGAAGCCCGGGTTGGCGCAAATACCCGATGGAGAAATTCTATGTTCAAAGAATACTACAGACTCAGCCGTCCCATAAATGCACTTGCCGGCTGTACTGCCGTTTTTTTAAGCGGTTACGTTGCAGGGGCAGCGTCATGGTGGCCGGTCGTCCTGGCAGCAGTTACGGTGTTGTTGATAACCATCTCCACAAATGCCTGGAATGATTACATTGACATTGAAATCGACAGGATAAACAAGCCCGATCGCCCATTACCCGCCGGCCTGATAAACGCTCAGGGAGCACTGACTTTCTCTATTACCGGTTCCATACTCTCCCTGGTTACAGCAGCTTTCATCAACCTGCCCGCTTTTCTGATTGCCCTCGGTTCGAATATACTACTCTACATCTATTCCTGGAGACTCAAGTGTACCGTCTTGCTGGGTAACGCAGCTGTTGCAACAATCATTGCCCTCTGTTTCATATTCGGCGGCGTTGCGGCAAACAATGTCCGGCCAACCCTGATGCTCGCTGTTACAGTATTTTTTGCGATTATGGGGAGAGAAATCCTTAAAACGATGGCCGATTACAAGGGCGACCTCCAGCAGAACTGCGGTACAATAGCCACGGTTTGGAGTAACAGAATTTCCGGCATCTTTGTAACAATCTTTTTAGGAATTACTGCCGCATCAATGATTCTAACATACTTTAGCGAAGAATACAGTCCCGTCTACCTTTTCATAATTATCTTTTTCATATTCCCAATTTTTATCTACGTTGCTTTCAACGCCGCGACCAATGTCGACGGTCAAAAGCTCGAGCGTAACAGTCTCTTGATGAAATATGGTTTTTTCGTCTGGTTTTTGGCCGTCGCACTGGGTGCAGGTCTGGCGGTATAAAAATCAAAGCAAGGCAAGATCAGGTTATCATTGCCAATATATAAATTACCATCGTGGTGGCAATGGGGACTGTAAGATCATCATAAGTTGAGTGGGAAAAAAGCTCGACTAACGTTCCTGTAAAACTCGTAATCAATGAATAGGTTAAGATCAGTTCAATGGTGAGTGTTTTTTGGTTGATGGGACTAATGATTCCGAAAATGTAAAATGCCGAAAAGCACACGAGAAATGCTGAAATGAAAAAGGTTAACGATCCTTCAAGCGTACGCTGGGATCCGGTATAGGGAAGAGTCAGTTTTATCCTGCCGTATTTCTTGCCAACTAATGAAGCTAAGGTATCACTGATAATCATAATCAAAATGCCGCATATGGGAAAATAGAGCCGGTCCGGTGCGAAGACGGTAAAGATGGCGATAAGCACCGTTATGGAAATGCTATAGTGGAATGGACCCTGTAAACGCCCGATTGGTTCCTCGGCCTCCTCACCAATCGATTCATATAATTACTGGAGTTGCCTGACAGAACTATCCCTGGAACTGAAATAAACAACAACGGTCATACTCAGAGCAATAAATACTGCGTGCAACGGTAAGATAAAAAAAGGAACGATCAGCACGACAAGGCCCGAAAACAGGTGCACTATCTTGCGGGCTGCAAATTTGGAAATTATTTCTCTCTTTTTTAGATAGACCGGAACCGAGATGGTAAGCAGTATATATCCATAGGCGATGCCGACAAGGATTAAATCCGACAAAAAATCATCTAACGTATAGTTTGCAATCGTATTAAATAATACTTGCATAGTAAGTCATTATTTCTTAATCAAGCAGAGAAAATCGGGTGGGAATTACCATCGATTGCCTGCAGAACAAATTGTATAAAGGACGTTACCCCGATTTGAACTTTCAAGTAGTGCAAATCAAAATTATAAACCGGGGTAACGTCCCAAGTACAAGTAAGTTAATTTCTATTTTAGACCGCTTCGCCTCAGAAAAGCTTCAATATCGGGTTCCTGTCCGCGGAACCTTACATAAGCATCCATACCTTCGTAAAGTGCATTGTTTGCAAGAATATATTCACGAAAAGCACGTGCCAGTTCCCGGTTAAATAGATCCCCGGAATCTTTGAATGCCTGGAATGCATCCGCATCGAGCACTTCCGCCCAGCGATATACATAGTACCCGGCAGCATATCCGCTTCCGAAAATATGTCCGAAATTAGTTGTACGGTAACGGGGAAATATCTCGTCAATAAGTCCGATGCGCTGCATGCTGGCGTTCTCAAATGCGTTTACATCGGTATCTTCGGTAATGTCGGAGGTATGCCAGTCCATATCCAGTATGGCAGCGGCAAGGTATTCTGTTTGTATGAATCCCTGGTTGAAATGTTCACTTTTTTGCAAACGATCGACAAGTTCTTCGGGGATGTTCTCACCGGTTTGATAATGTATTGCATAGGTTTCAAGCAACTCTGGTTCACCTGCCCAGTTTTCAAGAACCTGCGAAGGAAGCTCGACAAAATCGCGGGGAACACTCCGGCTGGTTCTCCTGTAGCTGCCTCTCGCAAAGAAATTATGCACCGCATGGCCAAACTCATGGAAATACGTCGTGGTTTCATCCCAACTGAGCATAGCGGGTTTGTCGCCCGATGGACGGGTAAAATTCATGACTATGGTAACGATGGGTGTAACCCATTCGCCGTCTTCATAAGCGCCGCTGCGATAGGTCCCGCACCATGCGCCACTGCGCTTACCGGGCCTTGGATGCGGATCGATAAAAAGAACCGCCAGGTGACTTCCGTCATAATCAAATACCTCATATGCTTCAACCTCTTCATGATAAACCGGAACTTCGGGACGGGATTCGAACGTCAGTCCCCAGAGCTTATTTGCAAGTGTGAAGATACCTTGCTTCACATTTTCTATGGTGAAGTACGGTTTCACTTCATCATCATCCAGTTCATATTTTTCCTTGCGCAGTTTTTCGGCATAATACCACCAGTCCCATGCTTCCAGTTTAAAGCCGCCTCCCTCACGGTCGATTATCGCCTGCATTTCCGCCTTTTCCATTTTAGCGCGGGCAAGGGCCGGCTCCCAAACTCTGTGAAGAAAGTCGTACACGTTCTGAGGATTTTCGGCCATCTGGATGGCGGTAAAGTATTCGGCATAATTATTATACCCCAGTATTTCCGACAATTGCTGACGCAGCATCATAAGCTCGATAAAGAGTTCCTTATTATCGTTTTCATCGTCGTTATCGCCTCTGTTCACATATCCCATAAGCATCTGTTTCCGAAGCTCGCGGTTTTCGGCAAATTGCAGAAAAGGAACACGGCTGGGGAAAGCTGTTGTGAATACCCACTTTCCTTCCATATCTTTACGCCGGGCTTCTTCAGCAGCAGCTTCAATAACAGTTGAGGGTAACCCGGCCAGATCGGCCTCATCCTCTATTACCAGTTCAAAAGCATTGTTCTCTGCCAGCAGATTTTCACTAAGCTGCAATGAGACCATCGACATGCGCTCGCTGAGTTTTTTAAATTCTTCGCGCTTATCTTCAGGCAGGGCGGCGCCTCCCCTTTCAAAATCCCGATAGGTTTTCTCAAGGAAGATCATCTGTTCGCGGTCAAGCCCCAGATTTTCACGGTTATTATAAACTGTCTGAATGCGTTCGAAGAGAGCTTCGTTGAGACGGATGGCATTGCTGTGTGCGGTGAGCATGGGAGTGGCTTCCCGTGCAATCGCCTGCAATTTGGGATTGGTCTCTGCACTTCGCAATCCGCCGAACACGGGACTAATTCGGCGTAAAAGTGCTCCGGCCTGATCGAAAGCCACAATCGTATTTTCAAATGTCGGCGGCTCCTGATTTGTTGCAATGGCATCAATTTCAGCCATATGCTGACGCATGCCCTCTTCATAAGCCGGCAAATAATGATCCTCCTGGATCTTATCAAAAGGCGGTGAACCAAACGGTGTGTTCCATTCCTCGAAAAATGGATTTTGATTCTCCTGCTGTCCGAGTACCAATACGGGAGCAAGTGCCAGGAGCAGAAAAATTAAAAAATATGTGTATTTTTTCATTGATATTTCTCCTTAAATAATGAAATGTTTCATTGTGTTATTTTAGCTCTAATACCACGACGCGACTGCCGCGGCCTCTGGTATCGAAAGTTCTTAATTTTACTTTCAATTTTCCGTTGGTCGAAACCGGTTTGACATAACGCGATGACTCAACCGTTGGATCGCTTCCGTCAGTGGTATAGCGGATTATTAATCCCGGGTAAGCGACATTTGCCTTGAGCTTGTTGTTTTCAATTATTGCACCGGGCGGTGGTATTCGATATGCATATCCACCATTCATTCCATCAAGTCGTCGAAGTTCGCGATGCCCTAATCGATTGGCAAATTCATTCCATGCTTTTTCAAGCTTATTAAGACGCTCTGTACGATCCTGAGTATCCATCCACTCTTGATGCGGCGCCCACGAACGTTCCGCCAGCGAAATGATGCGTGGAATAGCCATGTATTCAACTCTGTTATGACTGCTCAATGTAGCACCCCAGAGATGCCCCTGTAAACCGAGAATATTCTTTTTACCTGTAATGGTTAGATCCTCGAAATCATCGTACGCGTTTTTGGGTATCGGACGTCCCGTATAATCTTCAGTACCGCTTTTATATAAATCAAAGGGAATGAACGAAAACGGATCCTTTGTATCCACAAATCCCGCCCAATACTGTCCCGCCTCTTCGGGATGCTTGTTGTATGCAAGGTTGAAATAAAAATCGGAAGCATGTGCAATAACAATCTCGTAACCGGCATTGGCAAGCATATAGGAAAAACCTTCGGCGCCGACTCCCCAAACGTTCGACCAGGCATACACGACCGACTCCCCGGCAAAATCCGGGTTCAATTCTTTTTCACCGCCGTAATACCCAATCAGTGCAATCTCTTCCCATCCCGACATGACGATATCACGCTCTTCCAGCATCTGCTTCATCCGGCCAAAGAACCACACTTGCAACTGATCAATCATATCAAGGTCAGGGGATCTATCTAACAGCGCAAGACATTGAGGCGAATCAACCCACACTCCCCTCGGCACTTCATCGCCGCCGATATGTATCGAGGTCAGCGGCGCCTCCGCTGCGTGGTGCATCTCTATTATTTCATCGAATA
>PWTU01000245.1 GCA_003562775.1 Ignavibacteriales bacterium
GGAGGTACGATTGCCGAAACTGCGTGGAGGGATTTTCTCGACCGTTATTCAAAATTAATACTCAAGGTTATATGGCAGTTTGAGCATGACAGGGATGAGGTGATGGAAAAATATCTACACGTATGCGAAAAACTAATTCAAAATGACTTCGATATTTTACGCAAGTTTACCCCTGATGGGCGGGATAATCCCCCCAAATTCACAACGTGGCTTGCCATTGTAGTAAAAAACCTATGCATCGAAAAGCACAGGAAGGAAACGGGGAGAAAGCGCTTGCCCAGAGCAATTTTAAGAATGCGTGAAATTGACCGAACCGTTTTTAAGCTGTATTACTGGAAAGGGTATTCGACTGAGGAGATCGAACAATATCTGATAAACAAGCACGGTGATTCTTCTACCGGCGAAACGGCGGTAGAATCGCTTGAGCGCATACAATCCATCATTACATCCAACGGAGTATCCGGAAGAAATGATAAGATGACCCGGATATCCTATGATGATGAATACAGCTACCCGGATACCATGCATACAAATGAAAACTACGAGGAATATATGTCAGGAATTGATGCGTTTCTTGATATTTTCACTTCCCGGGAAAAACTTGTATTCAGGTTGCGGATTTGGGAAGACATGTCGGTTCCCGATATTGCAAAAATCGTGAACATATCGTCCGAAAGGAAAATATATTCGATACTTCAAAAAATTATGTCGGAGTTAAGGAAGCGGATTCTCGAAGAGAAACGATTATAGCGCTTGTCGGAAACGGACGGTTTGTCCGTATTATATTATTAAGGCAATTTAAAAAATACTATGATGTTCTTTAATATAAAGAGATAATATGCACGTAACCGATTATCAAATAGCCCAGTATATCGAGAGAAAACTAACGGGAAGCGCGAAAAGCCGTTTCGAGAGACATGTCTCGGAGTGTCCCGAATGCACTGAATCCATCGCATCCGCATATACATTATTGAATAAAATCGACAATACACCCGTGCACTTTCCGGATTCCGAAACACTGCGGAAATCACAACAGCTTGTTAGGCATCGTTCTTACTTGTTAACCGATCTGTTCCGTTTTCGCATCGCGGGTGCGGCTGCCGTTGTAATTGCGGTATTTGGTATCCTGTTTTACTTTTTGTTTTTAGATGCGACAGAACCCGAACTATTTCGTTCAACTCCCGATAAACAATCTCTTGAACTTCTTGGTCCGGCCGACGGCGCTGTCATCAAAAACACTCAGCTTGAACTGTACTGGAAAGGTGACAATCATATTCTGTTATATTCCGCGGTCATATTAAGCGAGGATGGAACCAGGCTATTCGAAGTTGAGACCGATACCGCGAGAGTGGTAATTTCAGGCAAGGAATATTTGGAACCGGGGAAACGGTATTTCTGGAGAGTTGAGGGAATCTTGCGTGACGGAACCGCCATTCGATCGGATATGAAAGTTTTTACATATAGACCGCATTAACACATTTTTTCTGTCTTACGCTTATATAAACGTATGTATAGGAAAATAAAAATAGTATTGCTTGTTTCGACGCTTGTCGCTGTTCTCATTTTGTTCGGCGAATCGATAACGGAAACGTTCGTTCCGTCGTTCGACAGGCAGCACCAGCGGGTATCCCGCCTCTTCGATGAATGGAAACTGGTCGAAGCCGAAAAACGGGCACGGCGCTTGTACGAAAAATATCCCGATGACGTCGGGACCGCCCGGCTGTACGGTGATATATTGCTCGCACGGGGAGAGCTTAACAACGCCATCATTGTTTTTCAGAGATTGTGTGATATCGATTCCGCCCGTGTACATAATCATTCCTTATCTCTTGCATTTACACACTATTTTTTGGGTGAGCTGGATTCGGCAATAGACCTCACCCACCGTGTGAAATCGCATGCATACGAATTTTCGGATACGATCCTTCTTACACGTGCGTATCATATCCTCGGGAGAATATATTTCAATAAAGCCGATTACCGGCAAGCATTACAGTATCAAAACGAAAGTTTAAAACTTGCCCGGGGAATCTCATCGCAGACGAATATAGCCGATGCCAACCGTCAGATAGGAGTTCTTCATTGGTACGACGGTGACTCCGATGAGGCACACAAATACTATACCGAAGCTCTCCGCATATACAGAGAGATCGGGGATAAAATCGGGGAGGCAACCACAATCAGCAATATCGGACATTTACACGATAAACACGATTGGCAGATAAATTTGCAGCATCAATTGATTGCGTACGATATTCGTAAACGGATCGGAGATAAGATAGGATTAGCCGATAGTTACTATTTTCTTGCACACATGCCGCGTTTCAGCAGGGAGATGAATCAACTAAGTTATATCTATTTCAAGAAGAGCTTGGAATTGAGTAACGAGATCGGATACGACTGGGGAAGAGAAGTTGCACAACTTGCGATTGCACATTACAATATATATACTCCGCAGTTTCCCGGTTTTTATATCGATGAAATTTTTGACTCATCCGGTTTATCGGTAGAGGGACAGATTCAAACCATCTACGGAAAAGCGCTTTATTATGCAAAAGAAAATGACTATGATAAGGCAACGAAATATTTTTTGCAGGGATATACAATGAAGGATTCGCTGGGGCATAATCTTTACATGCCTGCAGCACTTCGTAATTATGCAAAATCATTGGTTCGCATAGGAGATCTGAGTGGTGCTGAAGAATTTCTCGATCTTTCGTTGGAGACGGCGCGTGCGCAAGGAACCGACAGGGATGAGGCAATTGTATCGTACTATCTTGCAGATGTTTACCGTCGGACAGGTAGATTGCAGACTGCACGTAATATCTTGATTCCGCTTGCTCATCACTCTGATTCGCTTTTTGTCAAGATAATCGAGGAATCCCACCCGTTAACCGGTTTTCAAGGCGCAGTTGAGACCGTAAATGAATGGCGGGGAAATATATACCGGCTACTCATCGATATACTTGCCGAAGAAGGCGATCCGCTGTTGTATTACTATATTGAAAAAGAACGTTCGTTGCCTTTCCGGGGAACCGGATTTTATTACGAATATTTCGAGGATGAATACATAGAAAATTTAATCGATTCGTATGTTCGTCTTCTCAACGAATACGATCGATCGCCGCAAAAATTCGAATCCATTCAACCTCTTCTTGTTCTCATCGGTGAGATACATCAGTCGATAGCTTCACACCGTATTCAGGTATCGAGCTTGCTTTCAGATTTACCGTCCCGGTATAACTACCGGTTACGTGATCTTCAATCGGTTTTGCACCCGTCGGAAATATTTTTAACATACTTCGTTTCCGAGAATAGTGTATACGCTTTCGTAATCAGAAATGAAGAAGATTATTTGAGGAGAATAAACCTCACCGAAGATGAGCTTGCCTCTATAACCGATGTATATATTAACGCATTATTGCGCGGGTATGCGAATCCCGACGACGATCTGTGGCGGGCATCATCGTATAGATTGTATACGCTGCTCATAGAACCTCTGGTTGCGGATTCGCTGATCCGGAAAAACGAATCTATTATAATATCTCCCCATAAAAGTTTGCATTTGATACCGTTTCATGCTTTATCGATCCGGGAACCGGAGATTGATCCGGAATTTCTTCTTGAGCATTATTACATTTCGTACGCACCGTCCGCGTCGTTGTTCATCGAAACGCGAAAGCGGGAGAAACAGCCGATGAAGAACCGGCTTGCAGTTGCTCCGGATATAAAATCGCTCCCGTTTTCCTATACCGAGATAACCGATATACCGCAGCACCTCTTTTCAAGATCGCACTTTTTAACCGGTAGACATGCCCGCGGGGATGCGGTGCTCAATAGTTTTAATGACTACGATATTGTTCATATTTCTTCCCATGCACATATAAACTTGATGTTCCCGACCGCTTCGTACATAAAGTTGTCCGACCGAAAACTGAGATTGTATGAGCTTTTCAAAAGAGATCTCGATAGCCGCCTGGTAGTACTGAGTTCATGCGGTTCGGGAAGACAAATCGGTTCGGCGGATGTCGTTCCGAACGGGTATGATCTTGTGAGTTTCCCGAGAGCATTTCTCAGCGCCGGGGTTTCTACCGTTATCGCGTCGTTGTGGATTGTGGAAGATGAGACTGCTATGAAGATTATGAGGAAATTTTACAATAACCTGAATGCAATGCCGTATTCCGGAAATTCTTACCATTTCTCGTCCGCACTCATCAATGCCCAGCGTGAATATCTTCTAAAAAACCGAAATACGGCAGAAAAGACACACCCCTTTTTCTGGGCGCCTTTTATACTTGTGGGTGATACGCGGTAAGGTTTAAGACTTTTAATACTCATTCCGGTAAATTTATCTCTCGTTGTCCGTATTATATGTATATAGAAGTGCTTCATACGTATCAAAACGGGAGGAATCCACAATGCAAATCCTATCTATTCCAAAATTTGTAGTAATCATTTGCTTCCTAATACAAGGAATGTTAATGGGAACCACGTTTACGGTAAATTCCACCGGCGATGAAGCAGATGGGGATCCCGGGGATGGAGTCTGCGATACCGGTAATGCCGAGGATGGATTCACAGGTATATGTACACTCCGGGCTGCCATTCTGGAGGCAAATGCAAATCCAGAGGTGCAGAGCACAATCGTTTTCAATATCGGTTCGGGAACGCCCACAATTTTTATAAACGGCTTGCCGGAAATTACGGCGCCCGGTGTTACCATAGACGGTGCAACCGGCGGCGCATCGCGTATTATACTTAACGGCAGCGGACAAGCTACGAACCCCGCCCTGTGGATTTCGACCGGCGGTGTTACGATAAAGAATCTTATCATCCATAGTTTTCCGCAAGGCGGAATCGTTCTGGCGGAAGGGGATGATTTCGGAAGCAATAAAATTGAAGGAACGTGGATTGGCATAGACGCAAACGGAGCGTCCCGTCCAAATGGTAAACTGAGCTTGTTCATCGAGTCGGATCAGAATATGATAGGCGGCGCTGACGAAGCTGCCCGTAACGTAATCGACGGCATCGGCGTCTTCGGTTCAGAAAATACGTTTGAAAACAACTATATCGGTATCGCGCCCGACGGCAGTTCACCGCTCAATGCAGATTCCGATGGACTGACATTGCTTTTCGGGGCATCACATAATGTCGTTCGTAACAATGTAATATCCGGCGCCGGGCGAAGGGGTATTGCTATATGGGATGCCTACGAAAACGAGATCACTGAAAACTACATCGGGTTGGATAAAGATGGAACAAGCGCCGTACCGAATGGAATGGTTGGTATATTCATTTTAGAAGCCCATAACAACCGGATAATGAACAATGTCGTTTCCGGCTCTCTTGTCCATGGAATATCGATTGTCTCCGGTTCCGATAACAGGATTAGTGGAAATATCATCGGCTTGAATGCGGCAGGCACCGCTGCCGTCGGTAACCATCAGCACGGAATATATATGGAAGAGGCAGCCGGTAATATAATCGGAGGTGAGGTGGTGGAAGACCGGAACGTGATTTCCGGTAATGGAGGTGACGGCGTTAAGATTACACGCAAGTTTAAAGGGACTGATGAAAATCTCATTGCCGGTAATTTCATAGGAACGGCTGCCGACGGTTTGGATAGTCTGGGCAATGCAGGGCACGGAGTCCACATCGTCGGAGCGAGTAATAATATCATCGGCAGGAAAATAGAAGACGGCGGTTCACCGAACCTTATCGCTCACAACAACGGCGACGGTGTGCGCGTCGTAAACATTTTTGTGGGAACCTCCATCATCATCAGCGAGAGCAATGCTATATTAAGCAATTCCATACACTCCAATGCCGGTTTGGGTATTGACCTTGGCGGGGACGGTGTAACTGAAAACCCTCCCCCCGTTTTTCCAAACTTTCCGAATCGACATCAACCTTTTCCCGTGATAACATCGGTCCGAACGCAGAACGGGACGACAACCATAAACGGTTTTTTACAAATATCGGAAAGCGACGAATTTTTAATTTACTTGATCGAATTATTCGCAAACGGTGAGCCGGATCCGTCGGAACACGGACAGGGAGAATTCTTTCTTGGCAGGGAATCTGTTACCATCGGTGAATTTGGCCGGGCATATTTTTCCTTCGAAGCTGCCGGTGAGTTCGATAATATTTCTGCAACCGCAACGGATCAGAATTTTAACACATCCGAATTTGCAAAACATCCGGGAGATATCGTTGTTACGGTTACCGGGGATGAAGAAGATGCTGATCTCACAGACGGTATATGCGATACCGACCCGGATATATTAGGCGACATCTGTACCTTACGGGCTGCAATTCAACAGGCGAATGTAAACTATGACGGAAATGGACGCAGACAGCGAATTACATTCAATATAGAACCATCTCTGGAGGGATTTACCATCAAACCGGGACCGCCGCTGCCCGACATCACCGTACCCGTTTCAATCGATGCCACCACACAACCGGGCGCCCATTGCAACGCCTGGCCACCTCAACTTGTTGTGGAGATCGATGGGAGCGAAATTGAGTTTGGAGACGGATTGGTACTCAGGGGAGGAGAAAGCACAATTCGGGGATTGGTGATTAATAATTATGAA
>PWTU01000437.1 GCA_003562775.1 Ignavibacteriales bacterium
CAAAAATATGGCGCCGTTAGCAAAGAAGTCGCCGAAGCTATGGCAAAAGGAGTACGTGAAACTGCCGGCTCGGATATTGGTATTTCCGTAACCGGTATCGCGGGTCCCTCGGGCGGTACCCCCGAAAAACCGGTCGGACTTGTGTGGGTAGCGTATGCCGATGCAAACGAAATTGTATCATTAAAATTCAATTTCGGAGATGAACGATTGCGGGTGAAGGAACGGGCAAGTCAAAGTGCCATGGAACTGGTCCGTAGAAAAATCCTGAATATAGAAATAGCGGAACAGTTAACAACCGACTGAAAATTAAACGACAATGGAATGTCCGAAAAACTGAGAATATTTATTGCAATCGACACTCCGCCTGAATTCAAAATCCAGGCAGAGCGGATCCAAAACGAACTCGCTGCATCAAATGCACCGGTAAAATGGGAAAAATCAACTAAGCTCCATCTCACATTAAAATTTTTGGGAAACGTAGATACCGCTCTGAAAGAAAAAGTAGAATCAAAATTACAACATATAACTCTGAATCGCCGCCCCTTCTGGCTGCGGTATAACGGATTGGGGTGCTTTCCAAATACCAGCAACCCGCGGATTATATGGATTGGGTGCAATCCGCTTTCATCCGATTTTGAAAAGTTGCATAGAAGCATAGAGAATGCCTGTACAGAGATAGGTTTTGAAAGAGAAAAAAGAGAGTTTCATCCCCATATTACAATCGGCCGGGTGAAGATACGTTCCGGAAAAGACCGGCGTACAATACCGGACTTGATTAAGAAAATGGAAAACCTTACTTTTGATGCATTAGAAAATGAAGTACAATCGGTGCTATTGATGAAGAGCGAACTTCATCCGGATGGTTCCGTGTACTCTATCCTCAAACAATTTTCACTAACCTCATAGAAATATAGGAGTATCACATGGCTGACGAAAAAGATGCAAAATCCAAAGCGCTCTCGATCGCAATCGATCAAATCGAAAAAAGCCACGGGAAAGGATCGATCATGCGCATGGGAGAAGGTCCCATTCAAAAGATCGATTCCATTTCCACCGGATCAATTTCACTTGACGTTGCGATCGGAATCGGCGGCATTCCGCGCGGACGGGTGATAGAAATTTTCGGCCCGGAATCGTCGGGAAAAACCACAGTTTGTTTACACGTCATCGCCGAGGCGCAAAAACGCGGCGGACTTGTCGCTTTTATTGATGCCGAGCACGCTCTTGACATCAATTACGCAAAGAAATTGGGAGTCGATATAAACGATCTTATTTTATCACAACCGGAATACGGTGAACAGGCGCTCGAGATTGCCGAAACACTTGTACGCAGCGGTGCGCTCGATGTCATCGTTGTCGATTCGGTCGCCGCCTTAACTCCCCGATCTGAAATCGAAGGTGATATGGGCGATCCGACGATGGGTGTGCAGGCACGTTTAATGTCCCAGGCGCTTCGTAAGCTTACATCCGCTATCAGCAAATCGAAGACATCGGTTATCTTCACAAACCAGCTTCGCAGTAAGATCGGCGTGATGTTCGGAAATCCTGAAACCACCACCGGCGGCAACGCATTGAAGTTTTATTCATCGCTCCGGCTCGATATACGTCGCATCGGGGCAATCAAGGAAGGACAGGAGGTCGTCGGCAACCGTACGCGTGTAAAGATTGTAAAGAACAAAGTTGCACCGCCGTTTAAAGAGGTAGAATTCGATATACTGTACAACGAAGGCATCTCAAGGATCGGCGATCTGATCGATCTTGCGGTAAATGAAGGAGTCATTCAAAAGAGCGGTTCATGGTTCTCGTACGGGGACGATCGGATCGGTCAGGGACGCGAAGCGGTAAAGAAATTCCTTATTGAAAACTCCGACATCCTCAAAGAAATCGACACTACGTTGCGAAAGAAATTCGATTTACTACCGGCCGAACCGGAAAAACAGGACGGTGAGAAACCTTCTAAATCATCCGGCAAGGCAACTGCAAAAAACTGATTAATAACCATGTGACATGGTTATAACAAAAATAGAGCAGCAAAAGAAAAATCCTCGCCGTTATAATATTTATGTCGACGAAGAATTCGCCGTCGGTGTGGACCGTAACGTGATCATCGATAACGGCCTGCGCAGAGGCGATCCGGTTGATGAAAAGCTGCTTAACACTTTACGATCTGCCGACGAACTGATACGAGCATATCAGGTCGCTCTGCGGTACCTTTCATACAGGCCGAGAAGCGAAGCAGAGATCCGTACACGCCTCGAAAGGGAACACCTCATACCCGAAACAATCGAAAAAATAATCATAAAACTGTACGACGAACAACAACTCGATGATAAACGCTTTGCAGAAATGTACGCCGAATCGAAGATGTTAAGAAAGCCGATCGGCGTGCACCGTTTACGCCGCGAACTTCGGCAAAAAGGAATAAGCGATACGATCATCCGTCACGTTGAAAAAAAATATTTCAACGAAGAAACCGAACTTAAAAACGCCCGGCGCCTCGCCGAAAAAAAACTCGCAATGGACAGAACGGCTGATCCGGTAAAGCGAAAACGGAAACTGGCGGATTATCTTGCGAGGCGGGGGTTTGGGTGGGATGTTATTGGTATTGTAATAGAGGAGTTTCTTGGTGAATATAAATGATGTTAATGGTTATTTGTTAATAGTTAATTGGTTCTTGACACGATAGGTTCATAAAATATGATAACGCTCATGGCTCAGAACAAAAAAATATAGAGCTTCGAGGACCTGGAATGTTGGAAAGCCTGTGTTGAAGTAAGGATATATATTTCAGCATTGATAAAAATTTTCCGGCTTTTGAGAAATTCGATCTTGTAAGTAATATGAGACGCGCTTCTCGTTCACCGACACGAAATATTGCAGAGGGCTATGGAAGATATCATTTCCAGGAAAATATCCAATTCTGCAGACAAAGCAGAGGATCGTTATTTGAACTTATCGACGATTTAATAACGGCAAAAGATGAAGGCTACATCACAGAACAAGAATACAATGAAGCAAGAGCAAAAATCAATATAGCATTGCGTTTACTGAACGGTTACATTAATTACCTCGAACGCGCAAAAAAACAACAATTAACCAATAACAAATAACCATTTAACCAATAATAAATAGGAAATAATAAATGAACAAGGTCGTTTTCGATATCGAATCCCTCGCTTTCCCGTTCGAATCGTTCGATGCGGAACAGCAGGAATACATCACCAAGTTCGCAAAGAATGAAGAAGAACTTGAGGATGCCAAATTAAAAATGAATCTCTCCCCGCTCACCGCACAGCTCCTTGCAATCGGTATGTTAAACCCCGATACAAAACGGGGCAAAGTACTTTATCAATCCGATGTAAAGGAAAGTTTTTTATCGGAAGACGGTATGGTCGAATACGTTGCAACCGATGAAAAAGGAATACTCACTGTATTCTGGGACGACATTAAACGGTACAATCAGTTTATCACGTTTAACGGACGCGGGTTCGATTCACCGTTCCTCATCCTTCGCTCTGCAATGCTCGGCATAACACCAAGCCGCAACCTTCTCCCCTACCGGTATGACCCGAAAATACATTGCGATCTCCTCGATCAGCTTACGTTTTATGGTGCGTTCAGGAGATACAGTTTGGATTTTTACTGTAAAGCATTTGATATTAAAAGTCCTAAGAGCGACGGCATCACCGGACTGGATATGAAGAAATTGTTCGATGAAAAACGATATAAGGAAATTGCCGAATACTGCATAGGCGACGTCATCGCAACAGCACAATTGTACAGGATCTGGAATGAGTATGTAAATGTTTGACCCATTCACCGTCTGCACTATCCGGTGAAACTCGAGCGTCTTTACAAGAAGTAATGTTCACTTTAAAACATTGTGTCGTGTATAATAATTTCGTATAATTAAATTAAGTGAAATAAATTTCTATTGAAGAACGCTATGGAATTGGAAGAAATTGCAGAGAAAATAAGTGATGTAGTAGTGGGAGAATTAAAAAAAGTTGAAAGACTTGAATCAAAGAACTCCATATGAAGCCTTTGGTTGGATTTTTCATCATACTTATATCGTTTAGTTTTTTATTTATTGGTTGCACCGAAGACGATAATGTTATAACCATTACATTTAATGTCGGCCGCGACCCGACAGCCGCACACCACACGTTAATCCGGCATTTTGAAGAGCAATATCCTCACATCCGGGTACAGGTTGTCGAATCACCGCAAGACGCATCGCTGCAACACGACTTATACGTCACACGCTTTGCCGGTAAAGATCGCTCCATTGACGTAATCGGACTTGATGTAATCTGGATAGCAGAATTTGCCCGTGCAGGTTGGCTGCGACCGCTCAACGATCTCGCCGAAGAATTGCCTATGGAAGACTTCCTCCCGGGACCGATAGAAGCATGCACATATCGAGACACACTCTATGCAATACCCTGGTTTACCGATGCCGGTTTGCTATACTACCGGTCGGATCTGTTAACCGATTATGGATTCGAAGAACCGGATACATGGGATGATCTTGAAAATATCGTCACAACAATTCGAAACGATCATCCGCATCTGAGCGGTTTACTCATTCAAGGTGAACAGTATGAAGGACTCATATGCAATGTTATGGAATTTATCTGGAGTCATGGCGGAGATGTGTGGGATGAAACGGGAGAATGGCGATTGGCAACACCTGCGGCAGAAGAAGCGCTTCAACGTCTTATAGACTACATTCGGAATTATGATATCACGCCCCGGGGAGTATTGACCTATCAGGAAGAAGAGAGTCGTCATGTATTTCAAGACGGGCGAGCCATTTTCTTACGCAATTGGCCTTATGTTTGGGAACTGGCAAATAATCCCGCCTCCGGATCGAATGTTGTCGGGAATGTCGGCATCGCACCTCTCCCGGGAAAGGAACCCGGACTTCACGCTGCGACGCTCGGCGGTTGGAACCTCGGTATCTCGGCATATTCCGAGCATCCGGAAGAGAGCTGGAAACTGATTCGCTTTTTTATGGAACACGAACAAATGAAACGATTTTCAATCGAGGGCGGACGCCTCCCCACCCGAATTTCATTATACAGCGATCCGGAAATACTCGAACACAGCCCATATTTCGAAGATCTGTACGAAGTATTCATTAACGCCCGGCCGCGTCCCGTCACACCTCATTACAGCCAGATCTCCGACATTATGCAGGTAAACATACACCGGGCGTTGCTCGGCAGAATAACCGTCCGGGAAGCGCTTGAAAGAATCGATGCCGAAGTGCAAGCATTATTCGAAAGGTACGGAAGGTAAACCACCGGATGAGAGAAAAATCATATCTGCCATACTATTTTATTGCGCCCGCCGCAATTGTAATTTTCGGCATCGCTCTCTATCCTATCATACACACATTCTTTATCAGCTTACATCAAATAAACCTAAAGTTCCCCGATCTGGGAATGAGCTTTGTATGGTTTGAAAATTATACCCGGTTGTTCCGCGATAGCCGCGCTATGGGTGCACTCTTCAACACATTATTCTTTACCGTATCCACCGTTGCTCTTGAACTTGTATTCGGAATGCTCATCGCATTGCTTATGGACCGGGCATTACGATTTCGCGGTTTACTTCGGGCAACGGTGCTTATCCCATGGGCAATGCCGACGGTCGTCGCTGCGATGCTCTGGCGCTGGATGTATAATGATCAGTCCGGTATCATCAATGCGATACTTTATGGTTTCGGTATCATACCCGAGTATTTACATTTCCTTGCAGAGCCAGCCCTTGCATGGACTGCCGTTATTATTACCGAAGTATGGAAAACAACCCCGTTTATGGCGTTGTTGTTACTTGCCGGCTTACAGGTGATTCCACGTGACGTGTACGAGGCGAGCGAAATCGACGGCGCGTCAAAAATAAGAACGTTTTTTACCATCACGCTCCCGCTCATTAGACCGGTATTGCTGGTCGCGCTTCTTTTCAGAACACTCGATGCATTCAGGGTGTTCGATGTAATTTTTGTTATGACAGGCGGCGGTCCGGGCAACGCCACCGAATCGCTCTCACTTTACACATACAAAACTATGTTCGGAGCTCTCGATTTCGGGTACGGCTCGGCGCTCTCGGTCCTTACGTTTATTTGCGTAGTAATAATTAGCGTGTTGTACATCAAGTTTATCGGTACGAAAACACAATGAGATCGACAAAAAAAAGTAAATTCGGATTCGGAATACTGGTCGTAGTAACCGTAGTACTTATGATCTTCCCGTTTGTATGGCAGGTAATTACATCATTAAAGACTCCCGGCGAGATATTTCAAGCGCCGCCGTCGATCCTCCCCGAACAATTATATACACAAAATTATAAAGACGTATTTACCGCGGGAGTACCGTTTCACTGGTATTTAAGAAACAGTTTGATTGTCGCCGGAGTAACAACACTTGTCTGTCTTGTTATCGGCTCATTTGCCTCGTACGTTCTGGCACGATTCAAATTCAGAGGACAATCGCTTTTTCTCGGCATACTGCTCGCAGTTGCAATGTTTCCACAGGTTGCAATAATCAGCCCGCTCTTTTTATTCTTTCGCGATCTCGGTCTTTTGAACACGTATCCCGGCCTCATATTACCGTACACCACATTTGCACTACCGCTCACGATATGGATTCTCACAAGCTTTTTCAGGGAATTACCGATCGACCTTGAAGACGCCGCATTAATCGACGGATGCTCCCCGTTTCAATCGTTTTACCGCATCATCGTGCCGCTTGCCGCACCGGGTATGGTGACAACCGCTATTCTTGTGTTTATATTTTCGTGGAATGAGTTTCTATTCGCCCTCATATTCAACACTGCAAATCATATGCGCACGGTGACGGTGGGTATCACTATGTTTCCCGGACTGCATGAAGTACCTTGGGGTACAATATTTGCGGCTTCGACAATAATTACATTACCGCTTGTGTTGATGGTGTTGATATTGCAAAAGAGAATTGTACAGGGATTGACGGCGGGATCGGTGAAAGGGTAGGATATTTACATTTCCCAAATGTCATCTACCGGAAAACTCAAACCGGGTAACATATTCGATTCGACCATATCGTGTCCCGAAAGCTCCTTATAATGCACAAATCCTCTTTCCGACAGTTGATATAATTTGATGATTTTTTCATCAGTATCGACAATCCAATATTCTTTAACTCCGATCTCCGCGTACTTTTTAAACTTGAATCCATAATCACGATCTTTTGTATTCGGTGAGAGTATTTCAACAACAAGATCGGGAGCGCCTTTAATTCTTTTCTCTTCCACAATAGAACGCCGTTGATGCGAAATAAAAATTATATCCGGTTGAAAAACATTTTCATCATCGAAATAAACATCAAAAGGGGCAGCAATTACTACACCGCTTTTGTGGACGATGATATGTTCTTTAAGTTTATAGATAAGATTGGTAGACGCTATTTGATGCAAAAGCATTGGGGATGGCGTCATAATCAGCTCTCCTTCAAAGAGTTCATATCTGTTACCATCATCCGGTACGGTAAGCAAATCTGAATATGTATATTTAACGTGCACCTGCACAGAATCACCCTTATATTTTTTCAGGACCACCTTTTGTTAAATAATAAAAGATTGCATTGTGAAAGTCAATAACAACTTCACAACTCGATCACATCTCTGCCGTCACGTTCCAGAGCGATCATAAGCAGCAGATAATCCTTGAGGTGGCGAGTGAGGAGAAAATTATTCCGCACGTGTTCGTATGCATTTCGCGCCATTTCATCTGCATGTTTCGGATTATTAAGTATATCGATAATTCTCCGTGCGGTACCCTCCACCGTATGCACAAGATAACCGGTGACGCCGTCGATAATCTGTTTACGAATTCCCCCCGTTGCACCGCCGATAACCGGCTTCCGCTTCCACATTGCTTCGGTAACGGTCAACCCGAATCCCTCCTTGATGGATTTTTGCAGCACCACGGTCGATGCACGCTGCAACGCATTAATCTCTTTATCACTATATGCAGGAAGAAGAAGGATTTTAATATCCGGATCATCGGCACCCATTTCCTGTGCCTCTTGTAGAACTGCAACTCCTTCGGGATCATCCGACGCCCCGCCGCCTGCAAGCACGAGCTGTACCTCATCGTATCTTTTTTTAACTATTCGGAATGCTTTAATAACCCCGATCGGATCTTTGAGACGATCAAACCTGGATATTTGAGTTATAATCGGCCGGTCCGGGTCGAGCTCATATTTTTCAAGCACCGAGTCGATAAAACTCTGTTCAATGTCTCTGTTTTTATCTGAAAGCGGATCAATTGATGGGGCTATAAGATATTGCGGAATGGGCAGTTGTTGTGAAAAGTCCGGCATTGAGAATATCGACGCATCATATTGCACGACATATTCATGCAAAAATTCCCATAATTTCTTATTGGGCTGCGAAACGTCGATATGACATCGCCATGCCCATTTCCTCCCGATTTCGTTTTTCTTCGCAATTAACCCTGCCGGTTGCGGATCATGGATCATAATCACGTCGCCGTATAAGTTCATTGTTTCGAGATTATCACGGGTTGCAACGCGAAATATATCGAACATCTCGTCGGTTATATCGTTTCCGCTTCCGTGTAAAGCATTATGAAATGCCTTCGTTACGTTAAAGAATTCCTCACTCCCTTTGATCACATCCCACGTCGCTTTTACACCGAGCTCATTCGTTAACGGAACCAGCCGGTGTAATATCTCTGCAACGCCGCCTCCGACCGGTGTTGAATTGATATGCTGGATCAATCTTCCGTTAATATGTTCGGCTATCCTGTATAACTCGTCAATAAACTGTGTCCCGACAATCGGTCGATATGCTTCAATAGAAATTGACATGCACTGCATCCTTTAAATGATAATTCGGTCAATAAAAAAATTTATGAATAAAATGAAATAATCCGCTCCCGGAGTTCTTCGAGTGTAAATGCGTACGGATCGAGCCGGTTGATTTTCCGGGCGATGTCTTCTGCGCCCATATCGGTGAGCCACACAGAGAAATCACTTGTTGTACGTTGAAGACGTAACCGGGATTCATATACGTGATAGTAAAGTGATAATGGAGATATTTTGCCGAGACAATCGAAGAATTCCGGAATTGACCGGGCTTCCAATCCGGTCGGGAAGACAAAACTTTTCGCCTTACAGAAATGAAATTCCTCACCGGACGGCGCTTTTCGTGCGCGTTCTCCTTTTCGTTCATTCAGATGATTTTGAATTGTGCGGATAAGATCATTCCGTAGGTCGCGTATCGTTGTATAATCCATAATATCGATTCCGGCGATTTGTTCGGCAAGCTTGTGTTCCTGAAGCGATTCGGATACCCAGGTCGCAAAGTCATTATAAAACCGCTTTCTCACAAAATGGTGTTCCAGATACGATGCGTGGGTATGATAAAAAATAGAAGCGCCCCCGACCTTCTTCATTTGCGTTAACAGTTCACGAACGGTGACTGCACGCTGGCCGGTCGCCTGAACAAGCCGTCGCTCTGTAAAGAATCTGAATACATTGTTCACGTACTATACCTCTTTCTATAACTATGTTGTGAGAATTTATTTCAAGGAAGTAACTCTTTCGAGAAGCCATTGTAAAAAATAACGGACTTCAGTGGGATTATTAACAAAATACCGGGCATCGGTTTTCATTTTTGAATCCCGCGTTACCTTAATCGTAATAGCGGAATTCAATATTTTAAATACATCTTCATCCGTTTCATCGTCACCGATATATATATTGGTAGCTCTCTTCTTCGCAATGTTTTTTAGCATCCAGGTTACCGCTTTGCCTTTATGCCATTTTATATTCGGCCGAATTTCAATAACCTTTTTACCTCGCGTCAATTTGATCAATCCGCGGTCGATGTAGTGTGCGGTGATCTCACCGACGAGCCGGTTCAATTCGGGAACGTGCGACACGGGAACCTCACGGTAATGAACGCTTGCAGTAAGAGATTTATTTTCAACCCAGGCGCCGGGAACGGTAAGAAGGACTTTGTTCAAATCATCCGATATTTTTTTTATACTGCGAACGATCTGTGCGGCATTCGGAACAATCTCGGTTCGTTTCACGCCGCTGATTTCGAGCCCGTGGTTCCCTGCATAGTGAATATTTTTTAAATTGACAACCTCACTCACATTCTCAATTGAACGTCCCGTAATGATTGCAGTAAACACATGTTCATATTCACTCAATTTTTCAAGTATACTAATAATTTCGGGGGGAATTTTTACTTTATCGGGGGTTGGGGCTATTGGTGCAATAGTTCCATCAAAATCTAAAAAGAGATTTATGTTCTTTCGTTTTGATAGTTGTTCTTCTACAGCTTCAAGATCGTCGAAAACCTTTGTAAGCGTATTTTTTTCCGGCGGCATAGCGATCTCCTTTTATTCGTTAGAGTATTTCCTTACGTACGGCATCTAAATTGTCATTAATCCAATCATAAATGTTATGTGTCTGAACATATGCTCTCATTTTTTGCATTCTCCGTCTCTTCTCCTCGTCCGGCATTTCCAATCCTCTTCGGATCATATCCGCAAAGTGCTCCACATCAAATGGATTTATAATTATGGCTTTATTTAGCTCCGCTACCGCGCCGACAAATTCACTAAGGATAAGCACACCCTTTTCGTCAATTTGCGATGCAATAAATTCCTTCGCCACCAAATTCATACCGTCAACAATCGAACTTACTATCGCAATATCCGCAATGCGGTAGTAATTGACCAACTCCTTATGCGGTACATTTGTTGAATAATAAATTATCGGCGTCCAATTATCCGTACCAAATTCTCTATTTATTTCATCGATTAATTTTTCGATGCTATCTTTTAACTCACTGTATTCCTGAATTTTCGTTCGCGAAGGAACTGCGATTTGAATAAATGTAAATCGTTCACGATAAGCGGGATATTTTTTGAAGAACAATCGTATTGCCCGGATACGTTCGGTAATCCCTTTACTATAATCGAGACGGTCGACTCCGACGCCGACATACTTGCCGTCTAACTTTAACTTTTTTCTGATATCGCGAAGATTAGCTGTAACCGTATTCTTGCGCGTCATCTCTTCGAACATAGTAAAATCTATACTTATCGGAAGCGGTAGAAGCCGGGTATCCCGTCCTTCATAAAAAATAGTATTTTTATCCCAATCAATACTCGCACCCAGTTCGCTTTCAACACATTCCATAAAGTTTTGACAGTAACGGTTAATATGGAATCCAATCATATCGCATCCGAGCATACCCTTAAGTATTTCGATACGTTGAGGAATAACCCGAAAAATTTCCCACGGCGGCCAGGGTATATGCCAGAACATTGCAATCGTTAAATCCTTCGCTCTCGAACGGAGCATATACGGCAGGGCGGTAAAGTGATAATCCTGTATCCAGATAATGTCTTTCTTGTTTTTAATTTCCGGAATGACTGCATCTGCAAATTTCCTGTTCACCTCAAAATAACGCCGCCAATGTCGCTGACGGAAGCGTGCTTTTTCGATAAGCATATGACACAACGGCCATAACGCCTGATTTGCGTACCCGTAATAAAACCCATCAATCTCTTTTTGATCGAGCCAGACCCGCTTCAATGTATAGGCAGGGTCATCGGGGGGAACCATTATCTTTCCTTCATTATCGCTGACTTCTTTATCGGCGCTCCCGCTTCCCCATGCTATCCACGTTCCCCTGATTGCCCGCATAACCGGATCAAGCGCCGATGTTAATCCACCGGCAGGTGTATCGACTTTTATTCCCGTTTTTGTTCTGCGATGTATATACGGCTCCCGGTTTGATACAAGTATAAGAGACCTATTGGCAAATCGTTTGCGATATAATTGACTGATTGTTTCTGCATTCACGTAGGAATACCTCTATAAAATTGGAAAGGACACAGTAGATTATGTCTCCAGTTTTTGTTTTAATTCCTCCAGAATTGCATTGACATCCACATTCTCTTCTTTTGAAATATCTTCCAGTGTCTTAACTCGTTCGGTGATGCTTGTGAAATTGATATTCTTAAAATGGTCTTTTAACACTGTTTCAGCTTCGGGATGAAGGTGCAACAACACACTCAACGGCGTGTCGGACTTAATCTCCATTTTCATATACGTCCTCCGCAATATGAATAATGACTGTTCTGTTAAATTTCGTCTATATGTACAAGAAAATGAAAAAAATGAAAAATGCAAATTAATTTGCTATATTTAATGATATTTTGTGTGTTTTTTTATGTTTATTGCGATTTTATAATGCGACATTTTATACTCGACGGGCATAATATCCTTTTTAAAGATCCGGAATCTAAAGCCGTCATCTCAACCGACCCTGGACGTGCTCTCAACGGGCTCATCGTTCGGTGCCAGCGAATTACATCGGGAAAGAAGAAAAAATGCTCGATTTTATTCGACGGTGCTCCGCCGGGAAATATCGTTTCGAACATACCGAACGTGCAGGTCACGTTTTCTTATAAACGGCCCGCAGACGCATTGATTAAATCGCTCATCGCGCGGTCTAAAAACCCCCGAAATCTAATCGTGGTGTCCGATGATCATGAAATTCAGAATTTCGCACGCGCCCATAGCTGCGAAATTCAATCTGTTCGTCGCTTTTTAAGAGATACATTGCCATCAACCACCACCGATGATTCGGAAAAACCATTCACCGACGATCTCTCGATCGAAGAATGGCTGCGTCTATTCAAGAAGTAAATTACCGGCAATGAACTTTGGTTTTTAAATCATGGTTTATTATTTTAAACTAACCTATTATTTATATGAATGTGAATACAATTGAAAACCATAATTATCGGATCGGGCTTAGGCGGATTAGCAACCGCGCTCCGTCTATCGGCTATCGGTCAGCGGGTTACTATTCTCGAGAAACATACCACGGCCGGGGGAAGACTCAATCAAATTAAAAAAGACGGATTTGTCTTTGATCTCGGTCCCTCGTTCATGAGCATGAGCTATGAACTAAGAGAACTCTTTTCAAGCTGCGGCATCGAAATCCCTGTAAAATTACAGGCGCTCGACCCCATCTACCAGGTTTATTTTGAGGGGAAAGAAAAACCATTCCGCATATGGAAAGATCTTAATAAACTGGAAGAAGAGTTTGCCGGTATAGAGCCGGATCTTGCGGCGAAGGCAGAACGTTATCTTGAGCGTGCGGGACAAATTTTTCACGATACCGAATACCGTGTTGTGAAAAAGAACTTTAAAAATAAACTCGACTACATTCTCAAGCTGACACGGGTTCCACCAAAGCATCTACCGTTCCTGCTGCGAAATATGTGGAAAGAGGTCGAGAAGAATTTCTCGTCGGAAGAAATCCGTATTATCTTTTCCCTTGTTGCATTCTTTCTCGGTTCGACTCCGTTTCAGACGCCGGCAATTTATACCATTCTGAATTACACCGAACTCAAACACGACGGCTACTGGAAGATCGACGGCGGTATGTACCGTCTTGTAGAAGAACTACTGAAGCTCCTTGAAGAACGGAACGTTGAGATAAAATATAATACCGAAGTGACGGGTATTGAAAATTCTAACGGAAAACTTACAGCAGTTATCGATCAAAGCGGAAAACGATGGACGGCAGATCTCTTCATATCCAACGCCGATGCTGCAGGGTTTCGCGGCGCTATATTACAACGTCCCTCATACTCCGAAAAACGGCTCGATAAAATGGACTGGACACTTGCACCGTTCACAATCTATCTCGGACTGAAGGGAAAAATAGACGGACTTATGCACCATAATTATTTTCTCGGGAGCAATTTCCGCGGATATGCGGATACGATATTTACATCGTCGATCAGTCCGCAAAAACCGTATTACTATGTAAATGTACCAACGAAATCGTACAGCCAATGCGCACCGGAGGGATGCGAGAATGTTCTCATTCTCTGTCCGGTTCCCGATTTACGATACAAAAAAGACTGGTCAGACAAAGAAGAACTTGCCGGAACCATCATCGATGATCTCTCATCGCGAACGGGATTCGATATCACTCAAAACACTTTGGTTCGTATTACACTCGCCCCCGATGATTGGGCGAGTATGTTGAACCTGTATAAAGGGTCCGGGCTCGGGCTGGCACATGGTATGAATCAGGTCGGCGCCTACCGCCCGCGCAACAAAGATGAAAAGTTTTCCAATCTCTATTACGTCGGCGCATCAACCGTTCCGGGCACCGGTTTACCGATGGTTATTATCAGTTCGAAATTGGTACTGGAAAGAATTCTAAAAGACAATGGATCTGTACTCAAAAATTAGTTACCGGATCAGCAGACTGGTAACGACATACTACAGCACCTCGTTTAGTTTAGGTATCGTCGCATTCTCATCGAAATATCAGGAGGCGATATACTCCATTTACGGATTTGTCCGGATTGCCGATGAGATTGTGGATACGTTTCACGACCAGGACAAACCGATATTGTTTGAAGAGTTCCGCTGCGATACATACAAATCGATAGATCGGGGACTTTCTACAAATCCCGTTCTTCATTCGTTTCAGAAAACCGTCAACAAGTACAATATAGATCGAGAGTATATCGCTGCATTTTTGTACAGCATGGAACTCGACATAAGCAACAAACATTATCACCGCCCGCTTTACAATAAGTATGTGTACGGTTCAGCCGAAGTTGTCGGCTTGATGTGTTTAAAAATATTTTGCGACGGCAACGAAGCGCTCTTCCGTGAATTGATTGATCCCGCCCGGGCACTCGGCTCGGCATTTCAGAAAGTAAATTTTCTGCGGGATATGAAAAGCGACTTGGATGAACGCGGCAGGATTTATTTTCCGGGTATTGCCGAACAATCCGATATGACCAACCTTGAAAAAGAAAAACTTGAATTGGAAATAGATGAAGAATTTCGAAACGCTCTTCCGGGAATTAAAATATTACCGGTTGGAGCGAAACATGGCGTTTATTCGGCGTATCTGTATTACTATGTCCTTTTTAAAAAAATACGAAAAAAGAGCATAGATGAACTTATGAAACAACGCATCCGGATTTCCAACTTTACAAAACTATTTTTGCTCATTAAATCATTTTTAACCGTTCGATTTCTACGATAATTTTATGAAAAATACTTTACTATTTTATGTGCTGATAATACCTGCGGTTGTTTCTTCGGTACAGGCAGAAATCTCATCCGTCTCATCTCAGGAGACACTTGAAACATCGACGCTGACATTTATCAGACACGGATTTTATGAATCGATCGAAAGTCATGCAAAGACTAAACGCATGATGGAATTCATTGAATCAAACTTTTCAGAGAAATTTCTTCACGACGAACCGGTCTTGCTTGCATATTACGGTGTTCTCAACGCACTTAAGGCAAAGCATGTGTTCAATCCATTTTCAAAAATTTCTTATCTTCGAGCCGCACTGCGGAAACTTGATGAAGCAGCTATCGATGGGGCGCGCAATCTGGAAGTCAGATTTTTACGTTTTTCGGTTCTGCATAACATTCCCTCGTTTCTCGGCTTTCGTGATACATTACTTGAAGACACCGAAATGGTATTTGAACTGTTGATTGTCGACGGGAAGTATACCGAATTAGACCCGGAAATGGCGCTTCATGTTATCGACTTCGTGATCGAATCGCAACGCTTGAGCGACGAACAGCAGCGTGAAATGGAATTACTCGCAAAACGGCTAAAGGAACATGAGCAGCTATCTATTGATTAATATCCTTATCATTGCCATCCCTTTACTTTTTTCTTTTGAACGAAAGGTTCGCTTCTATCGCAAGATTCCTTCCGTGATCGCCTCTATCCTCACGGTCGGAACAGCATACATTATCTGGGATATCATCGCAACTGCACGGGGAGACTGGGCTTTCAATCCGGAGTATGTCCTTTCTGTTCGCATATTCGGGCTTCCGGTCGAGGAGGTGCTTTTCTTTATCACCGTACCCTATGCGTGCCTTTTTATGTACGAAGTGCTTCGTGCACTGATGAAAGAGCGTGAACTTCGCATACCCGGTTGGGTAATGACGATGCTTCCCGTCCCGTTTCTTATTATAGCATTGGTAAACACCGGCCAGCCATACACCCAAACGGTCTTTCTATTTACCGCTGCTTTTTTTATACTATGTAATTGGATCTATCCACAACTTATCAGGTCGAAGGTGTACTGGGTGTATATCCTGCTCACATTTATTCCGTTCCTGATTATAAACGGAATTCTCACATCGGTGCCCATTGTCACCTACGGTGCCGGTGCATTTTCGGGCATACGAATAAGCACCATTCCACTCGAGGATTTCTTTTACTCATTTTCGATGCTGAGTTTTCACGTTTTGGTATTCAGACTGGCGCTTAACCGATGGCAACCTCACCTTCTATAGCGATTATCGGCGCAGGTCTCGGCGGACTTGCTGCATCGATTTATCTCGCGCGGGCGGGAGCCCGGGTAACGGTATATGAACAAAATGTATTTCCGGGCGGGAAAGCAGGAATTGTTCAGGATAACGGATTCAGATTCGACTCGGGGCCGTCACTGTTAACGATGCCGTTTGTGCTACAGGATATATTCACCCACGCCGGGAAAAACATTGCAGAGTACCTTACACTCGAAAAATTAAAAATACTCTGCAGGTATTTTTATCCCGATGGAACGACACTTGATGCATTTTCCGATCCGGATGAATTTGCCGATGAAATCGACCGTCTTTCAATCGATACCGGCCGTCAGGTACGCCGTTATCTCGACTACTGCCAAAAAATATATCACCACACCGCTGATTTATTTCTTTTCAAAGATTTCAGAGAACTAAAAACCCTTGTAAGTCTGCCGGCATTAAAAACATTACTTAATCTGCACCGGATCGATCCGTTCAGAACAATGCACAAAGCAAATGCATCGTTTTTCGCCGATGATAAAATAGTTCAATTGTTCGACCGGTATGCTACCTATAACGGATCAAACCCATACCGGGCGCCGGCAACATTGAACATTATTCAACATGTCGAATACAATCTCGGCGGATATATCGTGAAAGAGGGCATACACCGTATTCCTGCTGCGCTTGTTGAAATTGCACGTGAGCTTGGAGTTTCATTTTGTTTTGATACGAAAGTACACAAGATAGCATACAGCAATAATTCCATAACCGGTTTGACGACCGGTGAATCTACCATACATTACGATTGCATCGTTTCTAATGTAGATGCCGGTTACACATACGCACATCTATTGAATGCTGTGTATGGAAGAGAAGCACGTCGCTATTTCAAGCAAGAGCCGTCGTCATCGGCGATTGTGTTTTATTGGGGAATCAAGGGAAGAACGGATCGACTCGATACTCACAATATATTTTTCTCAAAGAATTACAAATCGGAATTTAACGACATTTTTGCACGGCGGAAATGCCCCGGCGATCCGACTATCTACGTGTACATCTCATCTCGGTTCAACAAATCCGATGCGCCCGACGGACATGAAAACTGGTTTGTGATGATCAATACTCCCTTCGATTCGGGACAGGATTGGGAAAATGAAACCCGGAGAATGCGGAAGGTTATTATCGAAAAATTATCCACAGCGCTGCGCAAAGATATCGCCGCGAGAATAGTATTCGAAAAAATATTAACGCCGAGGTTAATCGAATACCAGACGGGGAGTTTGCGCGGCAGCTTATACGGTATATCCTCAAACTCACGATTTGCCGCTTTTCTCCGGCAACGAAATGCATCGAGAGATTGGCGGCGCTTATATTTCTGCGGCGGCAGTGCACATCCCGGAGGAGGGATGCCGCTCGTTATGTTGTCGGGTAAAATAACTGCAGGCAAAATCATTCACCGTTACGGTTTGCGATCATGATACGCGCAGAGCACAAACTGTGGGCGCGACTAATCTTCATCCCGTATATTTACCGGTTGTTGCGTAAGCACTTCTCAAATATTTATCTTGTTAACGAACCGCCGCAGGTACCCGAAAACAACGGGCTCATCATCACGCCGAATCACTTTTCCTGGTGGGACGGTTTTTTTATTGACTTTGTTATGAGGCGATACAGCAACCGAAAGCTGCATATAATGATGCTCGAAGAACAATTGAAACGGTTCTGGTTTTTCCGGAAACTCGGCGCATATTCAATCGATGTAAACAACAAGCAAAGTATCTCGGAATCGCTTCAATATACCCGGGAAATAATCAGCGATCCCGCACACTTTGTCGTATATTATCCGCAGGGTGAGATTCAGCCGTATGATAAGAGGCCCCTGAAATTGAAACCGGGATTAAAACGGGTATTACAAAATATATCACGACCGGTATCGGTCGTTCCTGCTGCGTTTAGAATACAATACGGCGACCAGCGTAAACCGGACGTGTATGCCCGCTTCACCGGTCCGCTTCCGGGAGAAACAGTTGTTAACGAGTTTAACTTGTATGAATCGGAGTTTTGTAATAATATAAACGAACTCGACCGGGCGGCGCATAACCTAAACTCTTTATCGTTTCGTCATATTTTCGGCGACACCGAAGAAAAATAAACAATGACCTGTTATCTATTACTATTTACCATTCCAATATTAACGGCGTCGGCAATGGTGGCACTTTATAACCTGATCACAAATCCGGTTTTAAAATACCGTACACGGTCCGACATCAGACCGCTGGTTTCGGTGCTCATACCTGCCCGTAATGAAGAGAAAATACTCGAACGGATGCTCTATACGGTTGCACAACAAACCTATCGTAATATAGAAATCATTGTGCTTGACGATCAATCGGAGGACAGGACGCGTAAAATCGCAGAATCGGTTGCACACATCGAACCGCGCCTGCGGGTGCTCACCGGCAAAAAACTTCCGGACGGTTGGACGGGAAAAAACTGGGCCTGCCACCAACTTTCACAGGAGGCAAGAGGCGAGCTCCTCCTTTTTGTCGATGCAGACGTAAAGCTTGCACCGGAGGCGATATCGTGTGCCGTCGCCGCGATGAATGAAAAGCAAGCTTCTATGCTGTCAATATTTCCGACGCAAATTATGCAGTCGTTCGGTGAACGCCTCGTTGTGCCGTTGATGAACTGGCTGTTGCTGTCATTTCTGCCGCTGCGTATGGTTGCCGGTTCCTCTCACCCGAAGTTTGTTGCGGCAAACGGGCAATTCATATTGATAAAGCGGGTGAGCTACAAAACGATCGGCGGTCATAAAGCGGTGCGGGATAATGTTGTTGAAGACATGGAAATTGCCCGCTCCCTCAAAAGAGCCGGCGACAGGATTATGACGTTACTGGGCGGAGAATTAATTTCCTGCAGAATGTACACCGGTTTGGAAAATGCTGTAAACGGATTTACCAAGAACTTTTATGCGGGATTCAATACTTCGAAAACACTCTTTACACCGATGCTTCTTTTACTTCTCATTGTATTTCTCGGGCCATTTGTCGCTGTTATAGAAAACGGATTATTCGTATACCCGATAATTCTTATTCTATTAAATAGAACTTTCATATCAATCGTTTCGAAGCAATCTCTATTCTATAACACTCTCCTGCATCCCGTGCAAATGCTGTTGATGACGATTATAGGTTTCAGGTCGATCGAAGCATATTCAAAAGGTCAGATAGTATGGAAAGGAAGACGATTATAATCAAGTACGGAAAGCATATTTTTGTATACATCATATTTCTGGTAGGTATAATAGGACATGCGTTTTCTCAAACGTTCGATCTGATGGTAGCGCTTACGCCTTATACGCTAATCGTAATGGGTACGTTCGTATTATATCATGCCATAAAAGAACATAGTACGCCTCTCCTTATATGGGCAGCGGGAACGTACGCCATAACATTCATACTCGAAGCATTCGGGGTATATACCGGTCTTATTTTCGGCGGGTATAATTACGGCAACGTGCTTGCCCCCTCTTTTCTCGGCGTGCCGTTGGTCATCGGTTATAACTGGGTCTTTGTAATTCTGGGTGCAGCGAGCATAGCTCACCACAGTTTTACACGTTCTTTTCCTTTTGCCTTGCTCACCGGACTCATTGCCGTCTTGTTCGATATATTGCTCGAACCGGTGGCAATTCAATTAGGATACTGGACGTGGGATACGGGATATGTACCGCTGCAAAATTATGCGGCGTGGTTTGCAATTAGTTTTGCAGCGGCATCGATGTTAAAGCAATTCCGTATTTCTTTTTACACCCCCGTCTCTATACATTATTTTATTGCGCAGGGTGTGTTTTTTATTGCGATGAATATAATGTTATAAAATTCATCTAAAAATCAAATATCGTATACCGATGTTTATTGCATGATGACGCATATCTATCTTCCATTTACCGTCAGCAATAAACATCTCTAAATCATTTACATAATGAACTACACTCCCATCTTCTTGCAAGACGGTAATCTCATATTTTCGCCGATCAACCGGGGATTTTGCCGAGTGATATCTCCATTCTGGTACTATGGCAATTCTGCCCCACGGTATTTCGAATCCGAGGCCGTATGCCATTCCTGTTACCCGTTTTGTCCTGAGTATCGAATTCCCTTTAAAATCACCGGTTAAATAGCCGTATGGGGTAATATAAACATCTTCGGCTTTTGCCGTAACTTCGGTCGATGACCGGAATCTTTCGCTTCGAAGTTCCCAAAAAATATACGGCCGGATACTATACTCAAGAAACGGCGGTGCATAAGCGATACCGCCAAACCCACCCCGACCTGTATTGGTAATTGCATAATCTTGCACTTGAACATCATATCTAAAATTTCTAAAATAAATCATTGTCCAATACCACGCATTGGGGTTCCGTTCGGGATAAGAACCGTAATGATAACCGCCGTACAGACGGAAGCCGTACGGTACAAAGGTAATTATTTTTGCGGAAAAGAGGTTACCGCCGTTGATCTCGTTCAACCAATCCCCAAGTCCCATCGGTTTGTCCTCCGGATCCCTGGAAGTGCGTCTTCTATCCGAATAACTGTCGCCGACGGCAGCCCCGTATCCGGTTTGCAGCTCTGCACCGATTGCAAATATTTTGCCTGCCTCCTCAGGTATAAACATTTGTGCAGAGAATTCAGAGGCAGAAATATTATAGCGTAATCCGAGGTGCAGCGAATGGTAATTTATTTCAATTTTTTGCTCATCGCGAATATCCGGCCAAAATGTCCAACCACTAAATCCGATACCCTCTATACGGAAAATATTCCACTGACGTATTCGCTCAATAATTGGGGCTGTCACGGATACGTATCGCCATTCGGGGGCAAATACAAAACGCCCCCACTCAATTTCTAATCCAAAACCGTATGCCGTTCCCAGTACACGTTCGGTTTTCATATACGTTCTGCCTTTCATATCACCGGTCGCGGGGAGAGTAAGACTCGGGAAATCTATAGCAAAGCCCTCCAATCTCGTAGTAGATTTTAGACGTTCACTTCTTAGTTCCCAAAAAATATAAGGTTGTATAATGGACCGGAGAAAAGAAGGGGAATACGCAATCCCGGCAATGAACCCCCGGCTGGTATTGGATATACTGTGGCTCTCTTTCTCAAAGCGGTTGCGCATATTCTGATTAAATATGCTCGTCCACAGGTCATTATTAGCATCTTGTTCGGGAAAAGAACTATAGTGGTACCCCCCGTACAACCGGATACCGAATGGTACATATACATTAATACGGGGCAACAACAGAAATCCGCGTGTAATTTCATTCAACCAATCCCCGGCAGTGTGTGGCGGTCTATAATCTACAAAAGCATCTTCAGAGACGATACCATATCCTGCTTGAATTTCCAAACCGATACCGAACAAACTTTGTTTTCCCTGCGTAAAAAGCAACGCAGGGAAAATTAGAACACACAGAATACAAAAAACAATAGTTTTCATTGTAATGAACCCGCTTTACATTTCCGGATCACCGCTGTGAGGCGTAAAACCGTCAAGATCATAATAATTTGAATTCGAATCAGAGCTTTTTGCACCGTTGTTTGCGCGCGCCACAACGTAGTACCCGACATACGGCGTTTGCGTCGGAAAATCTCCCTGATGCC